>DATAOY010000026.1:0-16474 GCA_036265495.1 Nocardioides sp. | reverse complement strand
CGGCGTCGCGCACTTCGTCCGAAAGGACGACGCCGCCGTGCTCGCCGGGATCCGCGAGCTCCTCTCGTACCTCCCGTCCAACAACCTCGACGACCCGCCCCGGGCGGAGGCGGTCGAGCCCACGGCGGCGGGGGCCGACCTCGACGGGTTCATCCCCGAGGAGCCGGACCGGCCGTACGACATGGCGGGACTGATCCGGAACGTCGCCGACGGCGGGATGTTCCTCGAGGTCCAGCCGGCGTTCGCGCGGAACATTCTGTGCGGGTTCATCCGGCTGGACGGCCGGTCCGTGGCGGTGGTCGCGAACCAGCCGATGCACCTCGCCGGGGTGCTCGACATCGACGCTTCCGTCAAGGCCGCGCGCTTCGTCCGCTTCTGCGACGCCTTCAACGTCCCCCTGCTGGTCTTCGAGGACGTCCCGGGATTCCTGCCCGGAACGCAGCAGGAGTACGGAGGCATCATCCGGCACGGCGCGAAGCTCCTCTACGCTTTCGCCGAGGCGACGGTCCCGCTGGTCACGATCATCACCCGCAAGGCCTACGGCGGTGCCTACGACGTGATGGGCTCCAAGCACCTCGGCGCCGACATCAACCTGGCCTGGCCGACCGCGCAGATCGCGGTGATGGGGGCACAGGGGGCCGTGAACATCCTGTACCGCACCGAGCTCAAGGAGGCCGCCGACCCGGAGGCGCGGCGCGCCGAGCTGATCACGGAGTACGAGGACACGCTCGCCAACCCGTACGTCGCCGCCGAGCGCGGGTACGTCGACGGCGTCATCGCGCCGCACGAGACGCGCATCGAGATCGTCAAGGCGCTGCGCCTCCTCGGCTCCAAGCGCGAGCTGTTGCCGAGCAAGAAGCACGGGAACATCCCGCTGTGAACGACTCGACGAGGGATCCGGCCGACCACCGGCCGCCGTTCCTGCGCGTGGTCCGGGGCGAGCCGACACCGGAGGAGCTCGCGGCACTCGTCGGAGTCCTGGCCGCGCGCGGCGGACCCGCGCCCCTGCCGCCGCGGCGTACGCCGGACTGGAACGCACCGCGCCGGCTCCACCGCGTCGTCCACCCGCACGGCCCGGGGGCGTGGCGCGCGTCGGGACTGCCCCGCTGAACGACCTGTCCCCGACGGAACCCGTGGCATCGGCGCCCGTCGACGGCGGGATCCGTGGTCGGGCCGGACGTAAAATCTCGGAGGAAACCTGGATTGTCGGCCGGCTTGGGCCCACCATGGTGATCAACGGTGGACCGGGGATGGACCACCGGGACGGTGAGCCTATGGGGGGCCGCCACGGACGATTCCGGGGGGATCGCGATGAGCTCGATGGTGATGAGCGGCAGTCCGGTGGAGACGTTGGCCCGAGAGACGCCTGCCGAGCGGCCGGTGCAGGGCCACCCGCGGGGCCGGGGATTCCGGGTCCTCAGCCAGATCGCGCGCATCCACGCGGAGGAGTACTCGCCGCGCCACCGCCTCAACGCGCCGGCGGACGCCGACGCGCAGACGCCGGTGGCCAGCTGAGCGGATCCCACCCACGTGCGGCGGTTCGTCGGACAGGCGCGCCCGCCTCGTCTAGCCTCTCCCTGCCGTCATCGGGGAAGGGTTCGAGCACATGAAGGTGATCCTGGCGCTGGTCGTCGTGGCCGTCGTCGCCGGGTTCGGCGTCAGCTGGGCGAAGGACAAGGCCGAGTCGGTCATCCATCACGCCGTGGACACCGCCCTCCCCAGCAAGGTCGAGGGGCACCCGTGGGCTCCACTCCACGACGGGAAGCCGGTCCGGGACGCGCGGGTGCGGTTCGAGGACGGCACCCTGGCCAGCGTGCGCTGCCATGCGGCGCTGGGCACCTACTCGGTGAGGATCGACCACGCCTTCTCGTTCGCCCGGGCGACGACACCGGTGAGGCCCGGCTGTCCCGGCGGACGGCTGGCCAGGACCCTCCGTCACGCCACGCGCGTCGACGTCTCGACCGACGGCACGGTCGACACCATCACCTTCACCAACGCGAAGCACGACACGGTCGCCACGCTGCAGGGCCGGGCCCGCTGAGCCTCAGCCCCTCCCTCGCGGCGCGCTGACCGGCCGACGCCGGTGGCCGACCCACACGACGACCGACCAGGCCGCACCGACGAGAACGGCCAGCGCCCACGCGGCGACCTCGGCCGCCCAGCCCGGCGGGTGGAAGGCGACGTCGACCGTCTCACCGGTCGCGGTCGCCGGCACGTGAACGGTCAGCAGATACCCGTCCACCGGATCCTCGATCGACCCCTTCGAGGTCGAGTAGCCGGGCCAGTCGAGCAGCCGCAGCACGACGGTCCCACCCGAGGCGGGCACCCGGTCCACGCGGAACGCCGTACTGGTCGCGCCGGCGTCGACCGCGGACACCGAGGTCCCCGGCGAGGTCCAGGCGACGCTCCCCGCCCCGGGCAGCGGCGCCCTCCGGGTCCACAGCACGGCGTACGGCGTGCGCTCGGCGACCCGCCACCCGGGCGGGGGGTGGGCGACGGTCCGGGCCCGGTACGAGTCCCGGACCAGCAGCAGCGAGCTGACCCCCAGCAGGTCGACCCGCTCCTGGCCGGTGGCCGGCTCCACGCTGAACAGCGTGGCGAGCAGGGCGGGGCAGGTGCTGCCCTCGTAGTAGACGCAGTAGCGGTCCTTGTACGCCGCGTGGCTGATGGCGGTGTAGGTGCTCGAGGAGCTGATGCCGGTGAGGTACCACGCGGAGCCGATGGGCAGGTCGCGTGCTGCGCCGGGGTGCGTCTGCACCAGCGGCTGCGTCGTGCCGACCTCGAGCAGGTCACCCACGGCTCGGGGATACCACCCCTGGTACGCCGCGAGCTCGGTCGGGGCGTTGCGCTGCGGAGAAGGAGGGGTGCGGAAGAACACGTGCTGCGTCCCGAACGCGGCCAGCGTCACCGCGCCGGCGACCGGCGCCAGCCAGGCGCGTCGTCCGCTGCGCAGGAGCCACCAGAGCAGCGCCAGCGCGGCCCCGACGAGCACCACGGAGCAGGCCTGCGCCGGCCACTCCGACGGGGCACGGACCGCCGACTCGACGGCCGCGAGGACCACCCACGCGCAGGACAGCCCGAGCCGGACCGGCGCGGGTCGGGCGAGCCCGAACCGGGTCCAGGCGACCATCAGCAGCACCGCGAACGCCAGCACCAGGAACGGCTGCATGCGCAGCGGGTACCGCAGGGGGCCGAGCTGGGAGGGTCCGGCGACGATGCCGAGCGTCACCACGGTCACGACCAGCAGGCCGGAGAGCGGACGCCAGCCTCGACGCACCCGGCCCCAGTCCAGCCAGAGCAGGATCGGCAGCAGCCAGGCCAGGTAGACGTACGGCAGCAGGGGAACGTCCGCACCGGGCACCGCGGCCGTCGGCAGGACGGCACCGAACAGCGCGAGCGGGTCGGTCGTGAACTTGTCCGGCGAGGTGCCGTAGATCTCGGCCCGGGCCGTGACCGACGCGGTCAGCAGGCCGGGGAGATAGACGGTGAGCGCCACCAGCCCGAGCAGCAGCCCGGCGCCGAGCACGCGGACCGCCGCGGCACGGTCGTGCTGGACCGCGCAGTCGACCAGGCAGGCGACGATCGCCACGATCAGCATGATCGTGCCGAAGACGTAGCCCACGGTCACCAGGAGGTAGCCGGTGGCCAGGGCCGGGAGCGGGTTGGCGCCACGCAGCATCGTCCGCCGGAGGGCCCACCACACCCAGGGGAAGAGCGCCCAGATCATCTCCGCGGCCGCCCACGAGGGCAGGTCGAGGTACTGGGTCATGCCGCCCATCGGCGCCAGCACGGCGGCGACGTACGCCGCCGCCGGAGGCGCGTCGTACGACCGGACCAGGAGGTACACGCCGAGCACGGCGACGACGGCCAGGCCCAGCTTGACCACGGCCGTCACCAGGAGCAGGTCGGAGACGACCGTCGCCAACAGGCCGATCCCGATCGTCAGCGGCGACCAGAGCCCCCACTGCCCCTCGGCCGCGAGGTTCCCGGCCCGCCAGGCGTGCGGGTCGAGGGTGCTCCACTGCCCGTGCCGGACGAGCTCGCCGAGGTGGTACCACCAGCCGTAGTAGGCCGCCGGAGTGTCGCCGTACCAGAAGTAGTGGTGGTTCCCGACCAGCAGCAGCCCCAGCGCGAGGAGCACGGTGCCGACGGCCGCACCCGACCACGCCCGGTCGGCGCGGCGGGTGCCGGGTCCGGTCACCGCTTGACCGCCGCGAGGAAGACCGACGAGCCGAACGGCAGGTCGTGCCGGGCCAGCAGACGCCGGTCCCACCGGCACAGGCCCAACAGCAGGCGCTCGAGGCGCGGCCCGACCGGAGGTACGTCGACGACGTCGGCGGGCTCGCCGTCGCGGGCCGGCACGCGTCGATGGCGCGCGGTGCGCACCGCCCGCTCCGCGACGAAGGCCGGGAACACGGCCGTGAAGCCGTACGTCGCGCGCAGCACCTCGAAGCCCGCGCCCGCCACCGCCGAGACCGCGCGCGGCCTGGTGTAGCGGCGGACGTGGCCGTTCGCGACGTCGTGGTCGGACCAGGCCCACTGGTAGGCGGGCACGGAGAGCAGCAGCCGCCCGCCGGGCCGCAGCACCCGGCGCAGCTCGCCGAGCGCGACGTTCTCCGGGTCGCAGTGCTCGACCACGTCGAACGCGCCGACCACCTCGAAGCTGTCGTCGGCGAACGGCAGGGCCAGCACCGACCCGCAGACGCCCTCGGGCGGGCGCAGTCCGCGCGGGTCGAGGTCCAGCGAGATCTTCTGCGGAGCGGTCAGCCAGCCGACGCTGGGGCCGTCGGCGCTGCCGACGTCGAGCAGCCGCTGCGGCGCCCCGACGTACGGCTCGAGGACGGTGCGCAGCAGGTCCGCCCGCGCGCGGTACCACCAGTAGTCGGGCTGATGGATCGACGGCGAGCCGCCGTGCGGGGTCGCGGGAGTCGGGCCGGGCACCGGGGAAGGGTAACGGCCGGTCCGTGATCGTTCCGCCGCGCGGCTCTGCGAGACTCGCCCGGTGATCCCGCTGGTGCTGGCGTCGGCCTCCCCCGCCCGCCTGGCCACCCTTCGGGCTGCGGGTCTGGAACCGTCCGTCGTCGTCTCCGGCGTCGACGAGTCGCAGGTCGCCGGCCTCGCCCCGGCCGCCCTGGCCCAGCGCCTCGCCGACCTCAAGTGCGCCGCCGTCGCCGACGAGGTGGGGAGCGGGCGGCTGGTGCTCGGGTGCGACTCCGTGCTGGAGCTCGATGGAGCGGCGCTGGGCAAGCCCGGCGACGCGGACGAGGCGGTGCTCCGCTGGCGGGCCATGCGCGGACGCAGCGGGGTCCTGCACACCGGGCACTGCCTGCGCGACACGACGTCCGAGCGCCAGAGCACCGCGACGGGCTCGACCGTCGTGCACTTCGCGCAGGTCACCGACGACGAGATCGCGGCGTACGTCGAGTCCGGCGAGCCGCTGCAGGTCGCCGGCGCGTTCACCATCGACGGCCTGGGCGGCGCGTTCGTCACCGGGATCGAGGGCGACCACCACAACGTGGTCGGCCTGAGCCTGCCCCTGCTGCGCGACCTGGTGACCGAGCTCGGCCACCGCTGGACCGACCTCTGGAGCCGACGCTAGGGCGCCTCCGAGGTCGTCTCGGGGTCGAGCCGATGGACGGGCCCGAGGAACGCCACCGGGTGGTGCGCCACCTCGCTGGCGGTGACCGGCTGACGGAAGACGTAGGTGCGGAACAGGTAGAACCGCGCCACCTGGCCGATCAGCGCGCCGACGACGTTGCCGGCCACGTTGTCGGCGAGTGGGTCGGTCAGGCCCAGCAGGTGGCGGCTGAACCACAGCGTGCCGACCGCCAGCGGCAGGGTGACCAGGTTGATCAGGAAGAACGCCGTGCGCCCGCCGTCGGCGTGGACGGGAGGTCGGTGCCGGAACGTCCAGGTCCGGCTCAGCCGGTAGCTGACCATCATGCCCACGAGATTGGCCACCACCAGCGCCAGCAGCGGCTGCTCGGCCAGCCACGGGTTGCTGGTCAGGTAGAGGCCGTGCGCCAAGAAGTTGAACAGTGCGACGGACACCAGGGTGGACAGCCCGCCGGTGACCATGAAGCGCCCGATCTCCACGAGGATGTGGGGCAGACGCGGGGGCACGAGGGGCAGTCTAAGGAAGCGACCGCCCGGGAACGCGGCAAACGGTCACCGGCGCGGGGCGGCGAGACCCGCCGACGGTGCCGTGGGGTGCCCTCAGGTGGCGTCGCGGGCCGCGTCCTCCGCCGCCACGGCTGAGACCGAGTGGTCCGGCTTCAGCGTCTCGGGCGCGGCCAGGACGACGAGCACCGGCAGCGCACAGACCGCCGCGCAGACGACGAAAGCGGAGGAGTACCCGGCGGCGTCCGCCACCCAGCCGGTCACGACCGGGCCGAGGACCAGGCCGAGATCGCCCGCCATCTGGAAGACGGCGACCACGGTGCCGCCACGCCCGGACACGACGTCTCCCATCACCGCGCCGGGAGCGACCGAGTCGGACGCCGCTGCCACTCCGATCAGCACGGTCGCGGTCACCAGTCCGGCGATGGCCGGGAGTGTCGGGAGCAGCAGGAACCCCAGCGCACCGACGAGCAGACCCAGCACGATCACCGGCCGCCGACCGACGGTGTCCGCGACCTTGCCGGTCGGCAGCAGCAGCACGCCGCTGACGACGCTGACGATGAGGAATGCCGCATAGGCCCAGCTGGCCGACAGGTGGAGGGCGTCGCGCACGTAGAGCGGCAGCATCGCCGAGCGGGCACCGATCAGCGCGAACTCGCCGGCGAAGGCCGCCGCCAGGGCGGCCAGGTAGGCCCGGCTGCGCAGGGCGGCGGCGAGCGCCAGCGGCTCGGACCGGACCGACTGGCGCGCGGCCAGCTCGCTGTGTCGCAGGGCACCGAGCCCGAGCAGGCCGGCGACGACGAGGGTGCCGGCGTACAGGAAGAACGGGAGCCGGAGCGAGAACGTCGCCACGGTGCCGACCGCCGGCCCGGCGACCAGGCCGATCAGGAAGGCGCCCGCCCACACGCCTTGGGCCCGGCCGCGCAGATGGCTGGGCGTGACCCGGACCAGGAGACTCGCCGCGCTCACGCTGAACATGATCGAGCCGACGCCCCCGGCGCCGCGCAGGACGAGCAGCTGCCAGTAGGACTGGGCCAGACCCGCCAGCACGCTGCTCACGGCCACGATCCCGATGCCGGTGGCCAGGAGCACGCGTTCGCCGACGGCGTTGACGAGCCGCCCGACGAACGGCGCCATCACCAGTCGCATCAACGCGAACGCGCTGACCACGGCTCCCGCGGCCGCCCTGCCCACTCCGAACTGGGCCGCGAACAGCGGCAGTGCGGGCGCGACCAGACCGAAGCCCAGCGCCACCATGAAGGCGACACCCGTCAGCGCGCGGACCTCGGCAGGGAGGTCGCGGAACAGGCGCACCCCGCGACGCTACTCGACCGGGAGGCCGAGACCGCGGGCGATCAGCATCCGCTGCACCTCGGAGGTGCCCTCACCGATCTCGAGCACCTTCGCGTCGCGGTAGAGGCGCGTCACGGGGTACTCCTCCATGAAGCCGTAGCCGCCGAAGACCTGGGTAGCGATCCGGGTCGCGGTCACCGCGGACTCCGTGGCGTACAGCTTGGCCACCGACGCCGCCTGCTTCAGCTCGCTCGCCCGGGGGCCCGCGCCGTCACGCATCGCGTCCTTGATCGAGGCGGCCTTGTAGACCAGCAGCCGGCTCGCCTGGAGCATCACGTCGAGGTCGGCGATCTGGAACGCCACGCCCTGCTTGCGACCGATCGGGACGCCGAACGTCTGCCGCTCCCCGGCGTACTGCAGGCACGCGTCGAGGCAGGCCTGGATGCAGCCGACCGCGAGCGCGGCGATCGCGATCCGGCCGTCGTCGAGGGTGGCCAGGAACTGCGCGAAGCCGCGGCCGCGCTCCCCGAGCAGGTTGCCCTCGGGGACGTGCACGTCCTCGAGCGTGAGCGGGTGGGTGTCCGAGGCGTGCCAGCCGAGCTTGTCGTACGCCGGCTCCGCGGTGAAGCCGGGCGCGTCCGACGGGATGATCAGGGCCGAGATCTCTGCCGTGCCGTCCGCCTTCTCGCCGGTGCGGGCGGTGACGGTCACGCAGGAGGTGAGGTCGGAGCCCGAGTTGGTGATGAACTGCTTGGCGCCGTTGACGACCCACTCGCCGTCGACCAGCTGCGCCCTGGTGCGCGTCGCCCCGGCGTCGGATCCGGCACCTGGCTCGGTCAGCCCGAAGCCGGCGAGCTTCTCACCGGCGACGAGGGCCGGCAGCCACTGCTCCTTCTGCTCGGCGTCGCCATAGGTGAGGATCGGGTTGATCCCGAGCCCGACCGCCGCCTCGAGGGTGATCCCCATCGACTGGTCGACCCGGCCGATCTCCTCGATCGCCACGCAGAGGCTGGTGAAGTCGCCGTCCTCGCCGGCACCGCCGTACTCCTCCGGTGCGGTGAGACCCATGAGCCCGATCTTGCCCATCTGCTGCACCACCTCGGTCGGGAAGTAGTGGTCGCGGTCCCATTGCGCGGCGTGCGGCGCGATCTCGCCCTCCGCGAACTCGCGGACGACGCGCCGGAACTCCTCGTGCTCGCGCGACAGCTCGAACGTCATGCCGCACATCGTAGCGGCCGAGGTTAATGATCGCTAACCATGACGGCGGACTATCGTCACCACGTGTTCAAGCTGTTGCTCTTCCTGCACCTGCTCGCCGCCATCTTCGCCGTCGGACCACTCGTCGGCGCGGCCACGACGGCCTCGCGGGCACTGCGCAGACCGGACGCCGATGCCGCGACGTCGGCCGCCCGGATGGTCCGGCTCTACAGCTACGTCTCGATCGTCGTGGTGATCCTCGGGATGGGGCTGATGTCGCAGCAGGCGCCCTGGGACTCCTCCGAGGAGGTCGCCCAGATCGGCGACCCCTGGATCTGGCTGTCGCTCCTGCTCTGGGTGTGCGCGATGGCCGTCGCACTCGGCCTGCTCGTGCCGTCGCTGACCAGGGCCGCTGTCGAGATCGGCGGGGGTGGGTCACCCGGCGCGCTGGTCGGGAGGGTGGCCGCGGCCGGCGGGGCGATCGGGCTGCTGTACGCCGTGATCGTGCTGCTGATGGTCTACCAGCCGGGCGGCTGAGCCGGGCGGCAGTCAAGCGGGCGGTCAGCCGGGCGCCGCGTGCCGCAGCACGTGGACGGCGTACGTGCTGCGGTCGGTGAACGGGCGCAGGTCGTAGCTCGCGAAGCGGGACTCGAGCTCGAGCCCGGCGGCGGCCGCGTCAGCGACGAACTCGTCGGCCGGGTACTCGCGCGAGGCCCCACTCGGGGCTCCGGTCAGTGCGAAGCCGACCAGGATCCGCCCGCCGGGCGCCAGCAGGCCGGCCAGGTTGGCCAGCACCGTGCGCTCGGTGTCGGGCGCGAGCAGGATCATCACGTTGCCGACGCACACGATCAGGTCGTACGTCGTGGGATGGCCGGCCGCCGTCAGCCTCCGCGGCGTCAGCTCGTCGAGCCGCGAGTCGACCAGCGGGAGGGCGGGATACGTCCGCCGCGACTGGTCGAGGATCTCGGCATCGAAGTCGACGCCGACGACCCGGTGCCCCCGGGCGACCAGCGCGCCGCCGACCCGGCCCATGCCGGAGCCGGCATCCAGGATCCAGCCGCCCCGAGGGACGAGCACGTCGGCCAGCCGGGCCTCGCCCTCGATGTCGGCGCCCTCGTCGATGAGCCGCGCGAAGTGCGCGCCATACCCGCCCTGGCCGGCCGCGCGCTCCTGAGCGCGCGCCTGCTCCCACCTGGTCTCCGCCATGACGCCACCCTAGGCGCGACCTGCCGGCGCCATGTCCGCCCGCGACGCCTGCGTGCTCCTTGTCCATGGGTGACCCGGTGGACGCCGGTACGGCGTTCGACCCACACTCGATGACACCCGAGCGGCTCACCGCCGTAGCGAGGGAGGACACCATGCGCGTCACGATCGTCGGAGCCGGCCCGGCCGGCCTGTTCCTGGGTGCGACCCTGGCCCGGAGGGGCCACCAGGTCACCGCCGTCGACCGTGATCCGGGCCCGGACGGCGCGGAGCGCTGGTCCCGGCGAGGCGTCATGCAGTTCCATCACGCCCACGCGTTCCGGCAGACGGTCGCGGACGCCCTCGCGCGCGAGCTGCCCGAGGCTCTCGACGGGTGGCTCGCGCTCGGCGCCGAGCCCGTGCGCAGCGACCTGCCTGGCCAGCCCGACGCGCCGATGGGGCACCGCTCCACGCGCGAGACGTTCGAGCGAGCGTTGCGCGACGCGGCGGCCGGCACACCGGGGTTCGAGCTCCGGGTCGGGCACGTGGACACCATCGTCCGGCGCGACGGACGAGCCAGCGGCGTCGTCGTCGACGGCGCGACGTACGACGCCGACCTCGTCGTGGACGCCTCCGGACGCGCCGGCCGGGTGAGCCGGGAGCTGGGCCGGCGGCACCAGGTGGGCGGGCCGTGCGGGATGGCGTACGTCGACCGCGTCTACCGGCTGCGGCCCGGTGCCGAGCCCGGCCCGATGACCAACCCGATCGCCTGGCAGGCCGACTGCGAGGGCTACCTCTGCCTGATCTTCCGACACGAGCACGGCATGTTCTCCGTGGTCATCGTGCGCCCGGCCGACGACCCCGCCCTGCGCGACCTGCGGCACGAGGCGGCCTTCACCGCGGCCGCTCGGGCGATCCCGGGTCTGGCGGACTGGACCGACCCAGCGCGCTCCGCGCCGGTCACCGACGTGCTTCCGGGCGGCCCGTTGCTGAACGTCTACCGCAGCCAGTGCACCGACGACGGTGACCTGGTGCTGCCCGGGCTGGTCTTCGTCGGCGACAGCGTGGCGACCACGACACCGGTCTTCGGCCGCGGTGTCACCACCACCCTGTGGCAGTGCGAGGCGCTGCTCAGCCTGCTCGACCACGACACGCAGGACCTGGCCGGCGTGGGACTCGCCCTCGACGCGTGGGCCGCCGACCTGATGCGCCCCTGGGTCGAGGACCACATCCTGATGGACGGCGACCGGGTCGCCCGGTGGTCCGGTCGCGATGTCGATCTCGAGGCACCGCTGCCGTCGGACCTGATCCTCGAGGCGGCCCAGGTGCGCCCCGAGATCATGGCGTCCGCCGCCGGCTACCTGTCGATGGCGGCGCTGCCCGCGACGCTGCGTGAGGCCGAGCCGATCGCGCGCGAGGTTTACGCGGGCGGCTGGCGTCCGGCCTACGCCGCGGGCCCGGGTCGCGACGAGCTCGTCGAGATCGTCGCGCGTGCGGTCGCGCAGCCGCAGCGGGCCTGAGCTCGCACCAGGACTTCACCGGCACCTCACCGGCTCAGGATCGCGCCCGGGTTGAGGATGCCGTCGGGGTCCAGTGCGTCCTTGATCCTCCGGGTCAGCGCCATCACGTCCGGTCCGAGCTGGTCGGGCAGCGCCACCGCCTTGGCCCGGCCCACGCCGTGCTCACCGGTGATCGTGCCGCCGAGCGCGATCGCCGCCGCCATCACCTCGGTGAACGCCGTACGTGCCCGCCGCTCGGCATCGGCATCGTGGGCGTCGTACACGATCAGGGGGTGGGTGTTGCCGTCCCCGGCGTGGGCGACGGTCGGGATCTCGACGCGGTGCGCCTGCGAGATCGCCACGATCCGGCCGAGCAGGTCGGGCAGGAGCGGGATCGGGACGCCGACGTCCTCGAGCAGCAGTGCACCGCGCTGCTCGAGCGCGTGGAACGAGACGCGCCGTGCCTGGACGAACATCTCGCCCTCCTCGGCGTCGTCGGTGACGAAGCACTCCCCCGCGCCGGCCGCCTCGCACGCGGCTCGCATCGCGGCGATCTCCCCTGACCGCACCTCGCCGGGGGCGTCCGACTGGCCGATCAGGAGCGCGCCGACGGTGCGGTCGAGCCCCATCGGGCGGAAGTCCTCGACGGCGTTGATCGTGGCCCGGTCCATCAGCTCGAGCAGGCAGGGGCGCATGGTCGTCCGGATCACCACCACCGCCTCCGCAGCCTCCTGCACGGTCGGGAACGTCGCCACCATCGTGGACCGCGCCCCCTGCGCGGGGACCAGCCGCAGGATCGCCCGGGTGACGATCCCCAGCGTGCCCTCGCTGCCGACGAAGAGCTTGAGCAGGGACAGCCCGGCGACGTCCTTGATCCGCTTCCCGCCGAGCGTCACCAAGGTGCCGTCGGCCAGTACCACGTCGAGGCCGAGCACGTAGTCGGTGGTCACGCCGTACTTCACGCAGCACAGGCCGCCGGCGTTGGTCGCGACGTTGCCGCCGATCGAGCAGATCTCGAACGACGACGGGTCGGGCGGGTACCACAGCCCCTCCACCGCCGCGGCGGCCTTCACGTCCTTGTTGAACGCGCCCGGCTCGACGACGGCGACCTGGCAGAGCGGGTCGATCTCGACGGCCGTCATCCGCTCCAGGCTGACCACGATCCCGCCGTCGACGGCGCTCGAGCCGCCGGAGAGCCCGCTGCCGGCTCCGCGCGGCACCACCGGCACGCGGTGCGCGGCCGCCCACCGGACCGCGGTCTGCACGTGCTCGGCGTTCTCGGCGCGGACCACGGCACCGGGCGTCCCCGCCGAGGGGTCGCGCGACCAGTCGTGGCGGTACTTCTCGACGGCGTCCGCCTCGGTGACGACAACGCCGTCCGGAAGCGCGGCCCGCAGCTCGTCCAGGGCGTTCCGGTCGACGTCGTGCGTGACCTGCATGGGCCCATGCAACCACGCCCGCCTGGCCCGCATCCGGGGCGACTGCCCTGGTGCAGCCTTGGCGTCATCGTCCGTCGACGGATTGTTCAGCTCCTGGGGGGTGACGCCGAGCCTCGGTGGTGGCAATGTCGCTCGGCGGAACAACTCCACACAGAACGAGCAGCAAGGAGCTCATGCGCATGTCTGTACGCATTCATGCCACGAGGCGACGCCTGATCTCGGGCGCTGCCAGTGCCGGTCTCGCGACCGGCGCACTCGTGGTCCCGGCCCTCTCCGGGGCCCTCACCTCCGCGCAGGCGACCCCTGCGCCCCCGTCCGGTTGTCACCTCGGCAACGGGATCTCGCACGTGATCAACATCGTGTTCGACAACGTCCACTTCGGGCGCGACAACCCGAACGTGCCGTCGGACGTGGAACGGATGCCACACCTGCTGAACTTCCTCGAGGACAACGGCACGGTGCTGTCCAACACCCACACACCGATGATCGCCCACACGGCCGACGACAGCCTGAGCATCTACACCGGCCTGTACGGCGACCGCCACGGTCAGCCGCTCTCCAACTCCTACAAGACCTACAACCCCGACGGCACCACCGACCCGGCGGCGTCGTTCGCGTACTGGACGAGCCCGGTCGCCGACACCAAGAACCCGCCGACCGTGGGGCACGACACGGCTCCCTCCATGGTCTACAGCGACACCTCGCCGGGCAGCGGCGCCCCGAACCGCACCACGCCCGCACCGTGGGTCCCGTTCACGCGGGCCGGCTGCAACGTCGGCGACTTCTCGACCGCCAACATGGTCCCCGAGAACGCCGCCGTCGACATCCCGACCCTGTTCGGCACGAGCTCGCCCGAGGAGCAGCAGTACCAGGCCGATCCGGATCCCTTCAAGGACGCCGAGGTCGCCGACTACATCGGTGAGGCCGTGCACTGCGCACAGGGCGCGTCGGTGTGTGCCGACGCCCAGGCCGTGAAGTTCGGCCAGACCACGCCGACGCCGTCCGCCGTACCGGACAGCCTGGCCACCGAGCCCGGCGGCTACCAGGGCTTCCAGGCGCTGTTCGGTGCCAAGTACGTCGCGCCGCAGCTCGGAGCGGGGACGCCCGACCTCTCGCGCAACGGCTACCAGGTGACGGACCACTCGGGCAACCTCGTCGACCTCGACGGCAACCCGATCCAGGAGCCGTTCAGCCACAAGCCCGGGTTCCCGGGGTTCAGCCCGACCGCGACCCAGTCGCTGGCCTACCTTGCCGACATGCAGGAGAGCGGCATCCCGGTCACCTACGGCTACATCTCCGACCTGCACGAGCGGAAGGCCACGACGACCGGGACCTGCGACACCGCCACGGCCATCAAGCCGGGCAACCCGATCGGCCCCGGTGACCACTGCTACGCCGAGAACGGCGCGGCGTACGACGCGGCGTTCAAGACCTTCTTCGAGCGGCTGGCCGCCGACGGGATCAACGCCTCCAACACGTTGTTCGTGATCAGTGCCGAGGAGGGCGACCAGTTCGACGGCGCGAACGTCGGTCGGGCGATGACCCCCACCCCGGCCGGGTGCGACGGGGTGACCGTCTTCTGCACCTACCCGAGCGGCTCGATCGGCGAGCTGCAGGCCAACATCAAGGGGCTCCTGTCGGGCACCCCGAGCGCCTCGACGGCGTTCGACATCGAGCCGCAGGGTGCGTCGATCTACGTGCATGGGCAGCCCGGTCCCCAGGACGCGACGCTGCGCCAGCTCGAGCGGGACACCGCCGCGATGAGGTCGGACAACCCCTACAGCGGTCAGCAGCAGGAGAGGATCGTGAAGTACCAGGCCGGCGAGGTGGAGGAGCGGATCCTGCACATGCAGACCGCCGATCCGCTGCGCCTGCCGTCGTACACGATGTTCCCGGTCCCGGACTACTTCTTCGCGACCAGCGGGGTGCCCAACGTCTCGATCAACCCGCTCTTCGCGTGGGACCACGGCTACTACTCACCGAACATCGACGTGACCTGGTCGTCGTTCGTGGGTCCGGGAGTCCGGAACCTCGGCGTCGACGGACCCACGCCGGAGCAGAGCAACGAGGCCTCCGACCCGAACTCGACGCGCACGGTGCCGCAGGCGTCGCGTCAGGGCACGTGGGTCGAGGAGGTCGACCTCCGGCCGACCATGCTGCACCTGCTCGGTCTGACCGACGACTACGCCACGGACGGCCAGGTGATCTCTCAGCTGCTCCGGCACCCGTCCGAGGCGCTGGCCGACGCGCGGGCACTGGGCGCGGCCTACCACCGGATCAACTCGGCGGTCGGGCCGCTCGCCACGATCACGCTCCAGGCCGACACGAAGGCGCTCGCCAGCGGGTCGGCCGGGCACGACGCACGGTACGTCGCCACCGAGGCCGCGCTGACCAGGCTGGCGGACCGGCGGGACGAGCTCGCGACCAGGATGAAGACGGCCCTGGCCGGGGCGGCGGCCGGGCACGGGATCAGCCACGGCGACAGCCGGAGCCTGGTCGCGCGAGCCGACGCCCTGCTGCGGGAGGCCGGGCGGATCGACTGACGCGTACGCACCAGCCGACGGCGGATCGTCGCCGGGCCGGGGTGAGGAGCCCCGGCCCGGCGGCGCCCCGACGGCGATAGTGTGCTCGGCGGAGTCCCGCCCATCTGGAGGAGTGCGCCTTGCCCGACGTGAGACCCCTGCAGAAGGTCCTGGTCGCCAACCGTGGTGAGATCGCCGTCCGGGTGATCCGTGCCTGCAGGGACGCCGGCATCGGCAGCGTCGCGGTGTACGCCGAGCCAGACCGCGACGCGCTGTTCGTGCGGCTGGCCGACGAGGCCCACACCCTCGGGGGCACGACCCCCGCCGACTCCTACCTCGACATCGCCAAGATCATCGCGGTCGCCGAGAGGTCCGGCGCCGACTCGGTCCACCCGGGCTACGGCTTCCTCGCCGAGAACGCCGCCTTCGCCCAGGCGGTGATCGACGCCGGACTGGTGTGGATCGGTCCGCCTCCGGAGGCGATCGAGAGCCTCGGTGACAAGGTGCGGGCCCGCCACATCGCCGAGAAGGTCGGCGCGCCGCTCGCACCCGGCACCAAGGATCCCCTGGACAACGCCGACGAGGCGGTCGCGTTCGCTCGGGAGGTCGGCCTGCCGATCGCGATCAAGGCCGCGTTCGGCGGCGGCGGCCGCGGGCTCAAGGTCGCCCGGGAGATGTCCGAGGTCGCCGAGGCCTACGAGTCGGCGGTGCGCGAGGCGGTCTCGGCGTTCGGGCGCGGGGAGTGCTTCGTCGAGAAGTTCCTCGACCGCCCGAGGCACGTCGAGACCCAGTGCCTGGCCGACTCCCACGGCAACGTCGTGGTCGTCTCCACCCGCGACTGTTCGTTGCAGCGCCGCCACCAGAAGCTGGTCGAGGAGGCGCCCGCGCCGTTCCTGACCGACGAGCAGGTCGCGCGTCTGTACGACTCGTCGAAGGCGATCCTGCGCGAGGCCGGATACGTCGGCGCCGGCACCTGCGAGTTCCTCGTCGGGCAGGACGGCACGATCTCCTTCCTCGAGGTCAACACCCGCCTGCAGGTCGAGCACTGCGTGTCCGAGGAGGTCACCGGCATCGACCTGGTGCAGGAGATGTTCCGCATCGCCGCCGGTGAGGAGCTCGGCTACGACGACCCCGAGATCACCGGCCACTCGATCGAGTTCCGGATCAACGCCGAGGACGCCGGCAACAACTTCATGCCCGCGCCGGGCACCCTGTCCGCCTG
>DATAOY010000025.1:0-59625 GCA_036265495.1 Nocardioides sp. | reverse complement strand
CGACATCCTCGGCGACCTCGGCATGGCCGCGATGGACATGGGCGTCCTGCTCGACGACTTCGACCTCTACCCCGACGAGATGCTCTCCGACGTGGCACGCCGGCTCGGCTTCGGGCCGCTGTTCGACGAGGCCGTCGGTCTCACCTCGGCCTGAGCACGACGACGTGCCCGACCACGCCTACGACGTCGCCATGCGCGCCGCCCTCGACGAGGCGCGGCGCTCCCTGGCGTCGGGCGACGTGCCGGTCGGCGCCGTCGTGCTCGACGCGACCGCGGCGGTCCTCGGGCGCGGTCACAACGTCCGTGAGCGCGACGGCGACCCCACGGGGCATGCCGAGCTGGTCGCCCTACGCCACGCGGCCGAGTCGCTGGGTGGGTGGCGGCTCGCCGGGTGCACCCTCGTGGTCACCCTCGAGCCGTGCACAATGTGCGCCGGCGCGGTCGTGCTGTCACGCCTGGACCGGCTGGTCTTCGGTGCGTTCGATCCCAAGGCCGGCGCGGCCGGATCGCTCTGGGACGTGGTCCGCGACCGTCGGCTGAACCATCGTCCAGAGGTCCTCGGAGGGGTGCTCGCGGAGGAGTGCACAACCCTTCTGGACGATTTCTTCGCCCACCAACGCCTCGGGTAGCCTTCCCGGCGGTGGCGTGTCCGAGCGGCCTAAGGAGAACGCCTCGAAAGCGTTTGTGGGCGCAAGTCCACCGCGGGTTCAAATCCCGCCGCCACCGCCAATCGGCGGCATCCGTGCGGGTCAGCGACGTGCGGGGGTGCCGCCGAGCTCCGTTCCCGACCCCGCGATCCGCGGGTGGGCGGTCTAGGTCAAACGGTTGTGGTAGTTCGGGAGCCTGAAGGCTCGGCCGTAGTCGTGCGCGCCGGAGAAGTCGGTGTCGTGGTTCCCGACGTTCGCGATGATCGTGTAGCCCTCGGCGATGAACCGAGCACGGCAGCGCTGCTTCCCGTGGGCGACCTTCTCCTGGTGACTCTTCCGGCCGCAGACCTCCGTCACCGGGTAGCCGGCCTCGGCCAGCAGCGCACGAGCGTGCTTGAGCTCGGCGCCGGTGCGTGCGGTGTTGAACAGCAGGGCGACGCCGTGAACCTGGTTGGCGTAGGTGGCGAACGAGAGTACGGCGGGAACGGCAGTCCCCGGCCGGTAGTGCGAGGCGAGGGTGGAGTTGTCGATGTCGAGGTTGATCGCGTACCTCACGCTCTGGTCGACGGTGACCCGGTCGACGTAGGCATCAGAGCCCGCCATGACCCGGGCGACGTCCTTGCGCCAGTGCCTCTCGGAGGGGAGCCTGCTGACGGCCTGCGCCGGGACCGCGGCGGCGGCCAGCAGCCCGGCGAACAGTGCCACGGCGGACGCGTGTGTGAGGACGTCTCGAAGGCGGCTGTGTCCGGTCATGGGTACCTCTCCTCACGCGCTCCGACCGCGTCCGGGCCGGCTCACCATCGGGTCGCCGGTGATCGTGCCGGGCGACCGTGTCCTCACCGTGGCAGACGCTCGCGGGACCACTTCGGTTCGGTGCGGGCGCCGGTCTGCGTCGCCGGGTGCGTGGTGCCCGGCGCTCACAGCCAGCGACGCACCCGGCGGGTGTAGTCGTCGTAGGGCGCGCCGAACCGCTCGTGCAGGAACCGCTCCTCGGGACGGATCGCGCCCCAGAGGACGAGCAGGACCGCGGCCGGGAACAGCACGAGCCCCCAGAACGTCGGGGCCAGTAGCGCCAGCCCGAGGTAGAGCCCGAGCAGGCCGACGTACAGCGGGTTGCGGGAGAGGCGGTAGGTCCCCTCCTCGATGATCGTGTGCGTCGCCTGCCCCGGCAGCAGTCCGGTCTCGTGCCGACGGAACAGCCACAGCGACCAGCCGTTCCAGCCGACGAAGAGCAGCACCAGTGCCCAGCCGAGCGGAACCCGCCATCGGCCGAGCTCGACCGGATCACCCGACAGCAGCGTGGCCAACCATCCGGCGAGCAGGGGTGCCCCGATCGCGACCGGCGGCCAGAGCCGGAACGCGACGGCCGGCTCGGAGCCGTGCACCATCCGCACATTGTCGCGCGCGGACGCCGATCAGTGGTTGGTGGTCCGGCCCGGGATGTCGTCCGGCGGCTTCGCGAGCTACCCTAGGAGTTGAGCGAACGCTCAAGAGCTGCGAGGAGATCCGGTGTCGACGCGGGAGAGGCTGCTCGACGCGACCGCGGTCGCCCTGGCCGAGGACGGCGTGAGGGGGGTGTCCGCCCGGACCGTTGCGGCCCGGGCCGAGGTCAACCAGGCGCTGGTCTTCTACCACTTCGGCAGTGTCGACGGCCTGCTCGACGCCGCCGTACGCCGCTCGGTCGACCGCGCGGTGGCGTCGTACCGCGACCGCTTCTCCGACGTGGCCTCGCTGGGCGAGCTGCTCGCGGTCGGCCGCGACTTCCACATGGCCGAGAAGCGGGCCGGCAACGTCCTGCAGATGGCCCAGGTGATGGCCGGCGCCTTGCGGGACGACACGCTCGCGGAGGCGGGTCGGTACGCCATGGACTGCTGGGCGGGCGAGGTCGAGGCGGTGCTTCACCGCGTGCTCCCGGCGACGCCGCTGGCCGGGCTCGTCGAACCCGCCGGGCTCGCACGCGCCGTGGCCGCCGGCTTCATCGGTCTCGAGCTCTACGACGGCGTCGACCCGGACGCCGCGGCGGCGGCGTTGGCGTCCCTGGACGCCATCGGCGCACTCGTCACGGCCCTCGAAGGCCTGCCGCCGGTCGCGATCCGCGCGGTACGCACGCGCGCCCGTCGTACGGTCGCCCGGGCGGCGAAGGCCCGTGGGAGGGCGTCGTGAAGGCGCCCGGGGACTCCGTCGGTGCGTTCCTGGGCTGGTGCCTGGTGGGCGCGGCCTGGGGCCTGTCGGTCCTGTCCCTGCTGACGATCGGACCGTTCGTCCTGCTGCTCACGCTGATGCTGGTCGGGGTGATGCTGTGGCGCGTCGACTTCGGGTGGGGGATGGCCGGGATCATCAGCGGCGCCGCACTGCCCGTCCTGTACGTCGCCTGGAGCAACCGCGGGGGTCCCGGTGAGGTGTGCTCGCATGTCGCCGACGGGGGGGAGAGCTGCACGGACGAGTGGAGCCCGTGGCCGTTCCTGGTCCTTGCCGTGATCCTGCTGCTCGTCGGCGTGCTGGTGTTCGTGCGGCAACGCGGACGCTGAGCCGCCGCCCTACGCTGATCCGATGAGCGTGCACGTGGAGCAGGACGGGCCGGTCACCACCGTCACCATCGAGCGCCCGGACGTGCGCAACGCGGTCGACCGGACCACCGCGGCGGCACTGGCGGAGGCGTTCCGGGTGTTCGACGCCGACGAGTCGCAGTCCGTGGCCGTGCTCAGTGGAGCCGGTGGCACGTTCTGCTCCGGGGCGGATCTCACCGCGATGGACAACCGGGTCGCGGCCGATGGCGACGGGCCGATGGGTCCGTCCCGGCTGCGACTGTCGAAGCCCGTGATCGCGGCCATCGAGGGATACGCCGTGGCCGGCGGTCTCGAGCTCGCCGTGTGGTGCGACCTGAGGGTGGCGGCGGAGGACGCGACGTTCGGAGTGTTCTGCCGACGGTGGGGCGTGCCGCTGATCGACGGCGGCACGGTCCGGCTGCCCCGACTGATCGGGACGAGCCGGGCGATGGACCTGGTGCTCACCGGCCGTCCGGTCACGGCCGGCGAGGCCGAGCGGATCGGCCTGGTCAATCGCGTCGTACCGTCCGGACGAGCCCTCGCGGCGGCCCACGAGCTCGCCCGTGAGCTGGCGGCGTTCCCCCAGGACTGCCTGCGCAGCGACCGGGCGAGCCTGCTGGACCAGCACGGCCTCACCGAGGAGGAGGCGATCGCCCGCGAGCACGAGCACGGGCGCAGGTCGATGTCGGGCGCGGGCGAGGCCGCCCGGCGGTTCGCGGGCCGAGAGGGACGTCACGGGGAGCTCGGGCCGACCGTGCCCCGGGCGACGTAGATCGAGTCACCGGCGACGCGCGCGGCCCATCGGTAGTGCCGGGCGAGCGCGCGCCCGACCCGATCGTGTGGGTCCAGGTCCCAGGAGTCCGGCGTGGAGCGCACGACCACGAACGTCGGCCCGCGCGGTCGGTCGAGGGTGCGGACGAGGCGGGTGAGGTGGGGGTCGAGGACGCGTTGCGGCAGGGTCCACAGGTAGGGGTACGCCGGCCGCAGACCCGTGGTCTCGAACACGGAGGCCTCGCCGTACAGGACCACCGCCGTGTCACCGGGCCGCTGGGCCCGGTCGAGCCAGGCGGTCAGCGCACCCACCTCGGTGCCGTCGACCGGGGTCGGGTGGGCCGCGACGAGCGCGACCTCCGTGACGCTGGACGTGAGTGTCGCCGCGATCGCGAGCCCGAGCAGCCACGGCCGGGAGCACACGGCAACCGCCCGGCCGACCAGCAGGCTGGTCGCCGGGACGATCCCGATCAGGTAGTGGGACCAGTAGTACCCGCCACCGGCCACGCCCACGACCTCGACCAGGAGCATGGCCAGCAGCGCGAGGACGGATGCGTCCGGGCGTCGACGCAGCAGCGTGCCCACCGCGAGCACGAGCAGCACGGCCATCCCGCTGACCAGGGCCGCCCGGCCGAGTCCGTCCAGGCGGGCCTCCTGGGCGGCGGAGGACCCCGCGAGGAGTGGGCCGATGGCCGCGATCCGGAACCCGTACACCGCGAACCAGAGCCCGGCCGGCCGGCTGGATGCGGTCGACCAGGCCACGGACGCACCCACGGGGATGGCGGCGCCGACCAGCAGGGCTCCGACGTCCCGCGCCGTACGGCGCCCGCCGCGGCGCGAGGCGATCGCAGAGCCGACGACCGACACCGCGGCGAACACCAGCGCGTCGGCGAGGTTCTGCTTCACCAGGAGCGCGCCGGCCCCGGCCGCTCCCGCGGCGAGGAGCAGCGGCGCTCGCGCGCGGTCGGGGTCGCGTCGTACCGCCTCGAGGGTCAGCAGCGCCGTGAGGAGCACGAGCGGGATGCCCACGGTCTCGGCGTCCACCTCGCGGGTCCCCAGCCGCGGATCGGCGAGCAGGGCCGCACACGTCAGGCTCGCTGCGACGGAGCCACGGGCGGCACCGAGCAGATGGCCGGCTCGAGCGGCCGCGAGGACCGCGCCGAGGACGAGGACCAGACCCAGCAGGCGCAGCGGAACGATCCCTCCGAGGGCCCCGGCGAGCCGGAAGAACAGCAGTAGGAGCGGGGGTCGGTCGACGAACAGCCGTCCGTACAGGAACGGTCCGCCCGCGTGCCAGCGCCCCGCGACGACGAGCAGGCCGCCTTCGTCGGGGTAGGGGAGGTCGTGCAGGAACGGCAGCCGGAGCGTGACCGCGAGCGACCCGGCGAGGAGGGCGGTCCCCACCGGGCCGCGGACCGAGCGGGCGACCCGTGCCAGCGGCACCACGTCGCGGACGCTAGGCCGGCGTACCTGGCCGCCACCTGACTGCCGATCCGCTTCGCCCGCTCCCTCGCCTGACACGTTGACCCGTCCCGAATCCGGCGTTGAGCCGTCCCGAATCCACCGCTGACCCGTCCCCAATCCGTGGTCGAGCCCACCTGCGTGGTGGCTCGAGGGTGTTTCGGGTCGGGTCGAGGCTGGTTTCGGGACGGCTCAACCCCGGATTTGGGACGGCTCAACGGTGGATCAGCGGGTGATCTGGAACACCTGGGCGTGGGCGGGGGCAGCGGAGCCCAGGAAGCCGGCGGCGCGCAGGCTTTCGAGCTGCTCGCGTACCGACGCATCGGACGACGCGTCTGCTGCGGCGGCACCGTGGACGTAGTGCGACAGGTCGTGGTTGCCGATCAGCGAGGTCTCGTGGTCGTCGAACTGGACGGTCACCTGCTGCAGCGTGTCGGCGTTGTCGCGACCGTCGAGGAGGGGGACCAGGTCGCTGCGGTTCTCCAGCGAGAGCACGTGAGTGCCCGGGGGGTATCCGGCGAGCTCGCCCAGCGGTGAGCCGGCGGTGACCACGTGGGTGACCTGGAAGCCCGACCCGTGGCAGAGCATCGAGGCGGCCTCCATCCCGCCCAGACTGTGCCCCACGAGCAGTACCGGGTCGTGCGGTCCGATGCCCGCCTCGGTCATCGCCTGCTCGATCCCCGCGGTGTACGTCGTGCCCTCCCCCGCGATCGCATGCAGGTCGGCCGACAGGTCGCGGACGTCGTCGTGGTGCTCCCATGGGACGGGAGCCGCGTGGTCGGTGCCGGGCAGGTACACGATGTGCCGCAGCGTGCCGTCAGGGGCACGGAGGGTCTGGACCTCGATGGTCCCGTCGTCTCGTGGACGGTCGGGGGGTGAGAGCCGCGAGACCTGGTGGAGGTGGCGGATCAGGCCGGTCAGGTCGTGTGGCGGGACGTCGCCGAGAGGCACCGCCAGGTCGTGGCGCCGGCGTACGTCGGGTGGACCCTCCTCGCGGTACAGCGTGGCGAGGTCGGCCGCCGCATCCCACGCGGTCGGATGGAACGCGGCGAATCCGGCCAGCCACGATGCGACCGGACCTCCGCCCAGGAGTCCGTCCAGCAGGCCGCCGCTCGCGTCGACGCCGTGCTGGACGGCGTCCGGATGCTGCTCGGCCCACTCCTCGGCCGTTCCGCCGAGGCGTCGGCGGGTGCTCTCGGGCAGGTGGTCCCAGGTCGGGGCCGCGACCAGGCCGAGCAGGAGGAGGGTCGGTGCGGCCGCCGAGACGGCGTATCCCACGTCGCGGCCGACGACGTAGTCGAGCAGCTCGAAGGAGGACGCGACCAGCCGATCGCACTCCTCGTACGCCGTGACCGTGGCGCGAACCAGGAGTGCATCGGCTTCGTAGGCGACCGATGCCTCGAGGGCGCCGTGGATCCCCGTCGAGGCGTCGAGCACCCGGCCCTCGGCCTCCGCGTACGTCGTCGGAGACAGCGGCGCCGACTCCAGGAGGTCGGGCTCGGTGAGGACCCGGGCATCGGCGGCAGCGAGGTCGCGCAGGTGGTCGCCCGCCGCGTCGAAACGGTCGGCCAGCGCCCGCACCTCGGCGTACGTCGCAGCCAGTCCGGCGACACCACCGGTGATGCGGGTGATCGGGGAGACGGTCATCGCACCATCGCCGCCCAGCGCGCGACCTGGCGCGGAAGATCCTCGGGCTGCCGGTGCTCCACGCGGACCATCCGCCGGCCGCCGGCCGGGCCGGACTCGACGTACGGCGTGAGGGCGCGCCAGCCGTCGGGCTGCAGGGCCCAGGAGATCCAACCGATGCGACGTCGACCCGGCACGATGCCCACGACCCGCAGCCGGCCGAGCGAGGCGTGGAGCCGACGCACCCGACCATCGAGCTGGGCACCGCCGCGGGCGAGCAGCTCGTCGTACAGGTCTCGCCGGTGCGCGGCCAGCGCCGCTCCGGTGCCGACGACCAGGTCCCACGGCAGGCCGTGGCCCTGCGGCATCGGTGAGCACTCCGCCGTTGGCCGCTCGGCCGTCGGGATGTCGACCCAGCAGGCGCTGATCAGCCGGGCCGCCCAGTCCGAGATCTGGAAGCGCGACCGCTCGACCCGGTCGCCGTCGGTCGCGATGGCCCGGACGGTGTTGCCCGCAAGCGCGTGCCGGACCCGGAGCCGGCGGGTCGTGCGGCCGGCGCGGACGGCGAGGTCGAGGTCGACCACGAGGTCGGGGCCGGTCATGCCGGCCAGGGCAGGTCGACGTCGAGCCAGGCGAGGCTGCCATGCGGTGGCGGGTCGAAGTGGTGGACCCAGTGATCGACGGCGTCCGGGACCACGTGGCCGACGAACCCGGCCAGGCCGCCGGCGGTGGAGTCGAGCAGGTGGAGCGCCCGGTGCTCGACCGCAGCGATCAGCTCCTCGAGGTGGTCCACCTCGCGGGCGTGCCGGTCCAGCGCCTCGGCCGCTGCCTCGTGAGCCCCGGCGCAGGAACGCAGCCGGGCGGCGTGCTCGCGGGCGAGCCGCCGCATCGCCTCCGCGGCCAGGCCCGTCCACGGCACTGACTCGGCCCGGCCGAGGAGCTGGTCGGCCTGGGCCCGGACGTCGATCGCGCGTTCCCGCAGCCGGCGGGCCAGAGCGCGGATCACCGCGGTGTCGCCGTACATCGTCGTCTCCTCCTCATCCGCCACCGCACGGCGGCTCGACCGGCACGCTGCCCGCACGGGATCTCCGGCAAACGCGGTCTGGTGCCGGCTGTGGAGGAGCCGTCTCGTCGTCGTGGGCGTCGGCCTCGCCGGCACGGCGTCACGTTCTCCGCGCGCCGGACCGGTGAGCGCCACCGGTAAACTCGGGCATCGCCGCCCCTGCTCTGCGAAGCGAGGTGACACCCCCATGACCTTCGACGTCCACCAGCTCGACCTGTTCCTGCTGGTCGGAGCGGGGGTCACGCTGCTGGCGATCCTCGCGGTCCGGGTCAGCTCCCGCGCCGGGCTGCCCAGCCTGCTGCTCTACCTGCTGATGGGCGTCGCCCTCGGCGAGAACTTCATCGGGATCGGCTTCGAGAACGCCGAGCTGGCCCACGCGCTCGGGTTCGCGGCGCTTGCGCTGATCCTGGCCGAGGGCGGTCTCACCACGAGCTGGACCACGGTGAAGCCGTCCATGCGGCTCGGCCTGTCGCTGGCCACCCTGGGCGTCGCCGTGTCGATCGCGATCGTGGCCGTCAGCGCACACCTCCTGCTCGGGCTGTCGTGGCAGCTGGCTGTGCTCCTCGGCGCGGTCACGTCACCGACCGACGCCGCCGCGGTGTTCTCGGTGCTGCGCGGACTGCCGCTGTCGCCGCGCCTGGTCGGCGCACTCGAGGCCGAGTCCGGACTGAACGACGCCCCGACCGTCGTGCTGGTGACGTTGATCTCGACCGGGTCGGTGGCCGACCACGGCATCCCCATGACCGTGCTCGTGATCGTCTTCGAGCTGCTCGTGGGCGTCGTCATCGGACTCGGCGTCGGGTTCGGTGGTGCCTGGCTGATGCGCCGCGCCGCTCTGCCGTCGTCCGGGCTCTACCCGCTCGCGGTCCTCTGCCTCACCCTCCTGGCGTACGGCGCGGCCGCCAGCGCCCACGCGTCCGGGTTCGCCGCGATCTACGTCGGTGCGCTGGTGCTCGGCAACTCCGAGCTGCCCCACCGTACGGCGACCCGCTCGTTCGCCGAGGGCGTGGCGTGGCTGGCGCAGATCGGTCTGTTTGTGATGCTCGGCCTGCTCCTGAACCCGAGCCGCATCACCTGGTCGGTGGTCGGCATCGCCGTCGCCGGCAGCCTGCTGCTGACCTTCGTCGCGCGACCGGTCTCGGTCTGGGTGAGCGCGGTCGTGCAGCCGATGCCGTGGCACGAGCTCGGCTTCGTCTCCTGGGCCGGACTGCGTGGGGCGGTGCCGATCGTGCTGGCCACGATCCCCTTCGCCGAGCACGTCACCAGTGCCGAGCGCCTCTTCGACATCGTGTTCGTGATCGTGGTGATCTCCACGGTGCTGACCGGACCCACCCTGCCCGTGGTCGCCCGATGGCTGGGGGTCACCCGCCAGCTCGAACCGCGGTCGCTCGACCTGGAGGTCGCGCCCCTCGAGCGCCTCTCGGCCGACATGCTCCAGGTGACGATCAGCCCGATCTCTCGCCTGCACGGCGTCGAGGTGGGTGAGCTGCGGCTGCCCGAGGGCTCGTCGGTGTCGATGGTCGTGCGCGACGGTCGGGCGATCGTGCCCGAGCGCCGTACCGTCCTGCGCCGGGGCGACGACCTCCTCGTGGTCACCCCACGCGGGCTCCGGGAGCCGACCGTCAGACGGCTTCGGACCGTCTCCGCCCACGGGCGCCTCGGCAGGTGGCTCGGCGACTGAGCGGGGGACGTCGGTGTCAGTCGGTCGGCGGCGAGCAGATGGTGATCGGCTCGGTGACCTTCGTGGACTGCTTGCCCTGGACCAGCTTCTGGAACTGCGGTCCGACCATCACGATCACGCCCGGACCGCCGTGCTTGCGCGTCACGATGCTGGCATGCGGCCCGAGCCGGCTGGCGACCAGCCGGACCGCCGGGTCCCGACGGTCCTCGGCCCAGATCTGGGCGTAGTGGACGACGGTGCCCTTGGGTGCGTTGCCGACGTCACCGGCCCCGAAGCCCTGGTTCTCGAACGCCGACATCGTCGACTCGGCGAGCCCGACCCGGTCGCTGGCGTTGAAGACGCTCACCGTCACCTTGGGTGCGGAGACCCGGTCGCCCGGCTGCAGCTCGGTCGGGTAGCAGGTCTTCGGGGTCGCCTGGTGCGGAAAGGGCTTCGTCATCGACGACCACCCCCAGGTGACGCCGAGCATGACCAGGACCGCGAGCACGGCGAGGGTCAGCAGTGTCTTGACGTGGGTGTTCATCGCGCTCAGGCGTCGGCCATCTCGTGGACCCGGGCATGGAGCACGAGCCGCTGCTGGAGGGCGGCTCGCAAGGCGCGGTGCAGTCCGTCCTCGAGGTAGAGCTCTCCGCGCCACCGGACGACGTGCGCGAAGAGATCGCCGTAGAACGTCGAGTCCTCGTCCAGGAGGGTGTCGAGCCGCAGCGTGTCCTTGGTGGTGACCAGCTCGTCGAGCCGGACCTGTCGTGGCGGCAGAGCCGCCCAGGCTCCCGACGTGAGGTCGTGCGGGGGGTACGGTCGGCCGTCGCCCACCCGCTTGAAGATCACGCGGGCGAGTCTACGCACGGGCTGGGGCGACCCGGCTGACTACATTTCACCCGTGCCCGACAACCCCATCGCCGCAGCCGTCGCTCCCGGATACGCGTTCACCGGCCCGGCGTTGGAGCTCGGCGGCCTGATGCTCGACGCGACGAACCTGTCCGACGTCCGCATCAAGATCCCGCTCGGCATGCTCAACCGACACGGACTCGTGGCCGGTGCGACCGGCACCGGCAAGACCAAGACCTTGCAGCTGCTGGCCGAGCAGCTCTCCGCGAACGGCGTACCCGTTTTCGCCGCGGACATCAAGGGCGACCTCTCCGGGATGGGCGTCCCCGGCACCGAGGACGACAAGATCAGGGCCCGCGCCACGTCGGTCGGCCAGGCGTGGGAGGCGAAGGGTTTCCCGGTCACCTACTACGCCCTCGGCGGCCAGGGCACCGGCATCCCGGTCCGGGTCACGATGACGGCGTTCGGCCCGATCCTGCTGAGCAAGGTGCTGGGCCTGCAACGGGGAGCGTCGTCGAGCGCGATCGATCCCTCGGCCGGCGGCGGTTACCGCTACCCGGTACTGCGAATGCCTGCCTGCGTCGAAGCCCAGCCCGGTGTGACCGGACATCCTCGAGGAGACGGATCCGAAGCGGGTGCGAAGAGGGGGGATGACGATGACCGGGACTGCGAGCGAGCGGATCGACACCACCGGTCGGCGCCGGACCCTGCGGTGGCTGCTCCAGGCCCTCCTCGCCATCGGCGCCATGGGCGGTCTCGGGATCGGCTCCCTGCTCTGGACCGTGCTTACCCTCGCGCTCGAGGTTCCACGTCGTTCGCCGGTGGCACGTCGTTGGCGGCTCCCGGTACCCGCGGCTCGTCTGCTCGCTGTGGCCTCGCTCGGGCTCGGCCCGTCACCTCTGACCGGTGACCTCGAGTCGGTGGCAGCCGCAGGAGTGCAGTCGGGTCTGGTGTTCGTGGCGGCCTTCCTCCTGAGCCGCCACGTCGTACCGCTCCTCGCGCGGCGATGATGCTCCTGTCCGGCGTCCGCCGATCGCGCTAGCCTCCGAAGGTGTTCGTCCCGCGAGCGCAGGTGGCGGCCGAGGCAGGACTGGCGTTCGTCCTCGGCGCGGGATGGTTCGTGCTCCTCAGCCTGCTCGTCGGCACGTCCGCGTTCTCGTCCCGGGCGGTCCTCGCCGTGACCGTGATCCTGCTCGACGTGGCCGTCGTCTGGATGCTGGCCCGTCTCACCGGCATCGGGTACGCCGTTGCCGTCGGGGTGGCGGGGGTGGTCGCGCTCGACTGGTACTGCATCCCGCCCATCCACTCCGCCGACGTGCCGAACGCCGAGAACGGGCTGGCCCTGGGCGCCTACCTGGTCGCCGGCACCCTGCTCGGTCAGCTTGCGGCGTCCGCGCGGCGACGCGCCGAGGAGTCCGAGCGCGAGGTCCGGGTCCTGGCCGAGGAACAGGCGGCCCTCCGGCGGGTGGCGACGCTGGTCGCGGTCGAGTCCGCTCCCGAGGACGTGTTCGCCTCGGTGACCGAGGAGGTCGGGCGGCTGCTCGGCATCGACCTCACGACCCTCCTGCGCTACGAGTCGGACGGCTCGGCCACCGTGGTCGCGGCCTGGAGCCGCGAGGGGCGTCGGCCGACGCTCGGCTCGCGGTGGCACCTGGACTCGGGCACCGTGGCATCGCGCGTGTGGGACACCGGTCGCCCGCAGCGGGTCGTCGACTACGCCGAGCTCGGTGGTGCGTTCACCGAGGCTCTCCGGAGCCTCGGGGTGCGATCCAGTGCGGGCAGCCCGGTCGTCGTCGAGGGCGCGTTGTGGGGTGTGATGATCGGCGCTTCGCTCGCGGAGGAGCCGATCGCCGAGGGCACCGAGCTGCAGCTCGGCGAGTTCACGCAGCTGACCGGGGCCGCCGTCGCCAACGCCGAGTCACGCGGTGAGCTGACCGCGTCGCGGGCGCGACTCGTCGCCTCCAGTGACGAGGCCCGACAACGGATCGAGCGCGATCTCCACGACGGCGTGCAGCAGCGGCTCGTCTCGCTCGCCCTCGATGTCGGCCGCGCCGAGAGCATGACGCAGCCCGAGCAGCTCCCCCTGCGCGACGAGCTCTCGTCGTTGCGGGATGGACTGGTCGGAGTCGTCGACGAGCTGCGCGAGGTGGCACAGGGCATCCACCCGGCGATCCTGACGGAGGGCGGTCTCCGTCCCGCGCTGGCCACGCTCGCCAGACGGTCGCCGGTGCCGGTCGACCTCGACGTCCGCGGAGGAGATCGGCTGCCGGAGCCGGTGGAGGTGGGGCTCTACTACGTCGCATCCGAGGCCCTGACGAATGCGATCAAGCATGCCCGGGCCACGCACGTCGTGGTTGACCTGCAGCTGGACTCGACCGTCGCGGAGCTGCAGGTCAGCGATGACGGGGTGGGTGGCGCCGACATGCGCGCCGGCTCGGGGCTGGTCGGACTGTCCGACCGGGTCCACGCCCTGGGCGGCACGATCGAGGTCCGCAGTCCCGCCGGGCGTGGCACAAGGCTCGACGCCCACATCCCGCTCACGAGCGCGTCGGTCCCGGCCGCGGACCAGAACAGCTAGCCCGCAGCCGTCGCGGTCCCGCGTCTCCTCACCTGTCACGCGGGAAGACCCGCGCCGCCGACGATCGACTCCAGCGCGGTGGCGCTCAGGTCCGTCTTCGTCAGGACGCCTCGCACCGGTGACCCGACCACGAGAGCCGCCAGGTCGTCGCGGTCGATCGTCGACACCAGGACCACGGCGGGCGAAGCGTCGGCGGCGGACAGCAGGCCCGCCAGCTCGAGTCCGCTGGCCGTCCCGAGATGGAGGTCGACCACGACGACGTCCGGACGGAGCTCGGGCACGCGATCCAGGGCCTCCGCGGGACTGGTGGCCACCCCCACGACGTCGAGACCTTGGCGCTCGAGCAGGCCGCGCGCCGACGCGAGGAAGGCCTCGCTGTCGTCGACGATCACCACGCTCAGGGCCACGGTCCGATCGTGGCAAGGATCCCCGACACGCACATTGCAGGTAGCCCCCAAGATGCCCGATCGGAGACGTCCGGAGCCGCCTCGACCCGGAGGAGCGAGCAGCCTGCGAAACGCCCCGTGCTTCTTTCGTTGTCGGTGCGAAAGGACCAGGAGTACGTTCTCAGAGATGAGGGGGGAGGACCTCACCGTCGCCGAGGCGGCCGACGTCCTCGGAACGAGCCCCCAGACGGTACGCACGTTGCTCCGCAAGGGAGAGCTCCGTGGGGAGCGACATCCCTGGGGCAGCCGGTTCGTCTGGAAAGTCAGCCACGAGGGGCTCGAGGAGTTCCTTTCCGAGTACGGGCGCCTCGAGGGACGTCGCCGTGCGCGGGTGCGCTCTCCCGCCCCGCCCGGACCGGTCGTGCCGCCACTGCCGGCCCCGGAACCCGAGACGACAGCCGGTCGCGAGGTGTCGGTGGCTGCCCGCGCCGGGAGTGAGGAGGCGACCCGCGGGACGGACGGCGCTGCGCGGCCCTTCGTGCTGCGTCCTCGCGGCCGCGCCACCGTCGTCGTCCTGGTGCTCGGCCTCCCGATCCTGCTGGCGTATGCGGCAGCGCGGACCCTCCCGGATGCCCTCTGGTTCCACGAGCTGGGCCAGTCGGACGTCTTCCGGACGATCGTGATGGCGAAGGTCGAGTTCCGGAGCCTCGTCGCGGGCCTGGTCGGCGGCTTCCTGTGGGCCAACCTCGCCATCGGGTGCCGCACCACCTGGGTGGTCCGGCGACGAAGCGGAGTCCTTGCTCTCGTCGCCGTCTCCCTGGCCGTCGGCGGCCTCTTCGCCTCGGCGGCCGCAGGTCACTGGCAGACCTACCTCCTCTGGCGTCATCGTCAGGCGTTCGGAGTCGTCGACCCGGTCCACGGCAAGGACATCGGGTTCTTCGTCTTCACCCTCCCACTGGAGCTGCTCGTGGCGGGGCTGCTCCTGTGGCTCCTCGCCGTGACCGCGGGGTGCGTGGCACTGGTCCATGTCGCCCGAGGGACGCTGAGGCTCAGACCCCGGCATGCGGACTTCGAGGCGCAGCTGCACCTCGCCGTGCTCGGAGGTCTCTTCCTGCTCGTGGTCGCCTGGCGACTGCATCTCCAGGAGTACCTGCTCGAGCTTCGGCAACCGGGAGCGGAGGGCGGCCAACCGTTCGCGGGTGCGGCGTACGTCGACGTCCACGTCCGGACCCCCGTGCTGGCCGGTCTCGCCGCGATCGCCGTCATCCTGGCCATGGTCTGCGTCGCCACACCTCTCCTCGCGCGGCGTGGCGGGATCCGGCGGATCCGCCCGGTCCTCGGCATCGCCGGAGTCGTGGTCGCGATCGCTGCGCTCATCGCGGTCGCTCTCCTCCCGGCACTGATCCAGCGGTACGTCGTCGACCCGAACCCGCTGGCGAGCGAGACGCCGTACCTGGAACGGTCGATGGCAGCCACCCGGCAGGCTCTGGGCCTCGACCGGGTCGAGGTCGAGCCGTACACCCCCGCCCGAGGGGTCACCGCGGCGGACTTCCCGTCCGTCGACCGCCGCCTCGACCAGGTGTCGACCTGGGACGCCTGGCTGCTGGCTGACCGGATGCGACAGCTCGTGACGGACACGCCGTACTTCAGTCCCGAGGCGCCGACCCTGGACGTCGTGCGGGTCGACGGCCGCAGGCAGCCCACGGTGGTCAGCGCCCGAGAGCTCGACGTGGGGCCGACGGAGCAGGGAGACCACGACTGGAGCAGCGGCCGCCTCGCCTACACCCATGGGCTCGGGCTGATCCGGTTCTCGGGCACAGACGTGGGTCCGGATCGTGAACCCCGGTTGCTGGACACCGGGCTCGGGGTCCGTGAGCCGCGGATCTACTTCGGGAACCTCTCGGGGCCGGAACCGACCGGCGATCAAGAGACACCGGGGACCCTCGCGCCGACGGTCGTCCAGGGACTCGCGGACTCGTCCTGGGTGCTCGTCGACACCCGGCGGCCCGAGGTCGACATCGCCTCTGCCCTGGGCTCACCACGCCCGGCGTACCACTATCGAGGTCCGGCGGGGATCAGCCTGTCGAGCTGGCCGCGACGTGCGGTGTTCGCCCTCGCTCTGGGCAGCAAGCAGGTGTTGCTCTCCGACGATCTCACGAGTCGTTCGCGGATCCTGCTCCACCGTGACGTCCACGATCGCCTGGCCACGCTCGCGCCCTTCCTGCACTGGGACCAGAACGCCGTCCCGCTGACGTACCGGGGTCGGATCGTCTTCGTCGTCGACGGCTACACCACCAGTACCGCCTATCCCTATGCCCAGCACGTGGACCTCGGAGGAACCCGTGCGAGCTACGTCCGACCGTCCGTGCGGGCGACGGTGGACGCGTACTCGGGCACGGTCTCGCTCTACCTGACGGATCCGGCCGACCCTCTGGCTCGCGCCTGGGCCGAGGCGTTCCCCAGCCTGTTCCGCCCCGCCGACGAGATGCCTGCCGAGCTGGCGGCCCGAGCGCGGTATCCCGCCGAGCTGTTCGACGCCCAGGCCGCGACGTACGAGCGTTTCCACACCGAGAGCGCCGACGTCTTCGCCAGCGGGTCGGATGTGTGGTCCCGCCCGATCGCCCTCTCCGGCCCGCTCGAGGTGGCCGGCGGTGTGGACTTCGACGAGTCGGACGAAGACGATCTCCGACTCACGTTCGCACCGTCGTACGCCTTCGGAGCCCCGCCCGGACACACCACACCGAGGCTCGTGCTCAGCACCTACTACACCCCGCGTCGTGGGCAGAACCTGGTCGCGGCGCTCACCGGGTGGGTGGACGACCGAGGCCGGCCGCACCTGGTCTCACGGAGCCTGCCCCGCGATCCGGTGGTACTGGGCCCTGCTCAGATGAGCCGGCTGGTGTTCGCCACCCCTCGGGTCCGCAATCTGCTCGGGCTGCGGAACCTCGAGATCCGTGACCTGGACAAGTCCTCACTCGACTCGGTCTTCCTGGGTCGCCCGCACCTGCTGTTCCTGGAGGGAGGGATCGTGCAGGTCCAGAGTCTGTACGAAGGGTCGCGCGGACCCGGAGCTGCCCGCCTGCTCGGTGTCACCGTGTTCGTCAACGGCCATGCCGGACTGGGTCCGGACGTCGCGAGCGCGGCTCGACAGGCCCTCAACGAGCCGCCCCAGGTGGAGATCCGACGACCGCGGGCTCCCGCAACGGTGGGGTCACCGGTGCGGGTCGCCTTCCGGGTGGAGAACGCCCGGCGGGAGATCGTGACCATCGGTTCAGGGGCGCACCGAAGACGCGAACGCTTCACGCTGACCCGAGGGCAGGGGGTCGTCTCGTGGGTGCCTGCAGCAGCCGGAGGAGCGCAGGTCCGCGTCGACGTCCTGGGACTCGACGGCACCCGGATCACCGCTACCAAGGCGTTCCCGGTGTTCAGTCGCCCGCCCGCGATCCGGATCCTCCACGCGCCACGACGCGCAGCCGTCGGACGGACCGTGCGGATCGCGTTCAAGGTCAGTCGTGGCCGTCACGCGCTCGCGCAGGTGTCCACGCGGGCCGGCATCGTGTTCTCGCGGCGCTACCTCCTGCGCGATCACGCCGGTGTCCTGGAGTGGACACCGGACAGCCCGGGACTCGCCGTCGTCCGCCTCCGTGCGAGAGGTCGCCAGGGGCAGATGGTCAGCACGAGCCTGCGCGTGCGCGTCCACCAGCACGCCTCGTCGACCCCGCCCGTCATCGCGCTCGTCGACGTACCGTCCGACGTCACGGTCGGCGTGCCGGCGAGCTTCGTCCTGCGCGCGGACGCGTGTCACGCCGCGGTGGCCCGGATCCGTGGGCCCGTCGACGACGTGCCCGTCTGGCGCTTCCCGTGCCCGGTCGCTCGAGGGACGTTCTCCTGGACGCCGGGTGCCCCCGGCATCTACGTCCTGACGGCGTCCGCGCACGGGTCGCACGGGCTCGACGCCAGCCAGCGGCTGCGCGTGGAGGTCGCGCCAGGCCCGTCGCCCCGTCCGTCGTCGACCTCGTCGCGCGGACGCGTGCCTCCTCGCGAACCCGACGGCGTGCGCCGATGAGGGACCGGACACGGCGCCGCGTGACCGGGACCACCGACTGGCGCCGCCAGGTGGCCACAGCAGCCGCCTGTGCCGGGACCGGCGTCGTCGTCCACGCCGTCGGCCCGGTCCTACCGGTTCCCCTTGCCGCGATCGGCCTCGGCGTGGGTGTGCTCGGTGCCTCGTTCATGCTCGCCTGGGCAGCGGACGCGGGGGAAGCGGTGTTCTCCGGAGGCCTCGTGCTGGCGGCGGTCGCTCTCGTCGGCGTGCTGCCCGAGTTCATCATCGAGGTCCACTTCGCCTTCATCCAGCGGGCCGACCTGGTCACCGCCAACCTCACCGGGGCCACCCGGCTGCTGCTCACCTGTGCGGTCGGACTGCCCCTGCTGATGTCACTCCTCGCACGTCGTGGCGGCCGGACCGACGAACCGATCCAGCTCGCCGGGCCCCGCCGCCTCGAGCTGGGGATCCTCTTCGTCTCCGCCGTCTTCGCCGTCCAGGTCGTGATCCGAGGGAGTCTCACCGTCTTCGACGGGGTCGTGCTGTTGGGGCTGTACATCCTCTACGCGAGGCGCGTGCAAGGGACGCCGTACGAGGAGCCTGCCGTGGTGGGCGTGGCGGCGGGCCTGATGTCGCTTCCGCCGCGGTACCGACGGCCCGCCGTAGCGGCTCTGCTCCTCGGTGCCGCCGGCGTCGTCGTGGTGATCGCGAACCCGTTCACCCACGCGCTCCTGGACACGGGGACGTCGCTCGGCATGGACCCCTACCTCCTGATCCAGTCCGTGGTGCCCGGGGCGACCGAGGCTCCGGAGCTGGTGGTCGTCGCCGTCCTGGTGGCCAACCGTCGACCCGCACAAGGCCTGGCGCTGCTCCTGGCCGCGTCCGTGAGCCAGTGGACGTTGGGCATGGGGTCGCTTCCGATCGCCTACCTCGCCGGTGGCGGGGGTATGGCCCTGCCGCTGGCCGGGCGGGAACAGGTCGAGCTCGGCTTCACCACGGCGCTCACGTTCTTCGTCGTCGCGGCTCTGGCCACGCTCAGACCCGAACGTGTCGACGCGGTGCTGATCGCAGTCGTCTTCGTGATCCAGCTCATCTATCCGTCGCCGTTCACACGCTTCGCCGCGGGGTTCGTCCTCCTGGTCTTCGCGATCGACCTGCTCGTTGCCCGCCGGCGAGAGCTCGGCCCGATGTTCCGGACCGTGCGGTTCGGCAGACACCCCTCGGCATAGCTCCACGACGGAGCCATGCACGAGGGGTCTGTTCGCAGCGAGCCGGCATCGAGCAGGACCCGCCCGGCGCGTTTGTCTAGCGAGGCAGCCGCGGTGAGCGCTCGCCGCCCCCGAAGACGCGCTCCATGTCGGCCTGGGTGGCCGTCACCACCTGCTGCGCCTTGGTGACGGCACCGCGCGCTCGGCTCGTGAGGTCGCCGCTGGCGAGGGTGGCCGACATCGCCTTCTGCTCCTGGTTGTAGCCCGGCAGGGTGTCGGCCAGACCGTCGGCGTAGTCGTCCCGCGCTCCGGGCTTCAGGGCGATCACCTTCGCCAGCATCACGTCACGGCAGGCGACGGCCAGGTTGAGCTTCTTGCCGAGGCTCCGGACGGTGTCCGTGCGGGTCAGGTCGTGGAACGGCGCCAACAGCTTCACGCCGATCCCGTGCTCGAGGGCGGCCACGTGCTGGACGGCGGCGACGCCAGGGAGCTCGTCGCTCTCGGGGTCGGTCGGCGGGCGACCGATGAGAGCGGTGGCTGCCGTGTGCGCGAACCGCGTCTGGTGCCCGACGACCCGTAGGTGCGCAGCTGCCCTTTGGTACTTGTGGTTCTGGAGGTTGTTCAGCGTCTTGGTCAACGCGGTGTTGGCGCGGGCCACAGCTGGCTTCCAGGAGGTCGTGGGCTTCGACTCCACGCAGGTGTCGGACGTGCTCGCAACTGCCTCGGATGAGGTCGCGCCGAGGAGTGCGACCACCGCGCCGAGGCCGATCAACGCGGCGGCGACGTGGCGCCGGGTGCCGGAGCCCGGGGTCAGGTGGTGGTGATTCATGGCTGTTCTCCTTGCCTTCCTTCGTCGGTGCTGCGGGGTCGCCGGGGCCGTCAGAGGCCGCGGCAAGCGGCGGTCGAGGGCGGTGTCTGGCGCATGCCACTACCCTGCGTCGAGCGGTCGGCTGCGTCTGCGCGGCCACCGGGAACCCCGACTACCTGCTGGCTGGTAGTCGGTGGGTCTGGTCGGGCTGCGTCGGCGCCATACTGAGTCATGGCAGAGCCAGGGACGGCCGCCGGGGCCTCCGGAGACGGGGACGGCGACGAGCGGCTTCGCGTCGTCCTCGCCGACGACGACGTGCTGCTGCGAACCGGCCTCGCGAAGCTCCTGGAGCGCCCCGGGTTCACGGTGGTGGGCGAGGCCGGTGACGCCGAGGCACTCCTGGGTCTGGTGCGGTCGCACGTTCCGGACGTGGTCGTAGTCGACATCCGCATGCCGCCCACCCAGAGTGTCGAGGGCCTGGACGCTGCCCGGACCATCCGCGACGAGCTCCCGGGCGTGGGGATCCTGGTGCTGTCGGCCCACGTGGAGGTCGAGCACGCGATGACGCTGTTGTCGGAGGGGCAGGGAATCGGCTACCTGTTGAAGAGCCGGGTGATCGACGTCGAGGACTTCATCGACAGCCTCCGCCGAGTGGCTCATGGCGGCTCGGTGGTCGACCCGGCCCTCGTCCAGGAGCTGATCTCAGCGCGCCGGCGTGATGACCCGTTGGCGGCTCTCAGCCCTCGTGAGAAGGAGGTGCTCGGGCTGATGGCCGAGGGCCGGTCGAACCTCGGCATCGCCCAGGCGTTGTGGGTCAGCGAGGGGACGGTCGAGAAGCACGTCCGCAGCATCCTCGGCAAGCTGCAGCTCCCCGAGGAGGCAACCGACCACCGCCGGGTGCTGGCCGTCGTCACGTTCCTGGAGGCCCGCTGATCGACCTGCGTGGCCCACGTCGGGTGCACGGTCACGACGAGTCACGGTGCAGGTCACAGCGACGGCTCCCGCCATGCCAGCTGGACGACCTCGACGCCACGGCCGCGGGTGATCAGCCGACCCCGGCCGGCCGGAGCCGGCGTCGGCCGGACCGTGCCGATGAGGGCGCCCTCGTCCGGGCTGCCCGACAGCACGAGTCCCGGCATCCCCAGCTCGCGCAGCGACTGGATCACCGGCTCGTAGAGCGCCCGCGAAGCGCCGCCCGACCGCCGGGCGACGGCCAGGTGCAGGCCGACGTCGCGGGCCTGGGCGAGCAGCGGCTGGAGCGCGTGGACCGGCGAGCTCTGACCCGTGGCGACGAGGTCGTAGTCGTCGACGACGACGAACACCTCGGCGCCGGTCCACCACGACCGGGTGCGCAGCTGCTCGGCGGTCACGTCGGGGCCCGGGAGGCGGCTCGCCAGGTACGACGAGAGGTCGGCCAGCGTGGGGGTGGCCTGTGTCGCCGAGGTCAGGTAGCCGAGCAGGTACTCGTCGGGTACCTCGCCGAGCAGCGACCGCCGGTAGTCGACGACCACGAGCTGTGCCTGCGTCGGTGCCCGCGTCCGCATCACCTCGTGGACATAGCCGCGCAGCGCGGCGCTCTTGCCCGACTGACCGTCGCCGAAGATCAGCCAGTGCGGCTCGGCCTGCGGGTCCAGCCCCACGGGCGCGAGCTCCTTCTCGTCGACGCCGAGGAGCAGGCGGGCACTCGGCGCGGTCGCCCCACGGGCCTGTGCCTGCAGCTCGTCCACCGTGAGCAGGGCCGGGAGCAGCCGCAGCTTGGGCCCGGGCGGTCCGCGCCAGGCACCCGAGATCTGCTCGAGCATCGTCTCGACGCCGTCCCCGAGTGTCGCGACGTCCGGATCTCCGTCGATGCGCGGGAGTGCGCCGAGGAAGTGGAGCCGACCGGGCACCAGCCCGCGGCCGGAGCGCGACGGGGGCACCAGCGCGGCCAGCCTGCGGTCGATCTCGGAGTCCAACGGGTCGCCCAGCCGGAGCTCGAGCCGGGTACCGAGAAGGTCGCGGACCGCTGCCCGATAGTCGGCCCAGCGCGAGGACGCCGTCACGACGTGAACGCCGAAGCCGAGGCCCCGCGAGGCCAGTTGGTGGAGCGTCGGCTCGAGGTCGTCGAAGTCGGCGCGGAACGCGCTCCAGCCGTCGACGACGAGGAACACCTCGCCGTACCCGTCGTCGGCGCGACCCTGCGCCCGCCGCGTGCGGTAGGTCTCGACGGAGTCGATGCCGCTCGCGCGGAAGTACGCCTCGCGACGGTCGACGATCGCGGTCACCTCGGCGACGATCCGGCGTACGACGTCGGGCTCCGACCGCGTGCCGATGCCGGCCAGGTGCGGCAGCGAGCGCATCGCCGCGAACGTGCCACCTCCGAAGTCGAGCACGAAGAACTGGGACTCCAGCGGCGTGGTGACCAGCGACAGACCGGTGACCAGGGTGCGCAGCAGCGTGCTCTTGCCGGTGCGCGGTCCGCCGACGACGGCGACGTGGCCGCACGCCCCGGACAGGGTGACGGTCAGGGTGTCGCGACGCTGCTCGCGCGGTCGGTCGACGGTGCCGAGCGGAACCGTCAGGCCACCGAGCGCGCGCCACTGCCGCGAGACCAGTCCGAGCTCGGGATCGGGCTGCAGGTCGGTCATCAGCTCGTCGAGCGTGTCGGGTACGTCGAGCGGCGGCAGCCACACCTGGTGGGCCACCGGTCCCGACCCGTGCATCCGGGCGACCGCCAGGTCGAGCAGCGACCCCTGCTCCTCGGACGGGACCGGCCGGGGACCCCGCTCGGACACCGGCTCCGCCGTCGCCGGCACCTCGGCGGTCGTCCAGGGCAGGATCCCCTGCACCACGCCGGGCTCGTCGCCGGCCACCGATCCGGCGCCCGACGGTGGACCCGAGACGTAGGCCGCCGTGAACCTCACGAGGGTCGCCCGGTCGGCCGTGAGGAACCCGAGCCCCGGCACGGGCGGCAGCTCGCACGCATCGGGCACGCCGAGCACCGTGCGCGACTCCTCGGCCGAGAAGGTCCGCAACCCGACCCGGTAGGACAGGTGCGACTCGAGTCCCCGGAGCCGGCCCTCCTCGAGCCGCTGAGACGCCAGCAGCAGGTGCAGGCCCAGCGACCGACCGAGGCGGCCGATCGCGACGAAGAGGTCGATGAACTCCGGCCGGGCCGAGAGCAGCTCCGAGAACTCGTCCACCACGATGAACAGCGACGGCAGGGGAGCGAGGTCCTCGCCCGCGGTGCGGGCACGCTCGTAGTCGCGCACAGACGCGAAGTTGCCGGCGTCGCGCAGCAGCTCCTGGCGGCGCACCATCTCACCGGAGAGCGCGTCCTGCATGCGGTCGACCAGGGTGAGCTCGTTCTCGAGGTTGGTGATCATCGCCGAGACGTGCGGCATCGCGGACATGCCCGCGAACGTCGCGCCGCCCTTGAAGTCGACCAGCACCATGTTCAGCTGCTCGGGGGAGTGGGTGGTCGCCAGGCCGAGCACCAGCGTGCGCAGGAGCTCCGACTTGCCGGATCCGGTCGCCCCGATCAACAGCCCGTGCGGACCCATGCCCTGCTCGGCGGACTCCTTGACGTCGAGCTGGACCGGCTCGCCACCTTCGCCCAGGCCGATCGGCACGCGGAGCCGGTCGCGGGCGGGGCGGGTGCGCCAGACGGAGCCGGGGTCGTACCGGTGGACGTCGCCGAGTCCGAGCAGGGCCCAGAGGTCCGGCGGACGCGTGACCCCGTCGGCGCGGACCGGCCTCGTCCCGACTCCGGCCCCGACCACGGGCCTCGGGGCGAGCCGGCGGGCCAGCGCCTCGGCCGTGGCCAGGCCGCACTGGTCGGCGCCCGCGTGCACCGGCGCCTCGCGCAGTCGCAGCGCGCGGATCGCCGGTCGGCCGTCGTGGGTCTCCGCGCCCTCCTCGAACAGCAACCGCACGCGGGTGGGGTCCTCGAGCTCGTCCCAGTGGCTCGGCAGGTCGAGCACGGTCACACCGTGCCGGCCGGCGGCCGGGATCACGTGGTCGCCCGGTGCCAGTCCGCCGTCGACCACGAGCAGGACGTGCGGGTCCGGGGGCGGCCCCGCGGCACCGAAGCGCGGGCGCGCGGCCAGGTCGGGTGGGAGCAGGGCGGTGAGGTCGGCGGGGTCGGTGGAGACCATCCGCCGGGGTCCGGCCGCGTCGGACGCCCGCGCCCAGGCGTGGGGCAGCCACTTGACCCAGTCCCACTCGGCCCGAGATTGCTCCGACGCGAGCACGGCGACCGAGAGGTGCTCCGGCGACTGGAACGCCGCCGCCGAGCAGATCATCGCCCGAGCCAGCGCCCGGGCCTCCGCCTCGGCCCCGCAGAGCTCGATCCGGTCGAGGGCCCGCAGGTCGACGGTCGCCGGCAGGTTCGGCTGCACCCGGTGTACGGCGAGCAGTCGGTGCAGGGCGGCGGCGGCCGCCGGGTCGACCGGGCCGATCGGGGCCGAGTCCGGGGGCACCAGCTCGAGCGACAGCGGCCGGCTGCACACGCCGTACCGCACCTGGAGGACGTGTGCGTCGCCGGCCCGGTGCTCCCAGACCCGCGACCGCTCGACGGCCAGGGCGGGCAGCGCCGACGGGTCTGGGTGCTGCCAGAGCAGGGCGGCCCGCTGCCGGCCGGCCGCGTCGCGGACGATCGTGCGGACGGTGCCGAGATAGCGGAGGTAGTCGGTGCGGGCGCCGGTCACCGTCTGGGTGCGCTGCCTGCGCTGTCGGTCGAGCTGGGCGGCGATGCAGGCGAGAGTCGCGAGCAGGAGCATGCCCGCGGCCAGGAGGCTGCGCCCCTGCCCGCCGGGGCTGGAGCTGCCCATCGTCGCGACGAGGACGATGGAGCCCAGGCTGCCGAGCATCGAGACGGCGTTCGTCCAGGCGCCGCCGGAGCCCTCCCCGGGTGGCAGCAGGGGAGGAGGACGCAGCTCGATCGTCCCGTCCGGCGGCACCGGCGGCTCTGCCCTCCGGACGGCGAGCGGGGCGTCCATGCGGGCCTCCTCGAGGACGACGGGAGTGGGGCGTCGGACGCTAGGAGGGACGCCGGGTCTCGTCCAGGCGGTGCGACCCCCGTTGTGGAGAACCGCCTGGACAGCACGCACCCGGACGCCCTGTGGAGGAGCGGTCGCGAGGGTCGCATCGTCCGGGTAGACCTGGTTCTCGTCGCGGCGGACGCCAAGAGAGCTGCCGCAGCCGAGGAAGGAGAGCCGGATGTCACCCGCACCCGAGATGGGACAGGGCCACGGTGCCCTGTCCGCGGCCGCCGCCCTGGTCGGCGAGGCCAGGCACGACCTCGACCGGCTCGACCGCGAGCTCGTCGGTCACCTCGACGCGGCGAGGGCGATCTGGGGCGGACAGGGGAGCTCGGCCTTCCAGGCGCTGGGCCTCGCCTGGTCGGAGCGGCAACGTGTGATCGTCGGAGCCCTCGACCGCTTCGAGGAGGCACTTCGGGCGACCGAGCGCGACAACACGAGCACCGACGAGGCGCAGTCGGCGGCCTTCGTCCGTACCCATCAGCGCCTGGGCTGAGCCCGGCCGTCACGACAGGAGCAGACGCATGGAGCTGGACGGACTCAGGGTCGTGCACAGCGGTCTCGACCGGGCCGCCGACGACCTGAATGCGATCGTCGGCAGGATCGAGGCACGGCTGCAGGATCTCGATCACGACCTCGGGCCCTTGCGCAGCGCCTGGGTCGGCGACGCGCAGGAGGCGTATCGGGGGGCCAAGCTGAGGTGGGACACCGCCGTCGGTGAGATGCGTGACCTGCTGTGCCAGGCCTCGCTGCAGGTCGCGCAGTCGAACTCCTCGTACCGCGGAGCCGACGCCCGTGGCGCTCGCGCCTTCGACCTCTGACCCACGGCCGGCGCCGGCGCTGGTGCCGGTCTCCGTGACCTCGGGGACGCACCGCATCGACCTCGTCCTGCCCGGTTGCGCGCCGGTGGCCGAGCTCGTTCCGGAGCTGGCGAGCCGGCTCGGGCTCCTCGACGAGGCCACGGCGTGCGCCGGCTACCGCGCCGTGACCCGGGACGGCCTGGTCCTGTGCCCCGACCTGGGCCTCACCGCGCAGGGCGTCGGGCCCGGCAACACGATCACCATCGCGCCGGCGGCCGCGTTCCAGCCGCCGACCCTTGCCGACGACGTGGCCGAGGCGCTTGCGGACGTCGTCCACCGCGATGTCGAGCCCTGGCGCCACGAACGGAGCCGACGGGCGACGCTCTGTTCAGGAGTCGTCCTGCTCGTCCTGGGCGCGGGGGCACTCGTGTCCGTGTCCGCCACCCGCGCTGCGTCGAGTGCGCCGCCGGCCGCGGCCATCCTCTCGGGCCTGCTCCTGGTGACAGCGGCCTTGTTCTCCCGCGTCCGAGGCGAGGACGTGGCCGCGGCGACCGTGGGGAACCTGGCCTGTCTGTACGCCGCGGCGGCCGGCCTGTGCTGGGGCTGGAGCACGTCTCGATCCGGCACTCCCGTCACGTTGGCCGGTGTCGGCGTGATCGGGGCCGGTCTCGTCGGGGTGCTGGCGATGGCTCGGGCGCGCCTGCTGCTGCTTCCCGCCGTGGCCGCGGGAGCCGTGTGCCTGATCTCGGGGTTGCTGACGGAGGCCACGACCGTCGACCCGGCGCTGATCCTGACCATGGCGCTGGCCGTGGCCCTGATCTCCAGCAGCGCGTTCCCCGCGCTGGCACTGAGCGCTTCGGGTGCCGGGCGTCACGCCCCACCCGCGGCAGGGACGATGTCCGAGGGCTCCGCTCTCCCGGTCGACACGACTCGCCTGGCGACCGAGGCCAGGGTGGCCCGCGAGATCCTGGTCGCTGCCTCCGCGACGGTGGGCCTGCTCCTGGTCCTGCTGGCCCCGGTCGCGGTGTCGTGCAGCCCGGCGGGCGCCGCCGTCCCGGTCCTCGGATCCTCGGTGGTGCTGCTGCGAACCCGTCGCTACCGCTCGGCGGTCGACGTGCTGACCGGGCTCGTGTCCGGCGTCCTGGGGTTGGTCTCGACGGCCGTGTCACTGCTCTGGCTCCATCCGAGCTGTCGGTTCGCGACGGCCCTGGTGGCCGCGGGCGCGGGCGTGGTGCTGCTCGGTCGCGCGCTGTCGCCGCAGGCCCGCGTACGACGACACAGCCGGGCCCCGGATCGACTCGAGGCGGCCGCGCTGGTCCTGCTGATCCCCGCTCTGCTCGCGACGGCGGTCTCGGTCGCCCGGGTCCAGGGGTGAACGCCGTGACCTCGCCCCGCGACCTGGCCGAAGCAGACGCCTTCGAGCGGCGGCGGATGGTGAGTGCGCTCGTCACGGGCAGAGGTGACCCTGCCGTCGGAGAGCCCCGACCGGCCCGGTGTGTCATGGGTGGCCTGCTGCTCGCCGCCGCGCTCGTCGCCGCCCCTGCGGTGAGCCATGCCATGACCGGCCACCCGGTCCTCCGGTGGGATCACGGACATGTCCGGATCTCGCGCTGAGGTCCTGCCGTGCCTGCGCCGCTCAGGCCCGCGGAACACTGACCGACGCCGAGGCGGGATCTTGTCGCCCGTCCGGGCGCCGGACGCGGTCGCGGTGATCCCGACGGAGCCCCCGCTGCGCTGCGCGGTGGCGTCGAGCGTCGGGAGCTCGACGACCTTCCAGAGGGCGCTGTGCACGCGATGGTCGGTGCGCAGCCGGAAGCGCGACGTGGCCACGATCGGCGGGGTCACGATCGACACGTGCCCGGCGGAGTCGGAGACGGCTCGCCGATCGTGACGTCGCCGGTGACGACGGGGGAGGGGGCGATCCACGCGGTGGGGTCGATGTGTCCCATCGAGCCGACGTAGCCGCGCGCGCCGTACCGCCCCTGCGTGGACGAGGGCTCGGACATAATCCCGTCCCATGCGCATCCTGGTCTCCGGCGGCGCGGGCTACATCGGCTCGCACACGACCCTGCAGCTGATCGCGGCCGGTCACGAGGCGGTGATCGTCGACGACTTCAGCCGCAGCAAGCGGTCGGTCATCCCACGGCTCGAGGCCCTCGCCGGCGCGCCGGTCGAGTGGCACGCCGTCGACGTGACCGATCGCGACGCCACCGAGGAGCTGGTGGCCACCGGGTCGTTCGAGGCGGTCATCCACTTCGCCGGGCTGAAGGCCGTCGGCGAGTCGGTGGAGCAACCGCTCGACTACTACCGGGTCAACCTCGGGTCCACCCTCTCGCTGCTGGCGGCGATGGGGCGGCACGGCGTGCGCAGGATCGTCTTCTCCTCCTCCGCCACGGTGTACGGCGAGAACGCCGCGGTGCCGATGCGGGAGGACTTCCCCACGTCGGCCACCAACCCGTACGGCTGGACGAAGGTCATGCAGGAGCAGATCCTGCGCGACGCCGCCGTCGCCGACCCGTCACTCCGCGTCGCGCTCCTGCGTTACTTCAACCCCGTCGGCGCCCACCCCTCCGGCACGATCGGCGAGGACCCCTCCGGCATCCCCAACAACCTGATGCCGCTGATCGCCCAGGTCGCCGTCGGCCGCCGCGACCGGGTGATGATCTTCGGCGACGACTACCCGACGCCCGACGGCACCGGGCGTCGCGACTACCTCCACGTCGAGGACCTCGCCGCCGGCCACGTCGCCGCCCTCGACCGCCTCGGCTCCACCGACGTCCCGGTCTCGACGTGGAACCTCGGCACCGGCACGCCCACCTCGGTCAAGGAGATGGTCGACGCGTTCTCGCGGGCGTGCGGTCACGACCTGCCGTACGAGATCGCACCACGGCGGCCCGGCGACATCGCCGAGTCGTACGCCGACCCCACGCGTGCGCAGACCGAGCTGGGCTGGACCGCCGCCCGCACGATCGACCAGATGTGCGAGGACACCTGGCGCTGGCAGTCGCAGAACCCGGACGGATATCCCGACGACGCGTGAGTCGAGCAGATCTCGGGGGACCCGCGCGGGCATGGACGAGGTGGGGCCGGATTCCTCACCTACCCCGCCCAGGGTGAGGTGTGACCACCCGATCGGTCGGACCATGTGAGCAGTCCGACCTTGTCCGGTCACCTCACCCACAGGAGCCGCACATGCCCACCAGTGACGCCGACCTGGAAGCCGTGTCGGAAGCCCTCGACCCCGTTGCCACCCAGGTGGCGGAGGTGGCGCGCGTGCTCGACGTCGACCCCGAGCAGGGCCTGTCGTCGGTGCAGGTGCAGGAGCGCCTGGTGGCGACCGGCCCCAACCGGCTCGCTGCCGGCCAGACCGAGTCCGGGTACCGCGCCTTTCTTCGCCAGTACGAGGACTTCATGCAGGTGGTGCTCCTGGTCGCCGCGACGGTGAACCAGATCGTGACCGGGGAGACCGGGACCACGGTGGTGCTGGCCGGACTGACCGTCTTCAACGCCGTGATCGGTCTGCGCCAGGAGGCGAAGGCAGAGGAGAGCGTGAAGGCGCTCGCCTCGATGATGCGGACGGTGGCGCGGGTACGACGAGACGGCCAGAGCGTCGAGATCGACGCGGACGGACTGGTCCCCGGGGACGTGGTCCTCGTCGAGGCCGGCAACCGGGTGCCGGCCGACGCCCGCGTGTACGTGGCCGCCTCGCTCGAGATCGAGGAGGCCGCCCTCACCGGTGAGAGCCTGCCGGTGGGCAAGTCGGTGGAGCCCGTTGCCGGTGACGACGTTCCCCTCGGTGACCGCACGTGCATGGCGTACATGAACACGGCGGTCACCCGGGGCCGGGGCGAGCTGATCGTGACGGCGACGGGCATGGCCACCGAGATCGGGCACATCGCCCACATGCTCGCCAGCACCGAGACGAGCAAGACCCCGTTGCAGAAGCAGCTGGACGGGCTGTCCAAGATCATCGCCACGATCGCGGCCATCGCGCTGGTGCTCGTGGTCCTGCTCGGGCTGGTACGCGGCGAGAGCTTCGACACGTTGTTCGTGACCGGCGTCGCGCTGGCGGTCGCGGCGATCCCCACCGGTCTGCCCGCCGTGGTGACCGCCCTGCTGTCGATGGGGACCCGGGAGATCGCGCAGCGCAACGCGATCGTCAAGCGTCTGCCGGCGGTCGAGACCCTGGGTTCGACGTCGGCGATCTGCTCGGACAAGACGGGCACCCTCACCCTGAACAAGATGACGGCGCGCGAGCTGGTGATCCCCGGACAGAACCGCTTCACGATCACCGGCGAGGGGTACAGCACCGCCGGCGAGATCAGCCACGTCGGCGGTCAACGCTTCGACCTCGATCCCTACCTGCTCCCGACCGTCCTGTGTGCCGACGCGTTGCTCGACGGGGAGAACCTGATCGGCGACCCGACCGAGGGTGCGTTGATCGTGCTCGGCGCGAAAGGGGGCCTGAACATCACCGAGACCCGTGCCGCGCTGCCGCGGGTGGCGGAGATCCCGTTCGACTCCGACTACAAGTTCATGGCGACCTTCCACGAGATGAAGGACGCCGACGGCGGCCCGATCCTGCGCTGCTACGTCAAGGGCGCACCGGACGTCCTGATCGCCCGGTCGACGAGCGTCCGCAACCCCGATGGCACGCTGCTGGCGATCACCGACGAGAACCGGCACATCGCCCTCGAGGCCAACGACCGCATCGCGAACGCCGGCGAGCGGGTGATGGTCGTGGCACAGCGCGATCTCGCCCCCGACACCCCGCTCGCCGAGGGGCAGCTGATCGACCTGGTCCAGGACCTCACCCTGCTCGCGATGGTCGGCATCGTCGACCCCCCTCGAGCCGAGGCGAAGGCGGCGATCGCCGAGTGCCACAAGGCCGGCATCAGGGTCCGGATGATCACCGGTGACCACGCCACCACCGCCGGGGCCATCGCCGCCGAGCTCGGGATCGAGGGCAGGGCGGTGACCGGTGCCGAGTTCGCCGCCATGGGTGACGACCGGCTGAAGGGCGAGCTCGATCACATCGGCGTCGTCGCACGGGTGGCGCCCGAGGACAAGGTCCGACTCGTCCGCCTGCTCAAGGAGCAGGGCAACGTCGTCGCGATGACCGGCGACGGCGTGAACGACGCCCCGGCGCTGAAGACCGCTGACATCGGCGTGGCCATGGGGATCACCGGCACCGAGGTCTCCAAGGAGGCCGCGGTGATGATCCTGACCGACGACAACTTCGCCACGATCGTCGGAGCCGTCTCGTACGGACGTGCCTTGTACGACAACCTCCTCAAGTACCTGCGCTTCCAGATGTCCACGCTGGTCGCCTACATCGCGGTCTTCATCGGCGCCGGGATCTTCGGCATCGCCAACGGTGCTCCGCTCAACCCGCTGCAGATCCTGTGGCTGAACATGGTGGTGGACATCCCGTTGGCCATCGCGCTCGGTTTCGACGAGCCCGGGCGCGGCCTGATGTCCCGTCCTCCGCGGCCGCTGGGGCAGCCGGTCCTGTCTCGTGGGAACTGGATCCGGCTGTGTATCCAGGGCGCGGTGATGACGATCGGCTCGCTGGTCGCCTACCAGATCGGACACGCGCAGGACGGCGCCGTGATCGCGGCCACGATGCTGCTCACCACCCTGTCGCTGTTCCACGTGGCGGGCGCCCTCTTGTGCCGCGACCAGGACAACACCATCTTCGATCGGGACGCCATTCCCGGCCGGATGCAGCTGCGCCGCTATGGGCTTGCCATCCTGGCGATCGTCGCCGCCACGGGTCTCGGCCTGCTCAACCGCATCCTCGACACCGCGTCGCTCAGCTTCAACCAGTGGTGCATCTGCGCCGGGCTCGCCGCCTCGATCGTCGTCGTCGAGGAGCTCGTCAAGATCGTCCTCCGTCGTCGGGGCGCGCAGGGGCCGGCCGCGCTTCCTCCGCAGCACCTTCCCGCCGTACCGGCCCCCGCCTAGAGCACAAGGAGCCCCCATGCCGTTCAACCTCCGTCACCGCGGCTCCCTCGAGGAGCCCGACGTCGAGCCGGACGACCTGTGCCTCTCCGGGCACATGGAGCCGATGCCTACCGCACGGATCTGCGCCGGGTCGGGCCGGTGCCGACGTTCCCGGTCGGCCTGAACGTCGCCCGCTCGCCGTCGGAGCCTCGACGTCCTGAGCGGTGACGGCCACGACCCGACGCGCACGCAGACGAGGAGGAGCCGAGAGGGGCCATGACCACCCAGTCCGCGCAGACGCGACGACCTGGCACGCGCATCCTGCCGATCGTCGAGCAGCTGCGCACCTATCGGAGGGCCTGGCTGCGGGGCGACCTCGTCGCGGGCGTCGTCGTGGCGGCGCTGATCATCCCCAAGAACCTCGGCTACGCCGGCATCGCCGGCGTGCCGCTCGAGAACGGCCTGTACGCCGCGGCCGCGGGGGCGATCCTGTACGCGCTCTTCGGCACCTGTCGCCAGATCTCGATGGGCCCCAGCTCGGGACTCGCGGCCGTCGCCGGCGGCGCGGTCATCGCCACCGGGATGAGCGATCCCGCGCACGTGGCCACGCTGGTCGCCGGGATCACGCTGACCAGTGGGCTGCTGTTCGTGGTCCTCGCGGTCTTCCGGATGGGGTGGCTGTCGCAGTTCCTCTCGCGAGCCGTGGTCACCGGGTTCCTCTTCGGCGCGGCGATCGATGTCGTCATCGGGGAGCTGCCCAAGCTGACCGGCACCGACAACGACGGCAACAACTCGTTCCAGGAGCTGAGGTCGTGGGTGTCGACGTTGGGCCAGGCGCACAGCACCACGGTGTGGGTCGGGGTGGTCGCGCTGGTCGTCGTCTTCGGGCTCCGGTGGGTCGCCCCGCAGGTCCCCGGTTCACTCGTGCTGCTGGTGGGCGGACTCCTCGCGTCGTGGCTGTTCGACCTCGAGGACCGGGGCGTCACCCTCGTTGGAGACATCCCCCGTGGGCTGCCGTCGCTGGAGGTTCCCGACCTCGGCCTGCTCGCCGATCACGCCGGGACCGTGCTGCTGGCGGCTTTCGCGCTGGTGATGATCGGGTTCTCGCAGACGGCCGGGGACGCCCGCGCCTTCGCGGCCAAGCACCGCTACCAGGTCGACATCGACCAGGAGTCGGTGGCGCAGGCGGCCGCCAACATCGGCGCGGGGGTGCTGCACGGGATGCCGGTCTCGACCAGCCTGTCCGCCAGCTCTCTCAACGACCGTTCCGGAGCCCGCAGCGGCCTCGCCTCGCTCACCTCCGGCATCACCGTGCTCCTGGCCCTCCTCGTCCTCGCGCCACTCTTCTCGTCGCTGCCCAAACCGGTCCTCGCCGCCCTCATCATCGAGGCCGTCGTGATGGGGATGATGAACGTCGCGGAGATGCGGCGCCTGCGCCGGGTCTCGCGCTTCGACTTCTCGGTGGCGACGGCCGCGATCCTCGGCACCCTCGTCTTCGGCATCCTCGCCGGGGTGATGATCGGCATCGCGCTGTCCCTGCTGTGGCTCGTGTACGTCGTGACCCATCCGCAGATGTCGACGCTCGGCCGTGAGCGCGGGACCCAGGTGTTCCGGGACCTCGACGAGCACCCCGGTGACGAGACCTTGCCGGGAACGGTGGTGATGCGGATGGATGGCGGCATCTTCTTCGCCACGGCCGACGCACTCGTGGACCGGGTGCGTACCGCGATGCTCGCCCCCGGTGTGAGCGGCGTGGTGCTGCACTTCGCGGGGGTCAACTTCGTCGACTCGCAGGGGGCGGCGACGGTGTCGGAGATCATCCGGATGGCCGAGGAGTCGGGGGTCGAGCTGCGGCTGGCGGCGGTCCGGCCCGCCGTACGTCGCATGCTCGATCGGGACGGTGCGGTGGAGCTCCTGGGAGCCGATCGCTTCCACGGCAACGTCCACCGAGCCGTGGCCGCGCTGGGGGCGGCCCGTCCGGCGGCCCAAGAGCCACCCGCCGGTCAGCACGAGGGGGTGCCGGATCCGTGAGCCCGTCCCGAGCGTGGGTCCGGAGCGGCAGCCGCTCGTCGTACGCCGAGTCCGAGGAAGGTGAGAGGTGAGCACGAGCGATCAGCCGATCCATCCCTCCGCTCCGCCCGTCGTGCCCCGGTGGGAGTGGCGCACGTTCGGCGACGTCGAGGACGCCGACCCTGCCATTGCGGCCCTGCGGACCACGCCGCCCGTCGAGAGCGACGAGACCTACCTCCTGTCGATGTACAGCGACGCCTCGGTCAAGGTGCGCGACGGCCTCCTCGACACCAAGGTCCTCACGAGTGTGGACGGCGCCGGGCTGCAGCTGTGGGTGCCGACGATGAAGTCCACCTTCCCGCTCGACGACGACGCCGTCGCGGCGGCCTTCGCGGCTCTCGACGCGCCGGTGCCGCAGTCGCGGCTCTCCGGCGTCGGCCAGGAGGAGTTCCTGGGCGGGCTGGCCGGGTCGCGCGAGGACCTCCACGTGGTGGCGATGCACAAGCGGCGACACCGGTCGGTCCTGGACGACTGCATGGTCGAGCTCACCGATCTGGTCGCCGACGGGAGGACGGTTCACACGGTCGCCGTGGAGTCTTCGGACCCGGGCCTCGTCTCCGCGACGATCCGCCGGCTGGGGCTGGCAGGTCGGCCCAACATCTGCGTCGCCAGGGGGCTGAAGTCGCTGCTCGGCTGGGGGCCGACGCGGATGGCCGTCATCGACGTCGGCACCAACTCGGTCAAGTTCATGCTCGCCGATCGTCGCGACGGGGACGTGCCGCACACCGAGGTCGACACGGCCGTGGTCACCCGGCTCGGCGAAGGCTTGGCGCAGACCGGCGAGCTGACCGCGGCCGCGATGAGTCGCACGGTCGATGCCATCGGCGACCTGGTCGACGCCGCCCGTCGCGACGGTCCGGTCGACATCGTCGCCGTGGGCACCGCGGGTCTCCGACAGGCTCCGAACCGGGGCTCGTTCGTCGAGGCGGTCCACGCCCGTTGCGGAGTCATCGTCGAGGTCATCTCGGGCCAGGAGGAGGCCAGGCTGGCCTACCTGGCCGCCGTCTCGGCCCTGACCCTGACCGGCGATCGCCTGCTGGTCTTCGACTCGGGTGGGGGCAGCAGCCAGTTCACGTTCGGGCACGGCGACCGCATCGAGGAGCAGTTCAGCGTCGACGTGGGCGCGGTGCGCTTCACCGAGCGCTTCGAGCTCGCTGACGCCGTACCTCGCGAGACCGTCGACGCCGCTCTTGTCGCGATCGCGACCGATCTGTCCCAGCTGGAGGGCCGGCCGCGACCGGACATGGTGATCGCGATCGGCGGCACCTCCACCAACCTGGCAGCGGTCACCCACGGTCTGGTCCGCTACGACCCCGACGTCGTCCACGGAACCGTCATCGACGCGGCCGAGGTGGACCGACAGATCGACGCGTACCGAGGGCGGTCGGCGGACGAGCGGCGAGACATCGCCGGTCTGCAGCCGGCCCGCGCCGAGGTGATCCTCGCCGGCGCCTGCATCGTGCGGACGATCCTCACGCTGACCGGGCAGGACGCGGTGACGGTCAGCGACCGCGGCCTGAGGCACGGTGTCTTCGCGGAGCGGTTCGGCTCCCGGAACGGGCGGCGCTGACGAACCAGGACCGGTCACCAGGAGGCCAGGTGCACGGTCGAGGTGTGTGAAGCCCGCCGCCGGAGTCTCTCAGCGGGGTGCCGCGCCGGCACAGCAGGGGTGCATCCGCTCGGGCGGGGCGAGCCGTCCCTTCGCCTCGTGCGCACGGGGGACGCCGTTCGAGGCGGTTTCCCGTGTCCGGGACGGCGGTTATGGTCCCGCCATGGGGGTGCACGGGAGGGAGCGGGAGCAGGCCGCCATCGCCGACCTGCTGACGCAGGCGAGGGCAGGCCACGGAGGCAGCCTCGTGCTGACCGCCGAGGCAGGTGCCGGGAAGACCGCGCTCCTGGCGGAGGCCGCGCAGGGTGCCCGGGCTGCCGGCGACATGACGGTCGTGGCGACGTCCGGCATCGAGTCCGAGGCGCCCTTGGCGTTCGCCGCCCTGCAGCGGCTGCTCGCTCCCCTGTCCGGGTCACTGGACCGGATTCCCACTCCTCAGGCGCAGGCGCTCCGGGTCGTGTTCGGGATGGAGGCCGGCGACGCCGGCGACCGGTTCCTGATCTTCCTCGGAGCGCTGTCGCTGTTGGCCGACGCCGGCGAGCAGCAGCCGGTCCTCGTGGTCGTCGACGACGCCCAGTGGCTTGACGACGCCTCTGCGGCGGCTCTGCAGTTCGTGGCCCGCCGGATCGCCGTGGAGCCGGTGGCCGTGCTGTGGGCGGCCCGCGAGAACGAAGCACGCCCCTTCGACACCGCCGACCTTCCGACCGTGCGCCTGGCCGGGCTGGGGCTCGCCGGTGCGACCGCGGTCCTGGCCGAGCAGACGGGTATCGAGGTATCGCCGGAAGTGGCGGCGCTGCTGGTGGTCAACACCGGCGGGAACCCGCTGGCGCTGCGTGAGCTACCCAGCGTCCTGACCCCCAGCCAGCTGGCCGGGACCGATCCGTTGCCGCCGCGGCTGCCGGTGACCGAACGGATCGAGCGGGTCTTCCTCGATCGGGCCCGTCGCCTCTCCCAGGACGCCCAGACACTCCTGCTGGTCGCCTCCGTCGACGACTCCACCCGGCTCGCCACCGTCCTGAAGGCAGCCGAGACCCTTGGCACCGACACGGGGTCGCTCGCCGAGCTGGAGACCTCGGGCCTCGTCGCGGTCGTCGGTGACCAGCTCACGTTGCGCCACCCGCTGGTGCGCTCGGCGATGTACGACGCCGCCCCCAGTGCCGGACGCCGCCGCGTCCACGCCGCCCTGGCGGCGGTGCTGACCCGTGAGGAAGACGCCGACCGGCGCGCCTGGCACCGGTCGTCCTCGGTGGTGGAGCCGGACGAGTCGGTGGTGGCCGAGCTGGTCGCCGCCGCCCGGCGGGCCGAACGGCGCGGCGGCCATGAGGCGGCGGCAGCAGCGTGGGCCAGGGCCGCCGAGCTCGACACGGACTCCGACGGGCGGGCCCGGCACCTGTACGCGGCGTCCCAGGCCGCCTGGGTCTCCGCGCACCCCGACAGCGCCCGCGACTTCATCGAGAAGGGCATCGCCGAGGCGAGCGACCCGCTCCTTCTCGCCGACGCCAGGCGGTTGCGCGGCCGCATCGAGTGGAACACCGGGTCGGTGAAGCTGGCCAACCGGATGCTGCTCGAGGCCGCGGTGGACGCCGTCGACCACGACTCGGTGCGGGCCCGCGAACTGGCTGCCGAGGCGGTGTCGATCGCGTGCTGGAACGGCGACTCCGGCTCCGGCATCGACGGCACCAGCCTGGTCCCGCCGCCGGCCGACGACGCTCCGGCACGAGAGCGCACCTACCAGCGGCTGCTGGAAGGCTGCGCGCACGTGGCTGCAGGCGACTACGCCTCCGCCGCGGGACCGTTCCGCGAGGGGTTCGCCATCCACGAAGAGGTCACCGAGGACTTCGAGCTCCTGCCGAACCTGAGCATCTGCGCGTTCCACCTCGGCGAGTTCGACCTCTCCGAGTCCTACATGCAGCGAGTCCTGAACCGCGCCCGCAACGACGGCGCCGCCGTGATGGTGCTGTACGCGCTGACCCGGTTGGCCATGATCGACCTCGCCGCAGGCAGGTGGGCCGACGCGGTGGGGGACGCCACCGAGGCAGTGACCCTCGGGGAGGTCACCCGGCACCGCGTGCTCGCCGACACCCCGGCCGCGGTGCTGATGCTGCTGGCGGCCCATCGCGGCGACGACGACACCTTCGCCGAGCTCGCTCCTCGCCTGGACGAGGCGACCTCGAGGCCCGCGGCCGGCATCCTCGACGTCGTGTTGCGTGACCTGGTCCACTGGGCCCACGGCGTGCACCTGGCCATCACCGAGGCGAGCCGACCAGCCTCGGCGTTCCACCGGTTCGCGCAGATGTCACACGACGTCCCGAAGCGGATGGCCGGCCCGGACCGCATCGAAGCAGCGGTTCGTGCAGGGCAGACCGAAGCCGCTCGCCTGTGGGTGGAGGACTTCGCCGGGTTCGCGGCCGCCACGGGGCTGGCGTGGCCGACCGCCGTCGCGGAGCACGGGCACGCGCTCCTCGCCGAGCCCGAGGCAGCCGAGGAGCACTTCGTAGCGGCGCTCGAGCGACACAAGGAGGACGCAGGCACCGGCCGCCCGGGCTGGCCGGGTCGCCCGTTCAACCGGGCCCGCACCCGCCTGGCCTACGGCGAGTACCTGCGCCGCTCCCGGCGCCGGGTCGACGCCCGCACCCAGCTGCGGTCCGCGCTCGACACGTTCGAGGAGCTGAAGGCGAGACCATGGGCCGAACGCGCCGCCACTGAGCTGCGGGCCTCGGGTGAGACGGTCCGACGCCGCGACGAGGCGGCCGGCGGGGCGGCGCTGACCCCTCAGGAACGTCAGGTCGCCCAGCTGGTGAAGAAGGGGATGTCGAACAAGGAGGTCGCGGCCCAGCTGTTCGTCAGCCCCCGGACGGTGGACTTCCACCTCCGCAACGTGTTCACCAAGACCGGAGTCAGCTCCCGCGGCGAGCTCATCGGCCTGGATCTCGACTAGCCTGTTCGGCCATCTCCGAGCGCAGGTCCGTGCCGATGTGCCGTCGGCAGCGCCGCGCCGCAGGGCTTTCGGAAGGCCCTACGTCCGTGCCATCGGGACAAAGGGCCCTGACGGGTCACCCAGGGGGTCTTCATGGTGGTGTGTGATCGCGCATCCCGGAGGGGGCTGGAGATGAAGGCCATCGTTCAACATCGTTACGGCGGGGCGGACGCGCTCTCCTTGGAGGAGGTCGCTCGACCCGTGGTTGGTGACCGCGACCTCCTGGTCGATGTGGTCGCCGCCGGTGTGGACCGAGGCGCGTTGCACTTCATGACCGGGCGTCCGTACCTCATGCGCTTGGGCACCGGCGTGCGTTCTCCCAAGCAGCACGTTCCCGGCGTCAGCTTCGCCGGGCGGGTCGACTCCGTCGGCAAGGACGTGAGCCGTTTCCGGCCCGGGGATGAGGTCTACGGCGCAGCGAAGGGCACCTATGCCGAGTATGTCGCGGCCCCGGCGGGCAAGGTGGCGCCCAAGCCTCCGACCCTGACGTTCGAACAGGCGGCGGTGCTGCCCTACGCCTCCTTCGCCGCGGTGCAGGCCGTGCGTGATCACGGTCGGGTCCGCTCGGGGCACCAGGTGCTGGTGGTGGGCGCCTCGGGCGCCGTGGGCAGCATCGCGGTCCAGATGGCCAAGGAGCTGGGTGCGGAGGTCACCGGGGTGTGTGGCACTCGTGGCCTCGAGCTGACCCGCTCCCTGGGCGCCGACCGCGTCGTGGACTACACCCACGAGGACTTCGCCGACGGCAGCCGCCACTACGACGTCATCATCGACGTCTTCGGTCGCACTCCGGTCAGACGGCTGCGGCGCGCCCTGACTCCACGCGGCTGTCTGGTGATCGTCGGAGGAGAGGGTGACCGGTGGATCGGAGGCACGCAACGGCAGCTCGGAGCGGCCATGCTGTCGCCGTTCGTCCGCCAACGACTGGTCACCTTCATAGCCAAGGAGGATGCCGAGACGCTGGCGGTGATCAACGATCTGGTCGCCGCAGGAACGCTCGCCCCGGTCCTGGACCGCAGCTATCCGTTGCGCGAGGCCGGCGACGCCATCAGACGGTTGCAGGACGGCTCAGGTTCCGGGCGTGTTGTCCTCACCGTCTGACCGGTCGACCCTCGCGACTCCCGGAACGTCCCTCACCAGCAGATCAGCGCATCGCGCAAGATGCGCGAGGAGTTGAGCTCCATGGCGAAGACCCCCATGACCCCCGACGACACGGGCCGGGTCGGTTCGGATGAAGGCTCCCTTCCGGCGACCAACGGTCACATCGGACGGATCGTGGCCGGGTCACTGGCCACCGGGGTCATCGCCGCCCTGCTGCTCGTCGCCGCCCCCTTCATCGAGGTCCAGGAGAACGACATCATCGGCGCGGTGCTGGTGGGCTTCGCCCTGGGCTGGGCGATGCTGGCCGTGCTCTCGGTGCGGTACACCGACCGACCCCAGCGTTGGGCCGTGGTACCGGCGGCCTTCATGGGCGTGTCCGGACTTCTCCTGATCGTGTTCGGCTCCGGCGTGGCCGACGCCCTGCACTGGATGTGGCCTCCCGCGGTGCTGGTGCTGGCCGTCTGGATGGCCGTGCAGGCCCACCGGCACCTGCCTGGCCGCTCCCGTCGGTGGCTGCTCTACCCGGTGATCGCGGTGATGGCTCTCGCCTCGGTGGGCGGGGGCTACGAGACCGTGCGCGAGCACCTGGATGCCAGCGCGTACCCGATGCCGGGCCGGTTGGTCGACGTCGGCGGACACAGGCTGCACCTCCACTGCACCGGCTCGGGCAGCCCCACCGTGGTGCTGCAACCAGGCGGTGGCGACATGTCTTCGGTGATGGGGTGGATAGCGCCGGCGGTCGCCGAGCACACCCGGGTCTGTGTCTACGACAGTGCCGGTCGCGGGTGGAGCGAGGCCTCCGACACCACCCAGGACGGCGAGCAGATGATGATCGACCTGCACACGTTGCTCCATCGCGCTCACGTGCCAGGTCCCTACGTGTTGGCAGGGCACTCCTTCGGTGGCCTCTACGTTCGCATCTTCGCGGCTCGCTATCCCCACGAGGTCGCCGGGATGGTGCTGATCGACTCGACCGGATCGGCGTTGCCGGCATCGACGTCTGCCCAGAGCTGGGGTCCCGACGACATCCTGGCGCGCGTCTCCGTGCTGGCCTCGACCTCGGCCAGGCTGGGCATCGGGCGCTTCTTCGGACTCGGCTACGGCAGCCTCCCGCAGCAGTCCGCGGACGAGGTGGGAGCGAAGCTCGCCACCTCGGCCAGTCTGCGGAGCACCATCGACGAGTTCCTCCAGGCCACTGCGTCCGAACACGAAGCGGCAGCTCTCACCGACCTCGGCGACAGGCCACTGGTCGTCCTCACCGCCGGCAGCGGGAGCGATCAAGGCTGGATGGCGGCGCAGGACAAGACGGTCATCTTGTCGACCAACAGCGTGCACCGCGTCGTCGACGGCGCGACGCATGCAGACCTGATCCTGAACCAGGCAGACGCGGCCGTGACCGCCCGGGCCATCAACGATGTCGTGTCGTCGGTCCGAACCGACCGGCCGCTGGACTGATCGTGAGGGGCCATCCCGGACCGGGCGTGTGTCCGGGCGGGGCGATGTCTTCTTCGTCCCGCTCGAGGCGTCAGCAGCGCCGCCCGGCGATCGCGCATCCCACCCCGGCCGTCACCACGGAGACCACGGCTGCTGCGGTGAACGCGGCGGTGAACCCGGCGGAGTCGAGTGTCCCGCCGGCGCTGGTCGACCCGCTGACCGCGATGCCGATGGCGGTGAAGGTGGCGGTGCCCAGGGCTGCACCGACCTGGGTGGCCGACCCGGCGAGCCCGGACGCCAGCCCCGTGTGCGTCTCGGGCACAGCGGAGGCGATGACCATGGTGGTCGGGGTGAAGCTGAGCGCTACCCCGACCGCGACCAGGAGCAGGCCGGGAAGCACAGCGACCGGATAGCCGGCTCCGTGGGGTCCGTAGGCCAGCCACAGGTGCCCGCAGGCGAGGACGACGAGACCCGCGACGAGGGTGCGCCGCGGCCCGAGCGCACGCAGCACATGCGGGAGGAGGGCGAGGGAGACGACGAACCCGGTCACCGAGGTGGGGACCATCGACAGGCCAGCCTGCCGGGGAGCCAGGTGCAGGGCCTGTTGCAGGTAGAGCGCGACGAGCACGAACGACGAGGCCCGCGCGGCTCCGCCGAGGACGGCCAGCCCGACGCCGGTGGAGAGGACGCGGGACCGGAACAGCTCCAGCGGCACCAGGGGCTCGGCGGAGCGGCGCTCGATGTGGATGAACGCGGCGGTGAGCGCCGCGGAGGCCGCGAAGCTGGCGAGCACCGGCGTCGAGGTCCACTGACCGTCGGCGGCGCCGAGGGCACCGTGGACGAGGGCGATGACGGCACCGGTGATGGCAGCGGCGCCGGGGGCGTCGAACCGGTGCCGGGTGCCGGCGGCGGTGTCGTCCAGCACGCGGCGGGCCAGGGCGATGGAGGCGATGGACACCGGGACGGTGACCAGGAACACCGCGGACCAGCCGAACGTGCCGGTGAGGATGCCGCCGAGGAACACGCCCGTCGCTCCGCCGACAGCGGAGGCGGCGCCCCAGGCGCTCATCGCCTTGGCGCGCCCCGGGCCGGGGAAGGTCAGCAGGAGCAGGGACATGGCTGCGGGGCTCAGCGACGCGGCCCCGGCACCTTGGATGACGCGTGCTGCCACGAGCATCTGCTCGTTGGCCGCGGCCGCGGCCAGGAGGGTGCCGAGCGTGAACAGGGCCGACCCGGCGGTGAACATGCGGCGGCGGCCGAACAGGTCGGCTGCCCGGCCGGACAGCAGGAGCAGCCCTCCGAACGTCAGCACGTAGGCGTTGACCACCCAGGTGAGGGCGGCCGGGCTGAGGCCGAGGTCGGCCTGGATGGACGGGAGGGCGACGTTGACGATGGAGGTGTCGAGCATGACCACGAGCTGCGCGGAGACCAGGAGGCCGAACGCCACGGTCCGGCGGCGACGCTCGGGCGCCCCGGTGGCGGCGCCCTGCTCGGGGGCGGCGGCGGTGCTGGTGCGGGCTCGGAGTACGGCGGTGGTGGTCATCATGGGCCTGCCTGGTGTGGTCGGTGATCGGGTGGCTCGGGTGGTTCCACGGTCGCGTCATCGGGCGCCTGGTCGCGCCGGTGAGATCGCCGGGTTCAGGCCCGGCGACGCTGGACCGTGCGGTGAGACGTGACCGGGCCGGGAGGGTGCGGTCGCCCTCCCGGCCCGGACCATCGGCTGCGGGCTAGTGCATGCCGTGCCCGTGCCCCTGGCCGCCGGGTGCCCCTGCGGTCGCGTGGATACGGGGTACGGCGATGGCGGCGAACGCGGACAGGGCGACCATGGCGACCGCCATGGCGGTGAAGACCGTCGGGTAGGCGTCGACGAGTCCGGTCCGGGTGGTCAGGTCGCCGGCGATCGCGGTGAGGCTGGCGACGCCGAGGGCGGCGCCGACCTCGTGTCCGGTCATCATCACGCCGGAGGCGAGGCCGGACTGCTCGTGGCTGATGCCACTCATGGCGACGATGGAGATGGCGACGAACATGGGGCCGGTGCCGAGCCCGAGCACGATGAATCCGGGCAGCACGTCCGTCAGGTAGCTCGGGTCGGCATCCATGCCGGCCAGGAGCCAGGCGCCCGCGGCGACGACGAGGAGGGAGCCGACCATCAGGTGCTTCGGGCCGACGTGCCCGATGACGTGGGAGGCGATCGCAGCACCGAGGGTGATGGCTGCCGCCAGCGGCAGGAACTCCAGTCCGGCGACGACCGGCGAGGCGCCGAGGACCTGCTGGAGGAACAGGGAGCTGACGAAGATGGCGCCGACGATGCCGCCGGTGATGAGGGCCATCACCGTCGAGGCCGACATGAGGGACCGGATCCTCCAGGTGGCCGGGGGCACGAGCGGCGCGGGGACGTGACGCTCGATGAGCCAGAACCCGGTCAGCAGCACCGTGGCCACGGCGGACCCGACGACGGTCTGGGTCGACGTCCAGCCGTGGGTGCCGGCGTTTTCGATGGCGTAGACCAGGGCGAGCAGGCCGGTGACCAGCGTCGCCGCCCCGGGGACGTCGAGAGAACGTACGCCGTGGTCGCGCCTGTTGCGGCTGCGAGCGACGCTCCTCAGCGTCAGGACGGCGGCGACGATGCCGATGGGCACGTTGACGAAGAAGATCGAGCGCCAGCCCAGGGTCGTGGTGAGCACGCCGCCGAGGAGCACGCCCGCGGCGATGCCCATGCTGCCGATCGTCCCCCAGACAGCCAGGGCGGTGGAGCGCTGCTTGCCGGAGTAGGTGGTGACGATGATGGACAGCGCGGCGGGGGTGAGCATGGCGGCGCCGGCGCCCTGTGCGGCGCGGGACATGATCATGGTCGCGGCCGAGGATGCGGTCGCCGACACCAGGGAAGCCGTGGTGAACACGCTCAGGCCGGTCAGGAACATGGTGCGGCGGTCGAAGAGGTCGGAGAGCCGGCCGCCGAAGAGGAGCAGTCCGCCGGAGAGCAGGACATAGGCCGAGACCACCCACTGGTAGTCGCCGCTGGAGAACGACAGGGCCTTGCCGATGGAGGGCAGGGCGACGTTCACGACGGAGACGTCGAGGACGACCATGAACTGGGCCATCAGCATCAGGCCGAGGATGGTCCAGGGACGCCGGACCTCGGCCTGGCCGGCCTCGTGGTGTGCCTGATGCGCGTGGTCGGCGTGGTGTCCGCCGTGCCGGTGGGCGTCCGGCCGGCCCGGGTGACGGTAGCCGTGGTGGGTGCCGTGGTCGGCGTCGGGGACCGGCGCCGGGGCGGTGTGGTGCGACATGGTGAGGCTCCTTCGAGTCCGGTTGGAGTGGGCCGGGGCTTGGCTCGACCCGTGCCTCGACACTCGCGCCTGGACCGCTACCGTCGCGCCGGGTGAACCACCGGGTTCACGCCCTCGCCCAGCCCGCGCGGGCCACGACAGTCCCGTGCCCGAGGTGACCCACACGCCGCGGCACGGGGACGGCGAGCCGGTGACATCCCGGCGATTTCGCCGGCGCGGGCCGGGCGCCGCCGTTCGTAGCGTCGGCGACGCCATCGCCCAGCCCTCGATCCTCCACAGAGGAGCAACCCCATGTACGCCGCCACCGAACGCACCGCCGTTCACCCGCCCCCACCCGAGACACCACCGCGCAGACCGCTCGACGCTCTCGTGATCGGCGCCGGCCAGGCGGGCCTGGCGGTCGGCTACCACCTGGCCAGGCACGGGGTGCGGTTCCTGCTCGTGGACGCCGCGCCGGAGATCGGGCACAGCTGGGCGGGCCGGTGGGACTCCCTGCGGCTGTTCACGCCCGCCGAGTACTCCGCGCTCCCCGGGATGGCGTTCCCTGCGGCACCCGGCACCTACCCGGGCAAGGACCAGGTCGCCGACTACCTGAAGGCCTACGCGGCCCGGTTCGACCTTCCCGTCATGCCCGACACGCGTGTCCAGCACGTCGACCAACAGCTGGGCGTGTTCCGGGTCTCCACCAGCCAGGGCACCGTGTGGGCTCGCCAGGTCATCGTGGCCACCGGTCCGTTTCAGCAGCCGGCAATCCCGAGCCTGGCCAGCGGATTCGCCTCCGCGGTGACCCAGCTCCACAGCTCGACCTACCGGAACCCGAGTGACCTGCCGCCGGCGAGCGCCGGGAGGGTGCTGGTCGTGGGAGCGGGGAACTCAGGGCTGCAGATCGCGCTCGAGACGGCCCGCACACACCAGGTCCACCTCGCGGTCGGCACTCGACCGAGGACCGTTGCGCAGCGGCCGCTGGGCCGCGACCTGTTCTGGTGGCTGACCAGGACCGGGGCCGTGACCCGCCCCGCGTCCTCACCGGTCGCGGCCTGGTTCCGCAAGCGGGGGGCCGATCTGGTGATCGGCACCACCTGGGACGACATCGACGCCGCCGGCATCCAGGTCCACGCCCGCCTCACGGCCGCGGATCGGCGCACCGCCCGATTCGCTCGCGCATCGCACCTGGACGACGTGTCCGCGGTGGTGTGGGCCACCGGCTTCCGTCCCGACTACTCCTGGCTCGACGTACCCGGCGTGTGGGACGGCCACCGGATCGCCCACCACCGCGGTGCCACCGCCGCACCCGGTCTGTGGTTCATCGGGCTGCCCTGGCAGCACTCCCGCGGCTCGGCACTGCTGGGGTTCGTCGGCGACGACGCCGAATGGGTCGCCGACCAGGTCGCCGGTCGCGTGCCCGCCCGACCCACCGCGGGCACGCGGCCGTGAGTGCGTACCTGTCGGCCTCGCCCGCGGCTGGCGGAGGATGCGGGATTCGAACCCGCGAGGGCGTTAACCCAACCCGCTTTCCAAGCGAGCGCCATAGGCCACTAGGCGAATCCTCCGCCGAGGAGGGTACCCAAGCCGCGACCGGCCCACGAAATCCTTCACCACCGGCGCATCGTGGGCCGGACGGAGCTCTCGACGGCCGATTCGTACGACGTCCCGGGCTCGCCTAGACTCGACCGCAACCCCCCATGCGGCGGCATCTCACCGAACTCCCCCAGGGCCGGAAGGCAGCAAGGGCAGGCGGGCTCTGCTGGGTGCGTGGGGGGCCTCTCCATGTCCGGCCCGGATGCGCCGGGGTCGGCCGGGGCGGGTCTAGCATCCGGTCGTGTCGTTCACCGACCTGGCGTTGGTCTGTGCCGTCGCGCTGGCCGGGCCGCTCCTCGCCACACCGAGGCGCTGGCGCCTGCCGGTGGTGCTCGGCGAGCTGGTGGCCGGCGTCCTCCTTGGCGCGAGCGGGTTCGGCGTGCTCGACGCCGGCGACACGACGTTCGCCTTCCTGGGCAGCTGCGGGTTCGTCCTGGTGATGTTCGTGGCCGGTACCCATGTCCCCGTCCGCGACCCACGGCTGCGGACCGCCCTCCGCACGGGCGCCACGCGCGCCGCCCTCGTGGGCCTGGTCGCGGTCGGCCTCGGGTACGGCGTCGCGGAGCTGGTGGGCACCTCCCATGCGCTCGTCTACGCCGTGCTGATGGCCTCGTCGTCGGCGGCGATCGTGCTTCCGACGGTCGACTCGCTGCGCCTCGCCGGGCCCGACCTCGTCGACCTCCTGCCCCAGGTCGCCATCGCGGACTCGGTCTGCATCGTGCTGCTGCCGCTGGTGATCGACCCCGACCATGTGGCCCGCGCGGCGGTGGGGGCGGTGGCCGTGATCGTCGCCGGAGTGGTCCTGCTCGGGCTGCTGCGCTGGGTCGAGCACAGCGGCTGGCGAGAACGGGTCCACGACGTGTCCGAGGACCGGCAGTTCGCGGTCGAGCTGAGGGTGAGCCTGGCGGTGGTGTTCGCGATGGCCGCGCTCGCCGTCGCGGTCCACGTCTCCCTGATGCTGGCCGGGTTCGTCTCCGGGCTCGCCGTGGCGGCGGTCGGTGAGCCGCGACGCGTCGCCAAGCAGCTGTTCGCGGTGACCGAGGGGTTCTTCGGGCCGCTGTTCTTCGTCTGGCTCGGGGCGTCGCTCCAGCTCCGCAACCTGGTCGACCACCCCTCGATGATCGTGCTCGGAGTCTGCCTGGGTGCGGGTGCCGCGGTGGCTCACCTGGCGTGCCTCGTCCTCCGCCAGCCCACGCCGTACGCCATGCTCGCCAGCGCCCAGCTCGGCGTCCCGGTGGCGGCTGCGACCGTGGGCCAGCAGCTCCACGTGCTCGAACCCGGAGAGGGAGCCGCCCTCGTCCTGGGTGCCCTGGTGGCGCTGGCCGTCACCGTTGCCGGCGGCTCCCTCGCGGCTCGCCGGCGAACCCCGGAGCCGGCGGATGCGTGACGTCCGCGGCCTGACCGCCGACTACGAGCACTGGCTCGGCCGCCACATTCCCCTCGACCGCGCCGAGCTCCGTCGCAAGCACGACGAGCTGGCCCACGACGAGTACCGGTTCCTCCGCGGCACCTACTACCTCTGGCTGGTCCGCGCAGCTGCCGAGGTCCCGGAGGTGTTCGGCCACGCCGCCGTGCCGCTGGTCGGCGACCTCCATGTCGAGAACTACGGCACGTGGCGAGACCAGGACCAGGTCCGTCGTTGGGGCGTCAACGACCTCGACGAGCTCGCCCGCGGCTCCTGGCTGCTCGACCTCGTGCGCCTGGCGACGTCCGCGGTGCTCGCGCCACACCTCTCCCTCGGCCAGCACGAGGTGTGCGACACCGTGCTCGCCTCCTGGTACGCCGCGACGCCCGGCGCCGCCGTCGACCTCCGGGACGCGCCCCGTCTGGCGCCGCTGGTGCCGGAGTCCGTCGACCCCCACGCCTTCTACTCTCCGCTCACTCGGGGACCGGAGGCGTACGACGTCCCGGCTGGGGTGGTCGCCGCCGCCGAGCGCGTCGCCGAGCCCGGCTGGCGGCCGACCTGGCACGTGCACGAGGCGGGCACCGGGTCCCTCGGCCACCGTCGCCGGGTCGGCGTCGGTCCGGCCGCCGACGGCTCCTGGCACGCCCGTGAGGCCAAGGAGCTCGGCCCGCCCACCTGTGTCTGGGCGGGCGAGCAGCGGGTGTCGGTGCGGGTCCCGCGTCGCGAGGACACCGCGTACGACGCGGTGGTCACCGCCGTGCGCGGCCCGGCCGGCGCCGCGCGCGTGGGGGACTGGCAAGTCCGCGACCTCGCTCCCGACGTGGTGCGGATCAAGCCCGCCGGGCTCCACCGCCACGAGTCCCGGCGACTGCTGGAGGCGATGGCCCGGGCGGCGGCCGACGTACACGGTGCCGATGCCGTCTCGCTGGCGCAGGCGCGCGCCCAGACCGTCTCAGAGCCGGAGTTCCGGGAGCTGGTCGCGACCATGGTCGCTGCGGTCCGGGGCGATTTCCACGCCCGGGAGTGACCCGTCCGGAGCGTCTCCCGGCTGGCGGCTCGCGAGCAGGCGCGCTTCGCCGCTCGCTCCGGTCGCTCCGCGCCCACTTCGTGAGCTCGGAGCGTCCTCACTCGCCCGGTTGTCGGCGTGGCTGGTTAGGGTTCAGGAGTGGAATCCCCGCTCGCGCTCTATCGGCGCTACCGTCCCGAGACCTTCTCCGAGGTCATCGGGCAGGACCACGTGACCGAGCCCTTGCGGGCCGCTCTCGCGGGCAACCGGGTCAACCACGCCTACCTCTTCTCCGGCCCGCGCGGCTGCGGCAAGACGACGTCCGCGCGCATCCTGGCCCGCTCGTTGAACTGCGAGCAGGCGCCCGTCGCCGACCCGTGCGGCGAGTGTGACTCGTGCCGCGACCTCGGCCGCGGTGGCCCGGGGTCGATCGACGTGATCGAGATCGACGCGGCGTCCCACGGCGGCGTCGACGATGCCCGCGACCTGCGGGAGAAGGCGTTCTTCGCGCCGGTCCGGAGCCGCTACAAGGTCTACATCATCGACGAGGCCCACATGGTCAGCACGCAGGGCTTCAACGCCCTGCTCAAGCTGGTCGAGGAGCCGCCGCCCCATCTGCGCTTCATCTTCGCGACCACCGAGCCGGAGAAGGTCATCTCGACGATCCGCTCGCGCACCCATCACTATCCGTTCCGGCTGATCCCGCCGCGGCTGCTCACGGCGTACCTCTCCGACCTCTGCGAGCGTGAGCAGGTCACCATCGAGCCGGCCGCGCTGCCGCTCCTGGTCCGGGCCGGCGGCGGCTCCGCCCGCGACACCCTCTCGGTGCTCGACCAGCTGATGGGTGGCGCCGGCCCCGAGGGCATCACCTACGCCCTGGCCTCGGGGCTCCTCGGCTACACGCCCGACACCCTGCTGGACGAGGTCGTCGACGCGTTCGCGGCGGGCGACGGCTCGGCCGTGTTCGGCGTGGTGGACAAGGTGATCGAGACCGGGCAGGACCCACGCCGCTTCACCGAAGACCTGCTGCGCCGGCTTCGCGACCTGGTGATCGTCTCCGCCGTTCCCGATGCTCCGGCCACCGGGCTCATCGACATCGCCGAGGACGCCGCCGAACGCCTGGTGGCCCAAGCGGCGCGGTTCGGCCCGGCCGACCTGTCGCGCGCCGCCGACCTGGTGGCCACCGGGCTCACCGAGATGCGCGGCGCCACCGCGCCCCGGCTCCTCCTGGAGCTGATCTGCGCCCGGGTGCTGCTGCCAGGGGCCGACCACTCGACCGAGGGGGTGATGGCGCGGCTCGACCGGCTCGAGCGCCGGATGACCATCAGCGGCGGCGACCCGTCGTCCGCCCCGGTCGCGGCCACCGAGCCGGAGTCGGTGTTGCCGGCACCGCACATCGTGGAGCCGACCGTGATCGAGCCGGTCCGGCCGGCGGCGGCGGAGACCACGCCCGAGCCCGCACCCGCGCCGACACCAGCGCCCACACCCGCGCCGACACCCGAGCCGACACCCCAGCCCACAGCCGAGTCCGGGCCCGAGCGGGCGATCGAGCCCCAGACCCACGCCACCCCCGAGCCGGGTGCCACGACAACGCCCGCCGGCTCCACGCTGACCCTGGTCGACGTACGCCGCCTGTGGCCCGACATCGTCGAGGCGACCAAGCAACGCCGCCGACTCACCTGGATCTACCTCACCCAGCAGGCACAGGTCGTCGCCGTCGACGACTCGACGCTGACCCTCGGCTTCACCAACGCCGGTGCCCGCGACTCGTTCGACAACGGCGGCAGCGCCGAGATCGTCCGCCAGGCCGCCATCGACGTCGTCGGCCACGACTGGCGGGTCGAGACGATCGTCGATCCGGGCGCCGACCCCGAGGCGCCCGCACCCCCGGCCAGCCGGCCGGCTGAGCCGGTCGCTGAGCCCTCCGGCCCACAGCTGGGCAAGCCGTCCTCACCGGAGCCGGTCGCGACCGACACCGAGCCGGTCCGGCCCGAGGAGCCCGCCACCACCGTGGAGGCCGACGGCGGCGCCCGCCCCGACGACACCGATGACGAGTCCTCCGGGCTCGACGGCGCCCAGCTGCTCCAGGAGGCGCTGGGCGCGCAGGTCATCGAAGAGATCCCCCACCAGTGACACACGCGACGACGACCCGACGACGACCCGACGACGACCCAGGAGACGACAGGTGAACCCATGACCGACAACCCGTTCGAGGGCCTCGGCGGTGCGGGGGGCTTCGACCTCCAGGGGCTCCTCCAGCAAGCCCAGCAGATGCAGGAGCAGCTCGAGAGCGCCCAGGAGCGGCTGGCCGACGCCCGCCTCGACGGTACGGCCGGTGGCGGCGCGGTCACCGTCACCGTGAACGGCATCGGCGAGCTCCAGGCCGTCACCATCAGGCCCGGCACCTTCGACGGCTCGAGCGACGACGACCTGAGCGACCTCGGCGACCTGGTGGTCGCGGCGTACCGCGACGCCAAGGCGCAGGCGGACGACCTCGCCAGCAGCGCCCTCGGACCACTCTCGGCCGGCGGCATGCCGGGCCTCGGTGGCCCAGGTCTCGACGCCGGCCCCGGCGCACTCGGGAACTCCCTGGGAGACGCGACCTAACTTGTACGAAGGAATCGTCCAGGACCTGATCGACGAGCTCGGTCGCCTGCCGGGCGTGGGCCCCAAGGGAGCACAGCGCATCGCGTTCCACCTGCTCCAGGCGGAGCCGGCCGACGTGCGCCGGCTGGCCGAGGTGCTGCTCGAGGTCAAGCAGCGGGTGAGGTTCTGCTCGATCTGCTTCAACGTCTCCGAGGACGAACAGTGCCGCATCTGCCGCGATCCCCGTCGCGACCAGTCGGTGCTGTGCGTCGTGGAGGAGTACAAGGACGTCGTCGCGATCGAGCGGACCAAGGAGTTCCGCGGTCGCTACCACGTGCTCGGGGGTGCGATCTCGCCGATCGACGGCATCGGCCCGGAGCAGCTCCACATCCGCGAGCTGATGACCCGGCTGGCCGACGGCGCGATCACGGAGGTGATCCTCGCGACCGACCCCAACCTCGAGGGCGAGGCGACCGCGACGTATCTCACCCGTATGCTCAAACCGATGGACATGCGCATCACCCGTCTGGCGAGCGGGCTTCCGGTCGGCGGTGACCTGGAGTACGCCGATGAGGTCACCCTCGGGCGGGCTTTCGCGGGGAGGCGAGCAGCGGAATGACGGAGCGGACCACCGAGGACATCACCGCGCACATGCTGGAGGCCGGGGCCGCACTGCCCCAGGTCGGCCCGCAGGACGAGTTCGCGGTCCAGATCGCCGACCAGATCGAGAGCTTCCTGATCGCGCTGAAGGCCGTCGCGGCCGAGGGCAACCCGGGCACGGGCATCTCGATGCTGCTCCTCGAGATCAGCCAGCTGCTGCTGGCCGGGGCACGGCTCGGCGCCCAGGTCGACTTCACGCCCACGACCGACTACCAGCCCGACGTGGGCCCCGATGCCGACCTCGACGAGCTGCGGCTGCGGCTCGCCGAGCTGTTCGGCGACGTCGATACCTACAGCTTCGTCTTCGACCCCTACGACCCGGAGCAGGTCGAGAGCCAGCTCTCCGACGACCTGACCTCGATCGCGGCTGACCTCGAGAACGGCCTGCGTCACTTCAACCTCGGCAACACCGCCGAGGCGCTGTGGTGGTGGCAGTTCTCCTACGTCTCCTCCTGGGGCAACCTCGCCGGGGCGCTGCTCAACGCGCTGCTCTCGATCGTGGCCCACGACCGGCTCGACGTGGAGTACACCGGTGAGCTCGACCGGGTCGCGGCGGCCAACGAGATGCTCGAGGGCGCGCCCGACCCCGATGCCTGACCAGGCTGAGATGGTGGCCGGGACCGTGCGGCGGCCCCGGTAAACTCGGCGGCGGTCGCAGCGTCGCGGCGCACCCGTCCCACCACCGCCCCCGAGGACCCCCTTCGTGATCCCGCAGGTCAGCCCGTCATGAGCATCGTCGTGCAGAAGTACGGCGGCTCGTCGGTCGCCGACGCCGCGGGCATCCGGCGGGTGGCCCGGCGGATCGTGGACACGAAGGTCTCCGGGCACGATGTCGTCGTGGTCGTCTCGGCCATGGGAGACACCACCGACGAGCTGCGCGACCTCGCCGAGCAGGTCAGCCCCGCGCCGCCGCCGCGCGAGCTCGACATGCTGCTCACCGCGGGCGAGCGCATCTCGATGGCGCTGCTGGCGATGGCGATCGCGGAGCTCGGCCAGACCGCCAAGTCGTTCACCGGCTCGCAGGCCGGCGTGATCACCGACTCGGCCCACGGCAAGGCCAAGATCATCGACATCACGCCCGGCCGCATCGAGAACGCCATCGCCCAGGGTGCGATCGCGATCGTGGCCGGCTTCCAGGGCGTCTCTCAGGACACCAAGGACATCACCACGCTCGGTCGCGGCGCCTCGGACACCACCGCCGTCGCTCTGGCCGCGGCGCTCGGTGCCCAGGTCTGCGAGATCTACAGCGACGTCGACGGGGTCTTCTCCGCCGACCCGCGGCTGGTGCCGACGGCCCGCAAGCTCGATCGGATCTCCCATGAGGAGATGCTCGAGATGGCCGCCTGCGGCGCCAAGATCCTCCACCTGCGCTGCGTCGAGTACGCCCGTCGCTACGACATCCCGATCCACGTCCGGTCCTCCTTCTCGCTGAAGGAAGGCACCTGGATCCTGCCCGATCCGCTGGAGGGAGCAGACGCCATGGAGCAGGCGATCATCGCCGGCATCGCCCACGACCGGAGCGAGGCCAAGGTCACTGTCGTCGGGGTGCCCGACAAGGTCGGCGTCGCGGCCCGGGTCTTCGAAGCGCTGGCCGTGGCCGAGATCAACATCGACATGGTCGTGCAGAACATCTCGGCGCAGGCGACCGGCCTCACCGACATCTCCTTCACGCTCCCTCGCGCCGACGGACAGACCGCGATGGCGGCGCTGGCCAGGCTGCAGAGCGAGGTCGGCTACGACCGGCTGATGTACGACGACGAGATCGGCAAGGTCTCCCTGATCGGCGCCGGGATGCGGTCCCATCCCGGAATCACCGCGAAGTTCTTCGCCGCGCTGGCCAACGCCGGGGTCAACATCGAGATGATCTCGACCTCCGAGATCCGCATCTCGGTGATCGTCGACGAGGGCGACGTGGCCTCGGCGGTGCAGGCCACCCACACCGCGTTCGACCTCGACAGTGCCGAGGTCGAGGCCGTCGTCTACGGCGGCACGGGGCGTTGAGATGGGCCTGAACGTCGGGGTGGTGGGCGCGACCGGTCAGGTCGGCGCCGCGATGCGGCAGATCCTGCTCGAGCGGGACTTCCCGGTGGAGTCGGTGCGGTTCTTCTCCTCGGTCCGCTCGGCCGGCACCGTGCTGCCCTTCGGAGAGCGCGAGATCGCCGTCGAGGACGCCGACGCCGCGGACGTCGCCGGGCTCGACCTGGCGCTGTTCTCCGCCGGCGCGACCGCCTCACGCTCACTGGCACCGCGCTTCGCCGGGGCGGGCGCGACGGTGATCGACAACTCCTCCGCCTGGCGGATGGACCCGGACGTCCCGCTGGTCGTCTCCGAGGTGAACCCCGAGGCGATCCGCGAGGCTCGCAAGGGCATCATCGCCAACCCCAACTGCACCACGATGGCCGCGATGCCGGTGCTCAAGCCGCTGCACGACGAGGCGGGGCTCACCCGGCTGGTCGCGTCGACGTACCAGGCGGTCTCGGGAAGCGGGCTCGCCGGCGTCGACGAGCTCGCCGAGCAGGTGGCGGCGGCCGGCGACAAGGCGCGCGAGCTGGCCTACGACGGCTCGGCGGTCGGGTTCCCCGAGCCGGTGAAGTACGTCGACACCATCGCCCACAACGTCCTGCCGCTGGCCGGCACGATCGTGGACGACGGCGAGGGCGAGACCGACGAGGAGAAGAAGCTCCGCAACGAGACGCGCAAGATCCTCGGCATCCCCGACCTCCTGGTCTCCGGCACCTGTGTCCGGGTCCCCGTGTTCACCGGCCACAGCCTGTCGATCAACGCCGAGTTCGCCCGGCCGCTGACCGTCGCCCGGGCCACCGAGCTCCTTGCGGCCGCGCCGGGCGTCGAGCTCGCAGTCGTCCCGACGCCCCTCCACGCGGCCGGCCGCGACCCGTCGTACGTCGGTCGCCTCCGGCAGGACCCGGGCGTCCCCGACCAGCGCGGCCTGGTGCTGTTCGTCAGCAACGACAACCTCCGCAAGGGTGCCGCCCTCAACGCCGTACAGATCGCCGAGCTGCTGGCCGCGGCGCGCTGACCACCGCGAGCCAGCGAGTCAGCGAGCCCGCTCGCCGGGCTCGACGTACGTCGTGGTCAGCCACCACGCGGCGGAGAAGGTGAGCATCGCCAGCAGCGGCACGACGATGACCACCCACCAGTCGTCCAGCACCGGCAGCAGCGCCAGCAGGATCACGACGACGAGCAGCCCGACGCCGAGGAAGCTGGTGCTGCCGTGGGTGTCGACGTCGGCGAGCCGCAGCAGCAGCGAGCCGAGGAGGATCACCGCGACGGTGATCACCAGCAGCAGCACGATTCCCGGCTTGCCACAGCTCGACGTCCCGCGCATCGCCGAGCACAGGTGCAGGCCGGCCGAGGTCAGCCCGACCAGGGCGAGCCCGGCGATCGCGCCGGTCAGCGGTGCGACCAGCCGTCCGGGCAGATGGATGCGGATCGGCCCGCGTGGGCGACGCCGCTTCGGCCGGTCGGCCGGCTCCGAGGTCGGCTCCGAGGTCGGCTCCGAGGTCGGCTCCTGCGTGATCGCGACCGGCGGGATCGCGGTGTCCGGGACCTCGGGCTCCCGCTCGGGCGGGGGCCTGCGTCGTCGGCGGAACGCCGACCTCAGGCTCGGCAGCTCGAGGGAGGAGTCCGTCTCGTCGGAGCCGGGGCGCTCGTCGTCCGCCATGACCGGGAGTCTGCCACCCTCACCGCCCGTGGCTCATCGCTGATGACCCGGGTGCGGATGGATCCGACGGCCGAGCGCGGAGGTCGGCAGCACGTCGCCGCGGTGGTCGACCTGGAGTGTCGTGTGCTCGATCCCGAAGCGCTCGTCGAGCAGCCGCTCGATCGTCTCGCGCCGCTCGTGACAGTCGGCGGCCGTGTCCACCAGCACGTGGGCCGACAGGGCGGGGAAGCCCGAGGTCACCTCCCACACATGCAGCTCGTGCACGTCGGCCACGCCGACCACCCCACGGATCGCGGTCTCGACCAGTCCGGGGTCCAGTCCGCGGGGGGCTGCCTCGAGGAAGACCCGCGAGCTGTCCCGCAGGAGCCGGTACGCCGCGGCCGCCATCAGCGCGGCAACGATCAGCGCGGCCACGGCGTCCGCCTGGGTCCACCCGGTCCAGATGATCACGAGCCCGGCGACGAGTGTGGCGATGAAGGCGAACAGGTCGGTGACGACGTGCCAGTACGCACCGGACACGTTGAGGCTGCGCCGATCGGCGCGGGCGAGGAGCGCTGCCGCGGCGAGGTTCACCAGGATCCCGACCGCGGCCACGACCGCCATGGCGCCACCGGACACGTCCGGCGGGTGCACGAGGCGGCGGACGCCCTCGACCACGAAGACCACGACCAGCACCGCCAGCGTCAGCCCGTTGACCTGGGCCGAGAGGATCTCGGCGCGTTTCAGCCCGTAGGTGTAGGCGCCTGCCGCGGGGCGCGCCGCGAGCCGCACGGCGACCAGCGCCAGGCCGATCGCGCCCGCGTCGGTGAGCATGTGCCCCGCATCGGCGAGCAGCGCGAGCGATCCGACCACCAGGCCGACCACGACCTCGCCGACCAGGAAGGCGACGATCAGTGCCAGCGCGCCGACCAGCAACCGCCGGTCGGCGTCGCGGTCGATGCCGTGCGCGTGGTCGTGCGCGTGGTCGTGCGCATGGTCACCGGCCACCGCTGTCCCCTTTCGTCACCCCCAGTGTCGCGCACCGGCGAACGGGAGGCAGCGCTCAGCCGGCCCAGAACGCCGGTCGCTCCAGCGGCTCGGGGACCGTCGTCCGGCCGTCGCCGAGGGCGCTGCCCAGCTGGGTCCGGGTGACGTACAACGAGCCGCCCAGCCGGGCGCCGCGCAGGTCCGCTCCGCGCAGGTCGGCCCCGAGCAGGTCGGCGGCCTCCAGGTCGAGGCCGCGGAGATCCGCGCCGAGGAGGGTCGCACCGCGGAGGCAGGCACCCCGGAGGTCGGCGTCGCGCAGGTCCGCACCGCTCAGGTCGCGCTCGCTCAGGTCGGGTCCGGTGAACCCCGCGCGGGCGAGCCGACTCGCCTCGCGCAGCAGGGGGGCGAACCTTGCGCGGAGGTCGTCGACCACGACGTCGAGGATGCGGTCGGCCGGTGCGGACGCCGACTCCGTCACGTCGGCGAGTGCCGACCGCAGCCGGTCCGCGATCGGCGCCGAGGAGGGCAGGGCCAGCGCCTCGTCGACGTACCAGAGCAGCTCGTGGAGCCCGCGCAGGATCGGGAGCGCGGCCATCATCGGCACCGCCACGTCGCGGTGCGTGCGCCAGTCGCGACCACCGAACGTCTCCTGCGCGAGTCGCTGACCGGCCCCGAAGCAGTCGTACGCCGCGCAGCCGGCGAAGCCCTCCGGCCGCAGCCGGTCGTGGATCGAGCACCGGTGGTCGTCGGCCAGGTTCGGGCACGGCACCCCGGCAGGCTTGTCGACCGCGAAGTCGGACGACCGGGCGAATGCGGGGGCGACGCAGCAGATCGCGAAGCACCGAGCACAGTCGGCGCGCAGGTCCGCGCGAGCGGTCACGGCCCGATCCTCCTCCCAGTCGGTGAGCCGATGCCGGCCGTCGCGGCCCCGGAGTACGACGAGCTGCTAGCCGGAGCGCTTCCGCAGCAGCGAGCTGCCCAGAGCTGCCGCGCCGAGCAGGACCGCCACGATCGACAGCACCATCGCCGCGGTGGCCGTGCCGTCGCCGGACCCCGAGTTGGCCGCATCATCCGTCGTATCGGCGGAGGCCGGCACCAGTGCGAGCGTCGGGGCCGGGTGCTCCGGCGCCGGCTGGCCCTCCGGCGCGGCGGGGTCGATCCAACGGACGACGGTGCCGTCGGAGTATGTCTGCAGGGTCTTGAAGCTCAGCGACGACACGTCCGGCAGCGGCCCGACCGAGATGTCGAACTCGTCGTACTCACCCGGCCCGATGGCGTCCTGGGGCCGATCGGCCGTCCACGTGATGCGGGAGACGCCTTCGGTTACCTGGCCGTCGTCGGTGGACAGCGGGGTCGCCAGCTTCTCGGTGATCACCTGCGTGTGCCAGCCCGGGTGCGGCTTCACGCTGACCGACGCGATCGGGTGGTCCTCGGGCAGGTACACCTGCACCTTGGTGGTCGAGGCGGAGTCCGACTCGGTCGGTACCCGGAAGCTCAGTGCGGTGTACCCACCCTGGGTCGCCGTCCCCGGGTCCACCGTGACGTGGGCCCAGCCGGGAGCCGTGACGAGCACGAGGCCGGCGGTGCACGCAGCGGCCAGGGTGCCGAGGGCGACTCGTCGCGCCGTCCGCAGAGTGGTCGAGTGCTGCGTCATGTCGTTCCTCCCGTCGTCGGCGAACCCTTCGTCCACCGCTGTCGTTGACCGGACCGTCCGTGACGCGTCCGGTTCCAGTCGACCCTAGGGAACAAGGCGTCCTCTTCGGCAGACTGTCACTCGTGAGGTGGATCGAGGCGCTCGCCGCGACGTTCGTGGTCGCGCTGCTGCTTCTCGTCGGCCCGCCGGCCTCGGCGCATGCGATGCTCGAGGGCAGCACCCCGGCCGCCGACGCCGTGCTCACCACGCCGCCGGCCTCGGTCGACCTGGTGTTCAACGAGGCGATCTCCCTCCTGCCCGACTCGGTCCGGGTCTTCGGTCCCGACGGCGCCCAGGTGGACAGCGGAGCGGTCGTACACGCGCACGGCGATCCGGCGACGGCGAGCGTCGGCGTACGTCCGGACCTGCCGGACGGCACGTACCTCGTCTCCTACCGCGTCGTGTCCGCAGACTCGCACCCGATCGAAGGGGCCTACACGTTCGTCATCGGCCACGCGTCGCGAGCGCCTGCGCTCGCGCCCCCCGTGGACGGCTCGCGCTCGGTCGACGTCGCGCTCGGTCTCGCCCGTTGGCTCACCTACGCCGGCGCCGCGCTCGGGCTGGGCGGCTTCGCGTTCCTGGTCTGGTGCTGGCCGGCCGGATGGTCGGCCGGTCGCGCCCGGCTGCTGGTGGGCGCCGGCGTCGTGGTGCTCACCCTGGGCACCCTGCTCGCCCTCCTGCTCAAGGGGCCCTACGACGCCGGCGTGGGCCTGGGCCGCGCCACCGACGGGCGTCTGCTGCGCGAGGTCCTCGGTACGACGTACGGCCGCGCCCTGGACGCGCGGCTCCTGCTGATCGCGGTCCTCGTCCTGCTGCTCACCTATCGCGAGCACGTCCCGGCTCGATGGCTCCGGGTCGCGCCGGGCGTGCTGCTGGCCGGGACCGGCGTGACCTTCGCCCTGTGCGGCCACGCTGCTGCCGGGAGCCTGCGGCCGATCGCGGTCGTCAGCGACACCGCCCACGTCGCGGCGATGAGCATCTGGCTCGGCGGCCTGGCGCTGCTCGTCGGCGCCGTGCTCGTTCGCGGGCGCGAGCGGTCGGAGGTGACCTCGCCGGTACTCCGGTTCTCCTCCTGGGCCAGTGCCGCGGTGACGGCGCTGATCGCCACCGGGATCTACCAGACGCTGCGGGAGGTTCGGTCGTGGGAGGTGCTGCTGCACACCCACTACGGGCACGTCCTGGTGCTGAAGCTCGGCGTCGTCGCCCTGGCCTTCGCCGCCGCCGCGGCTTCGCGGGCCTGGGTGTGGCAGACGGCGAACCCGGTCGTCGCCGTCCACGCCGCCACCGCCGCACCGCCGGAGCCGGTCGTCGACGGCCCACCGAGCCTGCGCCGACTCCGGGTCTCGGTCGCGATCGAGACCGTGGTGCTGACGGCCGTCCTGGCAGTGACCGCGATGCTGGTGACCTCCGACCCCGCGCTCTCGAGGACGGTGTCCCGTCCCGTCTCCGCCATGCTCGAGGTCGGTCCCGACCGCGTGCACGTCTCGGCGGTCCCCGACGGTGCCCACCACGTGAGGGTGGCGCTCGAGGTCACCGACGCCGCCGGCAGGCCCACCGAGCCTCGTGAGGTCGACGCCTCGCTGTCGCTGCCGTCGTCCCGGATCGGGCCGCTGCCGATCCGGCTCGAGACGACCGGGCACGGTCAGCGCACGGGGCAGGTGGGTGTCCCGGTCTCCGGCGACTGGCAGCTCGCGGTGACCGTCCGCACGTCGGCCATCGACGAGGCGACGGGGTACGTCGAGGTCCCCATCGGCGAGGACCTCGCTGGGGCGGCCGCCCCAGAACTCGACCGGAGCTGACAACAGCCGAACCTGCGTTCCGCAGGTCCGGCCGTCGCGTATCTCTTGAGAGATCACAATGGTCGGGCTGACAGTGTGTTCAGTCAGGACATCCGCGACACATCTCTCAAGACATCCGCGACACGATGTCTCAGGTCATCGGCGACAGGCAGCGGGCTGCTGATGGTCGGCCATGTCGAGAGCACGCCTGGTCATCACCGCCCTTGTCGTGGAGAAGCAAACCGTTGCTGAGGTAGCCGCCCGGTACGGCGTGCACCGCTCCTGGGTGTACCGGCTCAAGGCCCGCTACGACGAGGTCGGCGAGGCAGCCTTCGAACCGATCTCGAGGCGACCACACACCTCACCGACCGCGATCCC
>DATAOY010000024.1:0-3568 GCA_036265495.1 Nocardioides sp. | reverse complement strand
GGGATCGCGACGTTCGTCTGGATCCGGGTTCGCAACGCCCCGAAGGACCTCGGTCGGCGGTCGCGCTTCTTCGGCTCGCACCTCTCGGGCGCGTGGATCACGCTGTTCATGATCTTCAACGTCATCTGGACGATGTTGCTGTTCCGCGGTGCATCCGCCGCCCTCGGAAACCTTCCGTACAAGGACGGCGCGTTCATCTCGATCGGCCTGGGCAAGGTGCTCGACGGCATGAGCCACGGTGCGCTGGAGGTGCTCGAGGGCATCGGCCTGCTGCTGCACATCGGCGTGATGCTCGTCTTCCTGATCTTCGTGCTCAACTCCAAGCACCTGCACATCTTCGTCGCACCGTTGAACGTCCTCTTCGGCCGCCGGCCGGTCGCGCTCGGCGCGGTCAAGCCGCTGATCTCTGCCGGGAAGCCGGTCACCCTCGATGACATCGACGACCTCGACGAGGACGCCTCGCTCGGTATGGGGTCGATCCAGGACTTCACCTGGAAGGGCCTGCTCGACTTCTCGACCTGCACCGAGTGCGGCCGCTGCCAGTCGCAGTGCCCGGCCTGGAACACCGAGAAGCCGCTGTCTCCGAAGCTGCTGATCATGGACCTGCGCGACCACGCGCTGGCGGCCGCACCGGCGATGCTGGCCGCCGAGGGCAAGGCACCCGAGGGCGCGGTCAAGGAGCTCGAGCGCCCACTGATCGGCAACGAGGCGGCGTACGGCGTGATCGACCCGGACGTGCTCTGGTCCTGCACGACGTGCGGTGCCTGCGTGAACCAGTGTCCCGTCGACATCGAGCACGTCGACCACATCGTCGACATGCGTCGCTACCAGGTGCTGGTCGAGTCGAACTTCCCGGCCGAGCTGAACCAGCTCTTCCGAGGCCTCGAGGGCAAGGGCAACCCGTGGAACATGTCCGCCCAGGGCCGCATGGACTGGGCCAAGGGCCTCGACTTCGAGGTGCCGGTCGTCGGCGAGAGCCTGGAGTCACTGGAGTCGGTCGACTGGCTGTTCTGGGTCGGCTGCGCCGGCGCCTACGAGGACCGCGCCAAGAAGACCACGCGGGCAGTCGCCGAGCTGCTCCACCTGGCCGACATCTCCTTCGGCGTGCTGGGCAACGGCGAGACCTGCACCGGCGACCCGGCACGTCGGGCCGGCAACGAGTTCGTCTACCAGGGCCTGGCGGCACAGAACGTCGAGACGCTCACCGAGCATCGGGTCAAGCAGGTCGTCACCACGTGCGCGCACTGCTTCAACACCCTGAAGAACGAGTACCGCGACCTCGGCCTCGAGCTCGAGGTCGTCCACCACACCCAGCTGCTGAACCGGCTCGTCCGCGAGGGCCGGCTGACTCCCGTGGCGTCCGGCGCCGGGGCCGCACAGCGCACCATCACCTATCACGACCCGTGCTACCTCGGCCGGCACAACCAGGTCTACACACCACCCCGCGAGCTGCTGCAGGTGCTGCCGGGCGCGTCGTACGTCGAGATGGAGCGGTCGGCCGAACGCTCGTTCTGCTGCGGAGCGGGGGGCGCCCGGATGTGGATGGAGGAGAACCTCGGCGAGCGCATCAACACCAACCGCACGAAGGAGGCGGTGGCCACCGGCGCCGACCAGATCGCCGTCGGGTGCCCGTTCTGCCGGGTGATGCTCTCCGACGGCCTCACCGCCGAGCAGGCGTCCGGTCGTGCGCGCGAGGAGGTCGAGGTCCTCGACGTGGCCCAGATGCTGCTGGCCTCGGTGAAGGGCGAGTCCGCGACCCTGGCCGGCGCCACCTCGCGCTCCGAGGAGACGAGGGCGGAGCCCGAGCCGGGCGACGAGACCCAGGCATCGGAGACCGTCACGGAGACGGCGGACGTGGGTCCGGCGGCGAAGGCATCGGGTGGTTCGTCCCTCTTCGACGTCGAGCCCGAGGAGGCGCCCCAGCGAGAGCCCGAGCCTCAGCCCGCCCCGGACCCAGGACCGAGCGCCGGCGGCTCGCTGTTCGACGTCGCCGCGGACGAACCCGAGCCGACGGCCGAGGCCACACCCACCGCCGGCGGCTCCCTGTTCGACGTCGCCGCGGACGAACCCGAGCCAGAGGAGCCCGCCCGCGAGCCGGAGCCCGAGAAGAAGAAGGACGAGGGCGGATCGCTGTTCGATCTCTGACGACCCACGCGCCTGACGTGCGGAAACGCCGCGTGACACCGCGATGACATCATTTGATGTCATGGAATCCTTGACATGATGTCACCGTGATGTCATAGTGATGCGCATGGACATCACCCCGTACGTCGAGAGCCTCCGGTCCTCGCTCGTCTCCGCCGCCGACTCCGCCGGCGACGAGACCCGCCAGGCCGCCGAGCGGCTCGGCTTCGCCCTCGAGTCCAGCGCTCGGCTGGCGATCATGGAGGCGGTCTCGCAGGCCGCCGCCGAGATCACCGCCGAGATGCCCAACGGTGGTGTCGACGTACGCCTCAATGGTCGCGAGCTCGACTTCCTCGTGCACGTCGCCGCGCCGACCCCGCCCACTCCTCCGCCGCCCCCGGCGCCCGAGGAGGTCGAGGAAGGGGGGATGTCCCGGATCACCCTGCGCATCCCCGAGAGCGTGAAGGCCAAGGCCGAGGAGCGAGCCGCGGACGCGGGCCAGTCGCTGAACACGTGGCTGGTCAGCGTCGTCCGGGCGGCCACCCGCGAGGGCGCGATCAACGTCGACATCGACCTGTCGAGCCTGCCCTTCTTCGGCGGTGGCGATCCGTTCGAGGGCGGCCGCGGCCGCCGCGGAGGCAAGCGCATGAGCGGCTGGCTCTGACCCGGAGCGCCAACTCCACCCACACCCGACCGGGGACGGCACCAGGCCGCTCCCACGGATCCGCACACCCCGAACACCGCCACCAGGAGGCACCAGATGAACCGCCAGTTCGAGACTCCCGAACCGATCGAGCTGTACGTCGAGATCGGCAAGGGCAAGGTCGAGATCACCGCCGGCAGCACCACCACGACGACCCTCGACATCGAGGGCCGCGACGCCGACGAGGTCGAGGTGACGTTCGAGAACAACCGGCTCACCGTGATCGGCCCCAAGGAGAGCGGCAACTGGTTCGGCGGCGGCAACCGCGACCTCCATGTCGAGGTCGAGCTGCCGACCGCGAGCGACCTCGGGGTCAAGACCGGCAGCGCCGACATCGAGATCGAGGGACAGGTCAACGAGGTCCGGGTGAAGACCGGCTCGGGCGACGTCACATGCGACACGTTCACGGGCGCCGCTCAGATCGACACGGGCTCGGGGGACGTCGAGATCTCCGAGGCGATGGCCGAGCTGCGGGTCAAGAGCGGCTCCGGCGACATGAGCATCGGCAACTGCCTCGGCAACCTCAACGTCTCGACCGGCTCCGGCGACGTCGAGGTCGGCACCACCAGTGCCAAGGCCGTCGTCAAGACCGGTTCGGGCGACCTGAAGGTCGTCACCGCGAACTCCGACATCTCGATGTCGACGGGCAGCGGCGACATGGCCATCGGCACCGTCCGCCGCGGCCACGTCAGCCTCAAGGGCGCGAGCAGCGACCTGAACATCGGCATCCCGGCCGGCACC
>DATAOY010000023.1:0-44153 GCA_036265495.1 Nocardioides sp. | reverse complement strand
GCCGACGGGCGACTGCGCCGCGACAACGACGAGGTCTCCGTCTGGACCTCACCCTGGTGCGATCCCGGCTTCGCGTTCACCGAGCTGGTCGCGTCGTGGTCGGCGACGACCCCGCGCGACACCTGGATCGAGGTGGCAGCCCGGGCGCGAGGCGCCCGCACCTGGCACGAGCTCGGCCACTGGTCGTCGGGCACCCGGCCGAGGCGGAGGACCAGCATCACCGGCGACCCGGAGGTCGACACCGACGTGTGGCGTCCCGGCAACGGCGCGACGGGCTACCGGCTGCGCGTGCACCTGCACGGCCGCCCAGCGCCCGACCTGCGCCTGATCGGCGCGGTCGTCACTGCCGGCGCGTGGCACGGGACCACCTCGCCGCCCCTGCATCGACGGGAGCGGGTGCTCGACGTGCCGCGTCTCTCCCAGATGACCTATGCCGACACCGGCGGGCTGGGGTGGTGCTCGCCCTCGTCGGTCGCGATGGTGCTGTCCCACGCCGGCACGCTGCCCCCGGGCGCCGACGTCCCGGCCGTGGCTCGCCAGGTCCACGACCCGGCCTGGAGCGGTACCGGCAACTGGTCCTTCAACACGGCCTGGGCGGCCGGCGTCGCCGGCCGGGCCTTCGTCACCCGGCTGCGCGATCTCCGCGACGCGGAGCGGTTCGTCGACGCCGGCATCCCGCTCGTCGCCTCGGTCGCCTATCCCCGTGGAGCACTCCGTGGGGCACCGACCCTCGGCACGGCCGGACACCTCCTCGTCATCCGCGGGTTCACCGCGGGCGGCGACGTCGTCACCAACGACCCGGGTGCCCCCACCGACCGCAGCGTGCGGCGTACCTATCGACGCGGCGAGTTCGAGCGCGCCTGGCTCGGCGGGGCGGGCGGCACCGTCTACGTGATCCACCGCGACGACCAGGCGCTGCCCGTAGGGAGCCGGGGCGCGTGGTGACCCGCGCCACCGGGAAGCCCGGCCGATAGCGACCGGATCGGCCGTTTCGCAGATTCCGGGCACCGCCGGGTGATAGGACTGCCGGGCCGGTTCTCGAGCTCTCGGGACGGCTCATCGACCAACGGGGAGAATTCGCATGCGCACGACCACACTCGGGGCCGTCCTGGCGTCGCTCGCGATCACGGGTGGCACGGCCGCGGTGCTCGGAGCCGGACCGGCTGAGGCAGCGACGCCGACCACCACCGCGCCGACCACGGCCCGGCTCGCGATCAACCAGCACACGACCGTCGTCGCCCACTACGGCGACCAGATCGGCTATCTCGAAGCCAGTGTCAGCGACAGCAACGGCGGAGGCGTCTACGCCGGCCGCGCCGTGCTCCAGCGGCGGCTCCCCGGCAAGGGCTGGGCGAAGGTGAGGACGGACGACGACGGCACCGACGGGATCGGCTTCGGCTCCTACGGGAGCCACGCCAAGGGCAACGTGCGGTACCGCCTGCACTACCTCGGCGGGACCGACGGCGCCACCTCCATCACCTACGCCCCGGCGTACTCCAACGTCGTCACCGTCCGCACCCTGTGGAACCTCCACGAGAACGGAAGCTGCAACCACGGCTGCCACTTCTTCGGGAGGCTCTCGCCGAGGGCGAAGAACCACCGGGTGCTGATCCAGGTCAAGCACGGCTCGTGGAAGAGGTACCAGGTCGTGAAGACCGATCGCCGGAGCCGCTGGCGCGCGACCGTGGTCGCGACCTTCGGCAACGGCACGCGCTACCGGGCCGTCGTCGCCGGGTCGAAGCACGAGATCCGGACGACGTCGAACATCTACCGGTTCTACAAGGTCCGCGTGTCCTGATCGGTCCGCGGTGGTCAGTCGGCGGTGAACGAGATCGTGTGCCATCCGGACGCGCCGTTCGGCACGGGGTCGGCGCGCACCGCCGTCTGCACCTGACCGTCGTCGTTCACCGCGCGCACGGCGAGCTGGTGCCGACCGGGTGCGGCGTCGACGGTCGCGACCCACTGCACCCACGAGTCCTTGAGGTTCTTCCGGGCGATCGTGGCCGGTTGCCAGCCGCCTCCGTCGAGCTGCACCTGCACCGAGGAGATCCCGGTGTCCTGCTGCCACGCGAGCCCGCCGACACGCACCCGGCCGGCTCCGACGTGATGCCCGTTGCCGGGGACGTCGATCCGCGAGGCGAGTTTGACCGGACCCTCGACCGACCAGCCACGGTCGGTCCAGTACGCCGAGAACGAGTCGAACCTCGTCACCTCGATGTCGCGCACCCACTTGCACGCCGACACGTAACCGTACAGACCCGGCACCAGCGTCCGGACCGGGAACCCATGCTCGATCGGCAGCGGCTCGCCGTTCATCGCGTAGGCGAGCATCGCCCCACGGCCGTCGAGCAGGGCCGAGAGCGGCGTTCCGCACGTCCAGCCGTCGTCCGAGGTCTGCTTGACCGCATCGGCGCCCCGCTGGACGCCGGCCTCCGCGAGCAGGTCCTTCAGGTGCGTTCCGCTCCACCACGCGTTGCTGATCAGCGGGCCGCCCACCGGGTTGGAGACGCAGTTGAGCGTCATCCAGATCTCGCTGCGCGGCCGCTCGAGCAGCTCGGCGTACGTGATCGTGATCTCGCGGTCGACCATGCCGTGGATGCGCACGGTCCAGTCGTCGGGCGAGATGGCCGGCGGGCTGAGCGAGGTGTCGATCCGGTAGAACCGGTTGCTCGGCGTCTGCCAGGCCGCGATGCCGTCCAGGCCGACGTCGACGCCGGCGGGTGGCCCCGGGTTGGTGACGCCGGGCAGGTCGAGCGCCTCCCGGGCGGCGTCCACGGCACGACGGTGGCCGCCCACCTTCCAGCCCAGCAGCCCCACGACCGCGCTGCCCAGGCCGACGCCGGAGGCCACCAGCAGGAACCGCCGCTGGGGATCCATCGACTCCGGGTCGGGAAACGGCCGCGGCCGGAGGTACGCCGTGAGCAGGCCGAGCAGCGCGAGCCAGGTCAGGACGCCGACGAGGCTCGGCAGGATCCCGGTCGCGGGCGCGCCGTACTGCGACTGGTTGGCGACCAGCCCGATCACGCCGAGCACGACGAAGCCGGCGATGCCCGCCCCCTGCGACCGCCGCGACAGCAGCCCGAACGCGGCGAACAGCAGCAGCACGACGACCAGCACCCCGGTCACCAGCAACGGCTTGTCGTGCCGACCGACCACCTGGATCAGGTCCTCGGCCACCGCTCCTGGCGTCAGCCGGATCACCAGCTCGGCGACGTCGGTGACCGGGTTGCCGCGCAGCCCGAGCCAGGTGGCGGTGAGGTACGACGTGGCGAGGCCGCCGAGGCCTGCCAGCACCCCGGCCAGCGCCCACTGCGCACGCGTCCGCACGGGTCGATTGTTGCTCGGGCATGATCATGGCCGTGGCTGGGAGTTCTGACGGTTTGCTTACGGGCATCGGCGTCGACGTCCACCGCCTCGCCGACGGGGTGCCGATGCACCTCGCCGGCCTGGCCTGGCCCGACGAGCCGCGGGGGCTCGAGGGCCACTCCGACGGCGACGTCTGCGCCCACGCGATGTGCGACGCCCTGCTGTCCGCGGCCGGACTCGGCGACCTCGGCACCACCTTCGGCACCGCGGAGCCCGAGTGGGCCGGCGCCTCGGGCGTCGCCCTCCTGGCGGAGACCGCCGCACGAGTACGCGGGGCCGGCTACGAGATCGGCAACGTCGCGGTCCAGGTCGTCGGCGACCGCCCTCGTCTCGGACCGCGCCGCGACGAGGCGACGAGCGTCCTGTCGGAGGCGGTCGGCGCCCCGGTCTCCGTGTCGGCCACCACCACCGACGGCCTCGGCCTGACCGGTCGCGGTGAGGGGATCGCCGCGATCGCGACCGCTCTCATCCACCGATGAGAGCCGCCGTCGTCGTTCTCGCGGCCGGCGCGGGCACCCGGGTCGGGGCCGAGGTCAACAAGGTCCTGCTGCCGCTGGCCGGTGTCCCCGTCGTCGCGCACGCGGTGCGGACCGCTCGCGCGGTTCCCGGGGTGGTGCGGGTGATCGTGGTGGTCCGTGACGGCGAGCAGGACGCCGTACGCACGAGGGTGGAGCCGTACCTCGACCTCGCACCGCCCGAGGTCGCGATGATCACCGGTGGCGAGACCAGGCATCTCTCGGAGTGGGCGGCGCTGAGGCTCCTGGCCCCGGCGATCGAGGCGGGCGAGGTCGACGTCGTGGCGATGCACGACGCCGCCCGACCGCTGGCGAGCGTCCCGCTCTACCAGGACGTCCTCAGCACCGCCGAGCGGGTCGGGGGCGCCATCCCGGTCGCGCTGCTCGACGACCTGGTCAGCGAGGACGGCGCGGACCTGTCGGACGTGCTGGTCGGGGTCCAGACGCCGCAGGCGTTCCGCGCGGGCGACCTGCTCGCGGCGCATCGCGCCGCCGCGACCGACGGCTTCGAAGCCACGGACACAGCCGGGATCCTGGCGCGGTACGCCGACCTGGTCGTCGCCGGCGTCGACTCCACCGAGCGGAACCTCAAGCTCACCACGGCCGGCGACTTCGCGGTGGCCGAGGCGCTCATCGACGGGTGAGCGCCTCCAGGAGCGCGAGGTCCTCGGCCGTCCGGACCCGACGCGCGCCCGCCGGCGCCGTCACCAGAGCCACGTCGCGCTCGCGACGGAGGTCGGCGAGCGCGACGCGGAAGTCGGTGGACGGCCAGTCGTCCAGCCCGGCACAGACGCCGGCCGGAAGGACCAGCGGGGAGGCCAGTCGCCGCAGACCGTCGCGGTCGAGGGTGTCACCGACCCGCGGCACGTCCGGCCCCTCGACGAGCTCCTTGACCGTGTCGATGACGGGCAGCACACCGGCCACCACCACGTCGTCGGTGACCGCACGCCGTACGCAGGCGGTGAGGAAGTCCGGTGGCGTCATCGGGCACAGCGCGTCGTGCCAGACCAGCGGCCGGTCGGCCTCGCGCACGGCGTCCCACGGCGTCGTCAGGTCGAGCAGGTGCACGCCCGCCTCCCCCATCGCCCACGCCGCACAGGCCACCAGCGGCTCACCGTGGAGCAGGGCGAACGGCAGGGACCCGCGCCCGCGCTCGACGACCACGCCGTACGCCGCCGGATCCAGGTCGTCGTACATGCCGCGGATGCTACGGGCCGGTCGCGACCCGAGCACCGGCACAGAGGGGAGAAGGCGAAGGCCCCGTCCACCGGAGTGGAGCGGGGCCCTCGTCAGTCGGCTCTCAAACCGAGCTCACGAAGCAAGCACCTCGTCGAGAATCGCCTCGGCCTTGTCCTCGTTGGTGTTCTCCGCCAGCGCCAGCTCGGAGACCAGGATCTGGCGTGCCTTCGCCAGCATCCGCTTCTCGCCGGCCGACAGACCGCGGTCACGCTCGCGGCGCCACAGGTCGCGGACGACCTCGGACACCTTCATCACGTCGCCGCTGTGCAGCTTCTCGAGGTTGGCCTTGTAGCGGCGCGACCAGTTGGTCGGCTCCTCGACGTGCGCGGCACGCAGGATGTCGAAGACCCGGTCGAGCCCGTCCTTGTCGACCACGTCGCGTACGCCGACGAGATCGAGATTGCAGGCCGGGACACGGACCACGAGATCCTGCTGGGCCACGATCCGCAGGACGAGATATTGCTTGTCCTCACCCTTGATCTTCCGAATCTCGATGTCCTCGATGACAGCAGCCCCGTGATTGGGATACACAACCGTTTCGCCCACGGTGAAAGACATAGTGCTCAGTACCACCCTTCTTAGGTGACCATTCTAACACGTGCGCGAAGCAGCTCCCGTTGCGTCTCCGCAGGTCAGACGGGGTTTCCGGGCTTGACAGATCGGTCGTCTATGTGCCTCGTCCGGCCGGTGCGCGCCCGGGCGTGTCCGCCCGGTCACCGGCCCCGACCCGGGGCCGCATGCCCGATACTGCGGACATGTCGGCGCCGTCCACCCCGCACCGCACGTCGAGCCGGGGCGAGGGCCGCTTCGCGCGGCTGACCCCGGTCCTGCTCGTGCGCGCCGCGCACCCCCGGCAGGCGGTCCTCACCGCCGTCGCCCTCGCACTCGCGGCCGCCGTCTCCGGCCGGGCCCCGCGCGAGGTCGGGCTCGTCGCGGTCACGGTCCTGGTCGGCCAGGGGCTCCTGGGCTGGGACAACGACCTGGTCGACGAGAGCGCCGACCGGGCGGACGAACGCGCCACGAAGCCACTCGTGTCCGGCGACCTCGAGCGCGGCACGCTGGGGTTCTGGCTCGCCTGCGCGGTCCTTCTCGTCGTCCCGTTGTCGCTCTCGAGCGGGATCGACGCGGGCCTGTCCTACCTGCTCTCCCTGGTCGTCGGCGTGCTCGGCAACCGGCTGCTCCGGACGGGTCCCTGGTCCTGGCTGCCGTGGGCGGTCGCGTTCGCGCTGTATCCGGCCTACCTCTCGTACGGCGGCTGGGGCGGCGGCGCGGAGGGTCACCCGCCCACGATCGAGATGACCGTCGCCGCCGGCCTCCTGGGGATCGGCGTGCACATCCTCACCTCGCTGCGCGGACTCGTGGACGACAACCGCGCCGGCCGTCGGCACCTGCCGTTGCGCCTCGCGCTGCGGGTCGGCGCACCCCGCCTGCTGGTGCTCACCGGTCTCTACTGCGCCCTGGTGATCGGGGCGATCCTGGCGGTCGGCAGCACGGTCGGGTTGTCCCAGTAGCACCCGCTCGAGCTGCGCAGCGCTGCCGCTAGGGTGTCGCCCGTGAACCTGCGACGCCTCCTCGCGCTCGGAGCGGCCGGCCTCGCCGCCACGGTCGTCCTGTCCGCCTGCGGCTTCGACTACCCGACCGACCGCATCAACAACCTCACCGCCGGCGTCGACTACCGCGACGGGACGGTCGACATCCTGAACGCCGTGGTGGTCGCGAAGCAGTCGAACTCCGGCACCTTCGTCGCGACGTTCGTCAACGGCAGCCCGACCGAGACGATCAGCCTTCAGTCCGTGTCGGGCGACAACACCGCGATCACCCATGTCGACTCGACGTCGTTCACCCTCCAGCCGAACACCCTGCTCAACCTCGCCGGTGACAAGGGCATGCCGGTGAGCGGAACGTTCGCGCTCGGCCAGTTCGTGACCCTCTCGTTCCAGTTCGACAACGGCGAGACCGCGACCCTCAGCGTCCCGGTCGTCGCCGACGACGGTCAGTGGACCGGGCTCGACATCTCGACGCCGTCCCCGAGCACCTCGCCGCCGGTCGATGCGTCGTCCCCGAGCGCCTCCTCGTCGAGCTGACATGACCGCCACGCTGGTCCTGCTCCGCCACGGAGAGAGCACCTGGAACGCCGAGAACCTCTTCACCGGCTGGGTCGACGTGCCGCTGTCGGACCAGGGTCTGGCCGAGGCGCAACGCGGCGGCGAGCAGCTGCGCGAGGCGGGGATCCTCCCCGACGTCGTCCACACCTCACTGCTGCGCCGGGCCATCAGCACCGCCGTGATCGGGCTCGACGTGGTCGACCGGCACTGGATCCCCGTCCGCCGCAGCTGGCGGCTCAACGAGCGCCACTACGGCGCTCTCCAGGGCAAGAACAAGAAGCAGACCCTGGAGGAGTACGGCGAGGAGCAGTTCATGCTCTGGCGTCGCTCGTACGACGTACCCCCGCCGCCGCTGGACGACGACGACGAGTTCTCCCAGGCCCACGACGTCAGGTACGCCGACCTCGGTGCCGAGCTGCCCCGTGCCGAGTGCCTCAAGGACGTGATCGGCCGGCTGCTGCCCTACTGGGACGGCCCGCTCAGCGACGACCTCCGGGCCGGGCACCTCGTGCTGGTGGCCGCGCACGGCAACAGTCTGCGGGCGATCGTCAAGCACCTCGACGGCATCAGCGACGACGACATCGCGGGGCTCAACATCCCCACCGGGATGCCACTGGTCTACGAGCTCGACGACCAGCTCAGACCGACCGTGGCGGGCGGACGCTACCTCGACCCCGACGCGGCCGCCGAGGCCGCGGCCGCGGTCGCCCAGCAGGGCCGGTAGCGAGCCTCAGGCCGACTCGCTGGCGACCGGGAACTGACCGGTCACCACGAAGATCACCCGGTTGGCGACCGAGACGGCGTGGTCGGCGATCCGCTCGTAGTAGCGGCCCAGCAGGGCGATGTCGACGGCTGCCTCCACGCCGTGCTGCCAGTCGTCCCCGAGCAGCTGGGCGAAGCTGCCGCGCCGGAGCTGGTCCATCTCCTCGTCGTCGCGACCGATCTCGATGGCCCCGTCGACGTCCCTGTCGGTGATCACCGCGGCGACGCGGCGGACCATATCCTCCGCGACCTCGCCCATCCGGGCCATGGTCGGCTGCGCCTCCTCGGGGACGGCGATGTCCGGGACGCGCAGGCGGGCGATCTTGGCGACGTGGACCGAGAGGTCGCCCATTCGCTCGAGCTCGCTGACCATCCGCAGTGCGGAGACGACGACACGGAGGTCGCCCGCCACCGGCTGCTGCAGGGAGAGCAGCGAGAAGGCGGTGTCCTCGACGCGCTCGCGCGCCACGTCGATCTTGTCGTCGGCGGCGATGACCTGCTCGGCCACCTCGACATCGCCGTTGAGAAGGGCCTGCGTGGCGAGGCGGACCGACGTCTCGACCTCGTGGCAGATCTCGGCGAGGTCGGAGAAGATCGAGTCCAGCTGCTCATGGAACGCTTCGCGCATGTGCTGCACGCTAGGTGGCCAAGGTGTCCGAACGGGGTCGACCGGTGAACGAGCCGTGAACACTCCGTGAGCACGCCGTCCGCGAACGAACGACAGGTGTCGTGATGCGTACCATCTGTGTGTGAGCCCCACGACGCAGGCGTTCCTCGCCGCGCTCATCGGGGCCGTCGTCGCCGGTGGTGCGGTTCTCGGCTGGCACGTGAGCGAGCGGCAGCAGGCGGCCGCCGCACCGCAGGACGAGCCCACCCTGCCGACCGGAATCGCCACGGTGCTGTCGGTCCTGCGCAGCAGCGCCCTGGTCGTGAACGACGACGACGAGGTGGTGAAGGCCTCGGCCCCGGCGCTCGCCTTCGGGATCGTGCGCGACCATCGGCTGATGTCCGCCGAGCTCTCCGACCTGGTTCAGCAGGTGCGCCGCGACGGCCAGATCCGCGAGACAGAGCTGACCATGCCGCGGCCCAGCGGTCCGCCGCGGATGGTGACGGCACGGGTGGCGCCGTTGAGCTCACGCCTGGTCCTGGCGCTGGTCGAGGACCGCACCCGCGAGCGTCGGGTCGAGGCGGTCCGGCGGGACTTCGTCGCGAACGTCTCCCATGAGCTGAAGACTCCGGTCGGGGCGATCAAGCTCCTCGCCGAGGCCGTCGCCGACGCCTCCGGGGATCCCGAGGCCGTCGAGCGGTTCGCCCACCGGATGCTCACCGAGAGCGACCGCCTCTCGCGGCTCGTGCAGCAGATCATCGAGCTCTCACGCCTCCAGGGCGACGAGCCGCTGGAGGCTCCCGCGGTGGTCGACATCGACGACGTGATCAAGCGGTCGGTGGACATCACCGTGATGGACGCCGCCAACAAGAACATCTCGGTCGTCACCGGGGGGACGCCGGGGCTCACCGTGTTCGGCAACGAGGAGCAGGTCTCGGCGGCGATCACCAACCTGGTCGCCAACGCCGTCGCCTACTCGGGCGACGACTCGACGGTGCTGGTCTCGACCAAGCCGAACGACGACATGGTCGACATCTCGGTGGTCGACCAGGGGATCGGCATCCCGCACGACGAGCTGGACCGGATCTTCGAGCGGTTCTACCGCATCGACCCGGCCCGGCACAGATCCACGGGTGGTACCGGACTCGGGCTCTCGATCGTCAAGCACGTCGCCGCCACTCACGGCGGCGACGTACGTGTGTGGTCCCTGGAGGGACAGGGCTCGACCTTCACGCTCTCCCTCCCCCGAACCAAGCAGGAGGAGTTCACCTCATGACCCGAGTCCTGGTCGTCGAGGACGAGGAGAGCTACGCCGACGCGTTGTCGTACATGCTCCGCAAGGAGGGGTACGACGTATCGCTGGCCGCCACCGGTCCCGACGCGCTCACCGAGTTCGACCGCAACGGAGCGGACATCGTGCTGCTCGACCTGATGCTGCCCGGCCTGCCGGGCACCGAGGTCTGCCGCCAGATCCGGGCCGTCTCCAACGTCCCGGTGATCATGGTCAGCGCCAAGGACGACGAGGTCGACAAGATCGTCGGCCTCGAGCTCGGCGCGGACGACTACGTCACCAAGCCCTACTCGCCCCGGGAGCTGGTCGCGCGCATCCGTGCGGTGCTCCGGCGCGGAGTCGAGCCGGACCTCGCCCCGAGCACCCTGGAAGCGGGTTCGGTGCGGATGGACGTCGAGCGCCATGTCGTCACCGTCGACGGGGAGCCGCAACGGCTGCCGCTGAAGGAGTTCGAGCTCCTCGAGCTCTTCTTGCGCAACCCGGGCCGGGTGCTGACGCGTGGACAGCTCATCGATCGGGTCTGGGGCTCGGACTACGTCGGCGACACGAAGACGCTCGACGTCCACGTGAAGCGGCTGCGCGCCAAGCTCGAGCGCGACCCGTCCCACCCGACGATGCTGATCACCGTGCGGGGACTGGGCTACAAGCTCGACCTGTAGCCGTCGCCAGAACCCTGCCGAAAGTCCCTGTTGCCCGCTGCTTGGACCCGGCTAGCGTTCCGAGTTCTCACAGGGGGGAGCACCATGCGTCGTTGGGGAGAGCACGTACTGCGGCATCGCCGGCTGGTGATGCTGGCCTGGTTGATCGTGGCGGTGGCGGGAATCGCGGTGACCGGGAAGGTGAACGACCGGCTCACGGTCGACTTCTCCCTGCCCGGCCAGCCCGGCGACAAGGCCGCGAACCAGATCATCGAGGCGTTCCACAACGGAGGGAACACGTCCCCGCTGATCGCCACGGTGACCCTGCCGAACGGCGAGGCGATCACCGGGCACGAGGGCGAGGTGGCGAAGGCGTTCGCGTCGCTGGCCGGTGCCGACGTCCCGCTCCGGGTCGTGGACGAGGCGAGCACCGGCGACCAGGCGTTCCGCACGTCGGACGACCGGACGGCGTACGCGATGGTGTTCTACCCGTTCCCGCAGAGCTTCGACGAGGAGGTGCCGACGAAGCTCGTGCTGACGACCGTGCGGTCCGCCGCACCCCCCGGTGCCACGGTCGGGGTCACCGGCATGGACGCGCTGGCCGTCGGCGACGACTCCGGAGGCAACGGCGTCCTCACCGAGACGCTGCTGGGAGCCGTCGGTGCGCTGGTCGTGCTGCTGTTCGTCTTCGCCTCCCTGCTGGCGTTCATGCCGCTGCTGATTGCCGCGGTGTCGATCCTGACGACGTTCCTCCTGCTCCTGCCGCTGACCTACCTGACCGACGTGTCGTTCATCGTCCAGTTCCTGGTCGCGCTGGTCGGGCTCGGGGTCGCCATCGACTACTCGTTGCTCTTCGTCACCCGATGGCGCGAGGAACGCGACCACGGCAAGGAGAACCACGAAGCCGTGCTGGCGGCCATGGAGACGGCCGGCCACGCCGTCCTCTTCAGCGGTCTCACCGTGGCGATCGGGCTGCTCGCGCTGGTCGTGCTGCCGGTGCCCTTCATGCGCAGCATCGGGATGGGTGGCGCCCTCATCCCGGTCGCCAGCGTGCTGGTCACCCTGACCCTGACCCCGGCGATCCTCGGCGGCATCGGGCCGCGCGTGGACTGGCCGAAGATCCGGCACGAGAACAGGGCGAGCCGCGGCTGGACGGCCTGGGCGCGGATGATCGTGCGCCGGCGGTGGGCCGCCCTGCTCTGCGCGCTGGCCGTGCTGGGCGTGCTGTTCGCGGCGTTCCTCGGCATCAAGATCGGGGCGGCCGACTCGTCGTCGCTCGCCCACAGCGGGGCGGCGTACGACACCTTCCAGACCTTGCAGAAGGGCGGCGTCACGAGCGGGGTCCTCACCCCGATCGAGGTGCTCACCGAGACGGACAAGGCGCAGTCGGTCGCCGACACGTTGGGCCACGTCGACGGGGTGACCAGGGCGGTCGTCCCGACCGACCCCGGCGCCTCGGTCGACGGGCGGACGGTGGTCCTGGTCTTCCCCGACCAGGAGACGGTCAACTCCCAGAGCGTGCAGGTGGTTCGCGACGTCACCGCGCTCGCCGACGACACGGACGGAGTCATCGGCGTGACCGGCCTGGGCAACGCGCAGGTCGACTTCCTGCACGCGGTCTACGGCAACTTCCCGCTGATGCTGCTGATCATCGCCGGGCTGACCTACATCCTGCTGGTGCGAGCCTTCCGATCACTGCTGCTGCCGCTCAAGGCCGTGATCCTCAACCTGATCTCGTTGACCGCCGTCTACGGCCTGATGGTGCTGTTCTGGCAGGAGGGCTACGGCTCGGACGCGATCTTCGGCATCGCCGAGACCGGGGCGGTCACCTTCTGGATCCCGTTGATGGTCTTCGCGTTCCTGTTCGGACTGTCGATGGACTACGAGGTGTTCATCCTGGCCAGGATCCGCGAGGAGTACGACGCGGGCGCGTCGACCGACGACGCCGTGGTCCAGGGCATCGGGCGCACGGGCCGACTGGTCACCAGCGCGGCGTTGATCCTGTTCCTCGCCTTCGCGGCCCTGGCCTCCGGCCCGGGGACCGACCTGAAGGTGCTGGCCACCGGACTCGGCTTCGGCATCCTGCTCGACGCCACCATCGTCCGATCGGTGCTGGTGCCGTCGCTGGTGTCGTTGTTCGGCCGGTGGAACTGGATGCTGCCGGACTCCGTCGCGCGGATCATGCGGGTCGAGCCCTCACACCCACACCCCGAACGGGAGCCGGCCCCGGTCGGCGACTGACGGCGAGCGCCACGGTGCGGATCCTCTTCAGCTCCTGGCCCGGGTACGGGCACCTGTTTCCGATGGTGCCGCTCGTCCGTGCGGCCGAGCGCGCCGGCCACGAGGTGCTGGTCTCCTCGGGCAGCGACCTAGCGGCGGCGACCGAGCGTCTCGGTGTCCCGTTCCGGTCCAGCGGCCTCACCGCCGCGGAGGGGTACGCCGGCGTCCCCGACATCGGCCACTCCATCGACGCCCTGCCCGACGAGGTGAAGACCGCCTTCGCCGCCCGGCACCTGTTCGGGCCCGGTGCCCTGGCCCGGGCCCGAGACCTCGGAGAGGTCCTCGACGAGTGGCGGCCGGACCTCGTCGTGCACGACACCTTCGAGCTGGGAGCTCCCTCCGCGGCCGGGGAGCGCGGCGTCCGGCACGCGACCCATGGGTACGGGCCGCTCCTGGCGGAGAACCAGGCGATGGTGCGGGCGGTGGCGGAGGTCGTGGCCGACGCGGGACGCGAGGATCCCAGTGGCGTGTTGGACGCGCCGTACCTCGACATCACCCCACCGGGCCTCCGCCGGGACGAGCACGTGGCATGGGCCGATCCACGGCCCCTCCGACCCTCCGCCGGCGAGGCCGACCCGGATCCAGACCTGGAGGCGGCCCTCGACGCACTGCCCTGCGCCCGGACCGTCTACCTCACGCTCGGCACCGTGATGAACCGGGCCCCGCACGTGTTCGGGGCGGTGCTCGCAGCCTCCGCGACGCTCGGCGTGAACGTCGTGCTGACGACGGGCCCCGACACGGACCCGTCGTCGGTCGCCGGCGACGCCGACTGGGTGCTGGCACGCCCGTACCTCCCCCAGGCCGTGGTCCTTCCCCGCTGCGACGCGGTCATCTCACACGCCGGGGCCGGCACCATGCTGGGGGCCCTGTGCCACGGGGTGCCCCAGCTGTGTCTCCCGCTCGGCACCGACCAGCCGCTCAACGCGGCCGCGCTGGCCCCGACCGGGGCCGGGCTGGTGCTCGTCCCCGAGCAGATCTCGGAGGCGGCCGTGGCCGACGCCGTCCGCCTCCTGCTCGAGGATCCGTCGTACGCCGCATCCGCCCACCGGCTCCGGGACGAGATCGACGCCATGCCGGCTGCCGACGAGGTGCTCGCCCAGCTGGTGTGAGGGCGCCGAGCTCGGCCGTCGCCCCCGCTCCCCTCCGCGGGCGTCGTTCCCGACAGGTCCCGACCCTAGAACACCCGTGGCAGCCGGCCTCGGTCGACGACGATCACGTGCAGGCGTCGAGGGCCGTGGACCCCTTCGATCCGGTCGAGCTCGATGTCGCTCGTCGCGCTGGGCCCGCTGATCCACGTCAGGGGGCGAGACGCGTCGAGGACGTCGAACGCGTCGGGGACGTCGGCGACGACCTGGCTCGCGTCGAGGACGCAGACATGGTGGTCGGGCACCAGCGTGGTCGCACGTCGAGCCTGGCCCCGGCCGTGGTCGAGCACGATCGTGCCGGTCTCTGCGATCCCCAGACGAGCCTGGGTGACGACGACCTCGAAGCCGTCGAGATCGGCGGCCGAGAGTCCCGTGTCGGCGACCGAGCCCGGGACGTCCAGGTCGAGATCCGGCGGTACGACGACGCGCGCTCCGTCGGGCAGCGCCGCCCGCAGTCGCACCGCGAGGTCGGCGGCGGAGCAGCGCTCCACCTCTGCGCGGTAGTCGGCGACCCGATCGCAGAAGAGCGCGACGATGTCCACGGACGCGTCGGGGGTACGCCGCGGCACGGCCGGGACGGGGATGTCGGGGGCGTCGGCCAGCGCGGATCTCACCCGGCCGAGGATCTCGTCGCGGGCACTCATCGGTGGGTCCGACTCCACCAGGCACGGAACGACTCCCGGGGAGGGGTCGGCAGGTCGCGGGCGCTCGTCCACCGTCGCCCCGGCCCCGGGAGCCTCGCGAGGCGCGCCCACCAGCGGCGGATCCGGCCGGACACGCGCTCGGCCCGCGCCAGACGACGCGCGTCGCCGAAGATCCATCCGGCCGCGCGCATCGCGACCGCCTCCGCGTGGGGCGCTCTGCGGTCACGATGGGCGTCGACGACCTGGGCCCGGAGGTCGACCAGCACCGACGGGATGTCGATCTTGACCGGGCACACCTCGTAGCAGGCACCGCACAGGGTCGAGGCGTAGGGCAGGGAGTCGGTCTGCGTGTCCCCGCCGACCCCGTGCAGCAGCGGGTTGAGGACCGCGCCGATCGGTCCGGGGTAGACGGAGCCGTACGCGTGACCGCCGACACGTTCGTAGACCGGGCAGACGTTGAGGCAGGCCGAGCAGCGGATGCAGCGCAGCGCCTGGCGTCCCACCCGGTCGGCGAGCGCGCGGGTGCGGCCGTTGTCGAGCAGGACGACGTGCACCTCCTGCGGGCCGTCACCGGGTGTGACGCCGTGCCACATCGACGTGTAGGGGTTCATCCGCTCGCCGGTCGAGGAGCGCGGGAGCAGCCGCAGGAGCACGTCGAGGTCGGTCCAGCTCGGGACCACCTTCTCGATGCCCACCACCGACACCAGCACCTCGGGCAGGGTCAGGCACATCCGGCCGTTGCCCTCCGACTCGACGACCACCAGGGTCCCGGTCTCGGCGACCGCGAAGTTGGCGCCGGAGACGCCGACCCTGGCTCGCAGGAACTTCTCGCGCAGGTGCAGCCGCGCGGCGTTCGCGAGCTCGCCCGGGTCGTCGGTCAGGTTCTCGGGAGCGGGGCGACCGGATGCCGCCATCCGCGTCCGGAAGATCTCGCGGATCTCGGCACGGTTGCGGTGGATCGCCGGCACCAGGATGTGCGAGGGCAGGTCGTCGCCGAGCTGGACGATCAGCTCCGCCAGGTCGGTCTCCCACGCGCTGATGCCCTCGGCGGCCAGCGCCTCGTTGAGCCCGATCTCCTGGGTGACCATCGACTTCACCTTGACGACCTCGTCGGCGCCGTGGGCCAGGGTGACGTCCGCGACGATCCGGCACGCCTCGGCGGCATCCCGGGCCCAGTGCACGACCGCACCGCGGGCGGTCAGTGACTCCTCGAGCCGCGCCAGGTGGACGTCGAGCCGCAGCAGCGCGGCGTCCTTGATGTCGGCTCCCGCCTGCCGGAGCTCCTCCCACTCCGGCATCTCGCCGACCACGCGCGCCCGCTTGTCGCGGATCGTGTGCGTCGCGCGGCCCAGGTTGTGTCGCAGCTGGGTGTCGGCGAGAGCCTCACGAGCCGCGACGGGGAAGGCCGGCATCCCGACGAACGCGGCGTTCATCACGCGCCCTCGGTCGACGCCAGGATCTCGGCCAGGTGCATCACGCGGACCCCGGAACGCTGTCGCGACAGCACGCCGCCGATGTGCAGCAGGCACGAGTTGTCGCCCGCCACGAGCACCTCGGCGTCGGTCTCGCGCACGTGGCGGGCCTTGTCGGCGCCCATGGCGACCGAGACGTCGGCGTTCTTCATCGCGAACGTGCCGCCGAAGCCGCAGCACTCCTCGGCTCCCGGCAGGTCGACGAGGGTGAGCCCACGGACGGCTTCGAGCAACCGACGCGGCCGGTCGCCCACCCCGAGCAGCCGCAGCGAGTGGCAGGTCGGGTGGTAGGTCACGCGGCGCGGGAAGGACGCGCCGACATCGGTCACGCCGAGCACGTCGACGAGGAACACGCTCAGCTCGTGGACCTTGGGCCCGAGCTCGGTGACCGCACCGACCAGGCCGGGGTCGTCCGCACGCTCGGCCACCATGCGGTGCTGGTGCCGGGCCGACGCCGCGCACGAGCCGGACGGCGTCACCACCGCGTCGTACCCCTCGAAGGCCGAGACGAAGGTGCGTACGGCGGGCAAGGCCTCGTCGAGGTAGCCGGTGTTGACCATCGGCTGCCCGCAGCACGTCTGCACCTGCGGGAAGTCGACCTCGACGCCCAGCCGGGTCAGCAGCTCGACGACCGCACGGCCGGTGTCGGGGAACATGACGTCGTTCACACACGTGACCATCAGTGCGACGCGCATGCCGTCCATCATGCCGCCGGTGCGGCCACCCGACGCCAGGTCCGATACCCGCGCGTGGCTGTCGGTGGCGATGCCTAGGCTGGCCGGGTGCCGTTGTCCGATCGTCCGTGGCTGCCCGTCGCAGCCGTCGCCACCACCCTGCTGCTCTGGGCCTCCGCCTTCGTCGCCATCCGTCATCTCGGCCACGACTTCTCGGCCGGGGCGCTTTCGCTGGGCCGACTCGTGATCGGCTCGATCGCGCTCGGCGCGGTGGCCGTCTCACGAGGGCTGCCGAAGCCGAGCGGACGCGACTGGTTGGGGCTGGTCGCGATCGGCGTGCTGTGGTTCGGGGTCTACAACCTCGCCCTCAACCAGGGCGAGCACCACGTCGACGCCGGCACGTCCGCGATGCTGATCCAGATCTCACCGGTGCTGATCGCGCTGCTCGCGACGCTGTTCCTCGGAGAGCGGTTCACCACCTGGCTCGGCCTCGGGCTCGTCCTGGCCTTCGCCGGCGTGGTGCTGATCGGCGTCTCCCAGCCCGGTGGCCACAACGACGTCGCCGGGGTGCTGCTCTGCCTGCTCGCGGCGCTGGTGTACTCGATCGCGCTGGTCGTGCAGAAGCCGCTGGTGTCACGCCTCTCGGCGCTCCACGTCACGTGGCTCGCGTGCACGGTCGGGGCCGTCGTCTGCCTGCCGTTCGCCGGTCAGCTGGCCGACAACACCCGCGACGCCTCCGCGTCGGACATCTGGTGGGTGGTCTACCTCGGGCTTTTCCCGACGGCGATCGCCTTCACGACGTACGCCTTCGCGCTGCGGCACATGACCGCGAGCAGTCTCGGCATCACGACATACCTCGTGCCACCGCTCACGATCGTCATGGGCTGGTTGTTCCTCGGCGAGACCCCGCCCGGCATGGCCTACGTCGGGGGCGCGCTCGCCCTGGTCGGCGTCGCCGTCGCGCGCCGCAAGCCTCGAGCACGGAAGGTCGTGCCCCAGCCCGCCTGACCCGCGACCGGCGCGCCTCCTGTCATGCTGCGTCCGTGAACGTCGCCGCGGGTGTGCTGGTCGGCGTGGTGGCGGCGCTGCACCTGTCCTTCCTGGTCCTCGAGATGTTCCTCTGGACCACGCCCATCGGGCGCCGCGTGTTCGGACTCGACGCGGACTTCGCCGAGCGCTCGAAGGCACTCGCGGCCAACCAGGGCCTCTACAACGGCTTCCTCGCCGCGGGCCTCGTCTGGGGACTCGTGTCGGGACGCACCGATGTCCGCGTGTTCTTCCTGGCCTGCGTGATCGTCGCCGGCGTGTACGGCGCGGCCACCGTCAACCGGCGGATCCTCATCGTCCAGGCGGTGCCGGCCGCGGTCGCCCTGGTCGCCGTCACGCTCAGCTGATCGGGGCCGGGCTTCCGGGCCGGGTCACGGGCTCGCCGCCGGCCCGATGCCGAACCACGGCAGGCACGGCTCCACCCCCGACACCTCGGCGCTGCGACCACCGTCGCGCCAGGCCTCGCGAGTCAGCCGCAGGTGCTGGAGCTCGAACGGGCCACTCGGCGTGTTGGTGCGGCTCAGCCCGTTGTCGCGGTACCCCATGCGGCGGGAGACGGCCAGCGACGCCGCATTGTCGGTGCGGGCGGACGACACCGCGATCTCGGCGCCGAGGTGCTCGAAGGCGAGCGTCAGCACACCCGCGCGCATCAGGTTCGCCAGGCCACGGCCGCGGACGTCGGTCGCGAGCCAGGAGAACGAGTCCACGGTCCGCAGCAGCGGGAACTGCTCCCCCTCGAGCGCCTGGACGCCGACCACGCGACCCTCGACCTCCACGGCCAGATCGAGGCACCACGCGTCGGGCGACCACGTGCCCCGGTGCTTCCAGATCTCGGCGACCAGCTGACGACGGCGGTCCGCCTCGGGAGGCAGCCGGGCGAACGTCTCGTTGGCCGGGTTCATCTCGAGGTCGTCGGGCAGCGCGTCCAGGAGCGCCGGGAGATCGGCGTCGCTGAGGCCACGCATGGTCACCTCGCCGCTGGTGATCCGGAGGTCGAAGAAGGGCCAGACCATGCGGCCAGGCTAGGGCTGGTCGGGCTCGGGGGACGCACCGGTCTCCAGCCACCCCCGGAAGGCCTCGAGGTTGCGCGTCGACTCGCCGCGGAGGTTCCGCCACTCCCACTCCTTGCGGATCGAGGAGGCGAAGCCGAGCTCGAGGATCGTGTTGAAGCTGCCGTCGGCATGGGTCAGCAGCGAGCCGAGCAGCCGGTCGATCTCGTCGGGCGTGACCAGCACCAGCGGCAGCCGGGCGTCGAGGTAGATGTCACCCAGGTGGTCCACGGCGTACGACACGGCGTACGTCTTGAGGTTGCGCTCCAGCAGCCAGCGGTAGACGCGCTCGTGGTTCTCGTCCGGGTTGCGGCAGACGAACGCGTGGACCGCGAGGGTGTGCGGACCGATGTCCACGCGGACCGGCGTCTGGAGCTTGTGCTCGCCCGGGAGCCCGAAGCTGAACGAGCCGTCCCGCTCCTCGAACTCCAGGTCGTTCGCGGTCAGGTAGTCACGCAGCACCTGGGCCGGGTCGTCCATGGGTACGACCCTGCCACGTGTGTCTAGACGAGCTCACGCAAGGAGGCGCGCGCCCGCTCGTAGACGTCGAGCGTTCGCTCGGCGGTGTCCTCCCACGAGAACGCGCCGGCCCGGACCCGGGCGCCGGTCGCGAGCCGGGCACGCAGCCCGTCGTCGAGCAGGACCCGGCCGATCGCGTGGGCCCAGTCGTCGGGCTCGTGGGTGTCGAGCAGCAGACCGCTCACGCCGTCGGCGACGACGGTGGTGAGTCCACCGACCGCGGCCGCCACGACCGGCGTACCGGCGGCCTGTGCCTCGGCGGCGACCAGGCCGAACGACTCGTTGTAGGACGGGACGGCGACCAGCGAGGCGGCCGCGTCCCAGAGCGCCAGCTCGGCCGGTGGGACCGGCGGCACGAACCGGACGACGTCGCCGAGCTCCAGCTCGGCGGCCAGCTCGGCGAGCGCCTCCGGGTGCTCGACGCCCGTGCCCGACGGCCCCCCGACCACCGGTACGACGAGCCGCGTGCGCAGGTCCGGCTGGTGCTCGAGCAGTCGGGCGACGGCTCGCAGCAGCACGTCGGGCCCCTTGAGCGGCTGCAGCCGGCCGGCGAACAGCACCACATGGGCGTCGGGCGGCAGCCCGAGGTGCTCGCGCGCGGCATGGGTGTCGCGGGGCCGGAACACCTGGAGGTCGACGCCGGGGTGGACGACCTCGACCCGGCCCGGGTCGGCGTCGTAGAGGTTGATCAGCTGCTTGGCCTCGAGATCGGTGCTGGCGATCAGCATGTCCGCCGCCTCGACGACCTGCTCCTCGCCGATGATCCGGGCGACCGGCTCTGGCTCGTCACCGGTGGCGATGGCCTCGTTCTTGACCTTGGCCATCGTGTGCATGGTGTGCACGAGCGGCACGCCCCAGCGGTCCCTGGCGAGCGCGCCGACCTGGCCGGAGAGCCAGTAGTGCGAGTGCACCACGTCGTAGTGGCCGAGCGGCAGGCCGGCCTCGGTGCGGAGCACCTCCCGGGCGAACGTGCACAGCTGACCCGGGAGCTCGCCCTTGTTCAGGCCCTCGAACGGGCCCGCGTGGATGTTGTGGACGGCGATGCCGCCACCGGCCTCGGCGACCGGTTCGAGCCGCGAGGACGTGGCGCGGGTGAAGATGTCGACCTCGATGCCCGCTGCGGCGAGGCGCCGGGACAGCTCGAGGACGTAGACGTTCAGGCCCCCGGCGTCACCGGTGCCGGGCTGGTCGAGCGGCGACGTGTGCACGCTGATCATCGCCACGCGGCGGACCGCGTCGGCCTCGGTGACCTCCACGACGTACTCCTCCCGGGCCCGCAACAGGGCCCGAACCCCTCCAACCGCGGGAATCGGTCCCTGATTCCCGCGATCGGAGACCGAGCCTGCTTTGGCTCCGATCGAGACGAACACGGCCCGTCCGAGCTCGCGGAGCCGCACCCGGCCGCAGTCGGAGGACGAGGCGCAGTCAGAGGGTGGCGCGGGGTACGCCGCTGCCGTGGCGACCCAGCCGGACGCCGGAGACCAGCCCGACGATCGCGCCGAACACGGCATCGACCCGCTCCGGGTCGGACAGGGATCCGTGGACGAGGGCGAACACCCCCCACACCAGGGTCGGCAGGGCGAGCGCCACGAAGACGCGGAGCGCGAGCACCTCGCTCCGCACGAGCAGCAGCCCGAGGCCGAACAGGGCCACGGTGAGGAGGACCGCCCCGGCCCAGAGCACGGTCGTCTCGAGGGTTCCGCCGTCGGGGAGGACGTACGCGAGCACCCATGCGACACCCCCGGTCAGACCCGCGATCGGAGCGGCTCTGCGGAGGTCGAGAGCGGTCCCGGAGGCTTCGACATGGCGTCCCATGGGCCCCACAGTGTGCCACCCGGATGGGGCGGCGGTCACCGGCGCCAGGCAGAATCGGCGGAGTGACCAGCCACGGAAGCCGTCGTACCGCGGTCGTCACCGGCGCCAGCAGTGGCATCGGCGCGGCGACCGCTCGGGCACTCGCGCAGGAGGGGTACGCCGTGTGGTGCGCGGCCCGGCGCAGCGACCGGATCGAGGCGCTCGCCGCCGAGATCGACGGCACCGCGGTCACCTGCGACGTCACCTCGCCGGAGTCGGTGGCCGAGCTGTCCGCGGCCGTCGGCGAGAGCCTGAACGTGCTGGTCAACAACGCCGGTGGCGCCTTCGGTCTCGAGCCGGTGGCCGAGGCCGACGCCGAGTCCTGGCGCAGGATGTTCGACGTGAACGTGCTCGGTCTGCTGCACGTGACCCAGGCCCTGCTGCCGGCCCTGAGGGCCAGCGGAGACGGACTGATCGTGAACGTCGGCTCCACGGCGGGCCGGATCGCCTACGAGGGAGGCGCCGGCTACACCGCCGCGAAGCACGGCACCCAGGTGGTCACCGAGACCTTGCGACTCGAGCTGGTCGGTGAGCCGATCCGGATCAGCGAGATCGCGCCGGGGATGGTGCGCACCGACGAGTTCGCGATGGTCCGGTTCGAGGGCGACCGGGCGCGGGCCGACGCGGTGTACGCCGGGGTCGCCGAGCCGCTGGTGGCCGAGGACGTCGCCGACGCGATCGCCTGGATCGCCACCCGTCCCTCGCACGTGAACATCGACGAGCTGGTGATCAAGCCGCGCGCACAGGCCGCCCAGCACAAGATCCACCGGGAGTGAGCCCCGCGCCGTACGCCGTCTGACCCGTGGGACCCGGGTGTCGTCCGGCGCTCGGGCCAGCAAGACTGCCACGCATGCAGACGATCGGCCTGGTCGGCGGGATGAGCTGGGAGAGCACCGCGGTCTACTACCGCGACCTCAACGTCGGGGTGCACGACCGGCTCGGCGGGCTCTCGTCCCCGAAGCTGGTGCTCAGCACCGTGGACTTCGCCGAGCTGACCGCCCTGGAGGATGCCGACCGCTGGCCGCAGATCGGTGACCTGCTCGCCGACGCGGCGCGCGGTGTCGAGCGGGGCGGTGCGGACTTCCTGCTCCTGTGCACGACGACGTTCCACAAGGTGGCCGACCAGGTCGAGGCCGCCGTCGACATCCCGCTGCTGCACCTCGGCGACGTGGTGGCCGAGGAGGTGCGGTCGCAGGGCGTGACCAGGGTGGGGTTCATCGGAACCACGGTCGCGATGTCGGACGGCTTCTTCGCCGACCGGCTCGGCCGGCACGGCCTCGCGACCGTGATGCCCGACCCGCGTCATCACGAGCTGCTCAACGGTGCGATCTACGACGAGCTGGTGCACGGCCGGGTCATCGATGCGACGCGGCGACGCGTGCTCGGCGTGCTCGAGGAGCTGTGGGACGCCGGTGTCGGCGGCGTGCTGCTGGGGTGCACGGAGCTTGAGCTGCTGATCAAGCAGGCAGACGCCGACCTCCCGGTCTACCCGTGCACGACGCTGCACGTGAACGCCGCCCTCGATCGGGCGCTGGACGGCTGACCCTCGCCGGATCGGCTCCACCCGCGCACGGCCGCGTCGCTTGCTTGCCGTCATCCCCGCTGTCACGTTGGACGTCACGGACCGGCGGGAGGGACTGACATGCGGGGTACCCGGTCGAGCGTGGTCGCCACGGTGAGCGCGGCTGCGCTCCTGGTGGTGGGCTTCGACTACACGACGTACGCGGTCACCGGCGACAGCTTGTTGCTGGGGCGTGCCAACCAGGCCGACGGTGTGACGACCCTGACGCGCCACGGGAGCGGAGTCGCGTTGTCGCTGGAGTCGTCGGGTCACCGAGCCCCGTCCTTGCGGGTCAGCTCCTCGGCCCGGGTGCCGCGGTTGAACGCCGACCTGCTCGACGGACGGCACGCGGCGCAGCTGTCGACCCGGGCGGTCAGCTACCGGGCGGGAGCGCGCGGGAACGTCGTGAACGGCGCCGGGTTCTGGCGCGTGCGCGTGGCGCCCGGCGCCTACCAGGTGAGCTTCAAGGCGTTCGTGATCCCGGACAGCGCCCCTGTGGGGTCCACGGTCGACGTGATCTGTGGAGTGGCCGACCTGGCCACGCTGGGGCCGAACACGAGGGTGTACACCGCCGACTCCGCGACGTACAGCAACGCGTTCCCGACCCTGATGTCGGGAGCCGACACGGTCCGCATCCGGAAGGACGCCGACCCCGGCATCGTGTGCACGACCGCGACGAACAGTGACTTCACCTTGTTCAAGCCGATCACGGCATCGTTCACCCGCGTCGACCGCCGCACGGTCAGGACGGCGGCGCCGGTGGCCGTGCAGAAGGTCGGACCGGGCGGCCTCTTCGCCGAGCTCCACCGCTGAGGCAGGTGACGACGCGCCGAGGGTGCCGCCACCACGCGCTCAGCAGGTGTCCTTGACGGCGGTCTCGAGGGCCGTCAGCGACGCACCGAGTGCCTTCACGGCCGTGCCCAGCGCCGCCAGGGTCGGCACCGAGGGCGAGGCGGTCGCGGCCTGGAGGGTCGAGCGCACGTTCGAGGTGGCCCGGTCCACGTCGGCGATCTCGGTGGCGTACTGGGTCTTGGCGGCGCTCATGACGGTGCTCAGGTCGGACTGCACCCGGGCGACGTCCCCCGGCAGGGCCGCGAGTGAGCTCTTGTCGAGGCTCACGCTCGTCACGTCCGCGACCGAGCTCTTGAGCGCGTCGACGTCCGAGCAGATCGCCGGCTTGTCCTTGCTGCAGCCGGTGACGACGAACGAGACCGCGAGGACGCCCCCGGTGGCCAGACACTGGACGGAACGTCGACTCATCATGGTCGCCACCCTCGTGCACCGAGCGCCGGTGGTCATCGCCCGTGGCGGGTGAGCGGAGCGGGATGGAGCCCGCCAGACCCTCGTTGTGGACACTCGACGCCCTGCTACGCCGAGCGCGCACCGCGGCTGACGCAGCGGAAGCCGAGGTGGGACGTCGACGTGTCGATGGGCTGCGCCATCCGGGCCGCGGGCCGATACCGCCGGCAGTAGTTGGGGGCGCAGAGGTGAGAACCGCCCTTCATCACCTTGCGCGGGATCTCGGTGCCCGGGACGGCCGGGTCGTGGCTGCCTTCACGGGTGCCGCCACGAGGGTCCTCGACGCTGCAGCACGCATGTGCCGCTGGTTCGTGCGCCCCGTACCAGTCGCTGGTCCACTCCCAGACGTTGCCCGTCATCTCGAGCAGGCCGTAGCCGTTGGGCGGGTACGAGCCGACCGGCGCGGTGCCCCGATAGCCGTCCTCACAGGTGTTGTGGAGGGGGAACTCGCCCTGCCAGGTGTTCGCCATCCATCGGCCTCCGGGCGTGAGCTCGTCGCCCCAGGCGTACGTCGCGCCGTCGAGGCCGCCGCGGGCGGCGTACTCCCACTCGGCCTCGGTCGGCAGCTCCTTGCCGGCCCACTCGGCGTACGCCGCCACGTCCTCCCACGCGACATGGACGACGGGATGGTCCGGCAGGCGCTTCACCGAGCTCCCGGGTCCCTGCGGTTGGCGCCAGCTGGCCCCCGGCACGTAGGTCCACCAGTTGTACGGGTTGTCCAGCGACACCGGCCGTGTCGGCTGCCGGAACACGGCGGACGCGGCGACCAGCAGCTCCGGGACGGCCCCGGGGTAGTCGGCCGGATCGGGTGCGCGCTCGGCGGACGTGACGTAGCGGGTCTGCTTCACGAAGCGGGAGAACTCCGCGTTGGTGACGGTGTGCGCGTCCATCCAGAAGCCGTCCACGCCGACCTGGTGCGTGGGCGACTCCTCCGGGTAGTGGTCGTCGGAGCCCATCCGGAACGTCCCGCCGGGGATCCAGATCATGCCCGGACCGGGCGCCTCGCTCTCGGGTACCCCGGGTGAGGGCTCGCGGTCGTCCCGACGTGGCCGCGCGTCGAGCACGGCCGGTTCGTCGTTGGACATCCACGGCACCCTTCGCTCGAAGTCTCCGCCGCCGGGTCCGCCACGCCGAGCACGTGGTCGACGCGCAGGGCCTCGCCGGTGAAGGGTCCGATGGTCGCCCAGCGCGAACGGACAGGCCTCATCCCCTTCGGGTGAACCCCGGTGGGCGCCCTGCCGACGCGGACCTCGACCAGGCCGCCACTACACTCGCTTCGGCCCCCGGGCCGCCTCATCCGTCGACGAGAGGGACCTCACCACCGCATGTCAGCCAGCCAGGAGCGCGATCCGACACCAGGGTGGATCCGCAGGCTGGCCAAGCTGGTGTGGGTCCACAGGACCAACGTCCTGATCTCCTTCGCCGCGGCCGTCCTCGGCAGCATGGGCCAGGCGGTCGTCCCGCTCGTCGCCCGCAAGATCGTGGACGACGTCATCGGTCACGACGGCGCCCGCCTGTGGCCGTGGCTGCTCCTCCTCGTCGTGATCGCCGGAGCGGTGTTCGCCTTCGCCTACCTGCGCCGCTACCGAGGCGGCCTGGTCGGCATCGCCGTGCAGTACGACCTCCGCAACCGGATGCACGACCACCTGCTCACCCTCGACGAGCGGAGCCTCTCGCACCTCAGCACCGGCCAGATCGTCGCCCGCGCCAACAGCGACACCGCCCTGGTCCAGGGTCTCCTCAACTTCCTGCCGCTGATCACCGGCAACCTGCTGATGATGATCGTCTCGCTGGTGATCATGTTCGCGCTGTCGCCGCCGCTGGCCCTGGTCGGGCTCGTGATCGCGCCGGCGCTGTTCGTCGTCTCGCTCCGGATGCGGCTCAAGGTCTTCCCCGCCACCTGGGACGGCCAGCAGCGCGAGGGCGAGGTCGCCGAGGTCGTCGACGAGGACGTGAACGGCGTCCGCGTGGTCAAGGCGTTCGGCCAGGAGGAGCGCGAGCTGGAGCGGATGGTCGGCATCGTCGCGACCTTGTACGGCGTGCGCATGCGCGCCACCCGCCTCCAGGCCCGGTACCAGCCCCTCCTCGAGTCGATCCCCGTCTTCGCCCAGGTCGCGGTGCTCGCGCTCGGCGGCTGGATGGCGCTCCACGACCAGATCTCGATCGGCACCTTCCTCGCCTTCTCGACGTACGTCGGGCAGTTCGTCGCGCCGGCCCGGCAGCTGGCCGGCGTCCTCACCGTCGGCCAGCAGGCCCGGGCCGGCGTCGAGCGGATCTTCCAGCTGCTCGACCTCGAGTCGCAGATCGCCGACGAGCCCGACGCCGTCGACCTCCCAGAGGTGCGCGGGGAGATCGAGCTGCGCGGAGTGCGGTTCGCCTACGCGGAGCAACCGATCCTCGACGGGCTCGACCTCCACCTCCGTCCCGGTGAGCGCGTGGCTCTGGTCGGCGCCAGCGGCAGCGGCAAGTCGACGGTCACCCGCCTCGTCCACCGGCTGCTCGACCCGGACGAGGGTCAGGTGCTCGTCGACGGCCACGACGTCCGCCACGTCACTCTGCAGTCGCTGCGCAGGCAGGTGGGTGCGGCGTTCGAGGAGAGCTTCCTGTTCTCGGACACGATCGCCGCGAACATCGCCTACGGGCACCCGGACGCGTCGCGCGAGGAGATCGAGGAGGCGGCTCGCGTCGCCGGCGCCCACGACTTCATCCTCGAGCTGGCCGACGGCTACGGCACCCGGGTCGGCGAGCGTGGCCTGAGCCTGAGCGGAGGCCAGCGACAGCGCGTGGCCCTCGCCCGCGCGATCCTGTCCGACCCGCGGATCCTGGTGCTCGACGACGCGACCAGCGCCGTCGACGCGGCCACCGAGGAGGCGATCTTCTCCCGGCTCCGCGAGGTCCTGGCCGACCGGACGAGCCTGATCGTCGCGCACCGCGTGTCCACGCTGAGCCTGGCCGACCGCGTCGTCCTCCTCGAGCACGGCCGGGTCGCGGACGAGGGCACGCACCACGAGCTCCTGGGACGCAATGCGGCGTACCGCGAGCTGCTCACCGGGTTGGACGACGACGCGGCCGGAGCGGTCGGTGACTCGATCGAGACCCTCAGCCAGGTCGACATCACTCCGTCGGCCTGGCAGCGCGGCACCGGCGACCGGGCCGAGGCGGTCCGCGACGCCACCGAACGGGCCGCGGCCCGGATGGCCCGTCGGCCCACGTTGGGGCCGGGGATGGGCGGCGGTTGGCGGCTCAACCTCGCCCCCACCCCCGAGCTGCTGGCGCGCGTCGAGGCCCTGCCACCGGTGCGTGACGATCTGGAGCCCCGGCTCGTGCACGAGACCCGGGCCGACCCCGAGTTCTCGATGTGGCGGCTGGTCAAGGAGTTCCGCTGGTCCTTCGCGCTGGGCCTCGCGCTCGTGGTCCTCGATGCGCTGGCCGGACTCGCGGGCCCCTACCTGGTGCGCATCGGTGTCGACCACGGGGTCGCAGCGGATGCGGTCGACGTCTTGTGGTGGGCCTCCGCGGCGTTCCTGTTCGTGGCCCTCCTGGACCTGCTCGACCAGATCGCCGCGACCTTCGTCACCGGCCGCACCAGCGAGCGGATCATGGCCGGCCTGCGCATCCGCATCTGGGCGCAGCTCCAACGCCTCTCGCTCGACTACTACGAGCGCGAGATGGCGGGCCGGATCATGACCCGGATGACCACCGACGTCGACCAGTTCGAGACGCTGATCGAGAACGGCCTCCTCCAGGCCCTGGTCTCCCTGGTCACCTTCGTCGGGGTCGGCGTCGCGTTGCTGCTGATGGATCTCGAGCTCGCCCTGGCGACGATGACGATCATCGTGCCGCTCGCCATCGCCACCGTGATCTTCCGGCGGGTCACCAGCGAGCTCTACGACCGCGTCCGTGAGGCCCTGGCGATCGTGAACGCCGACTTCCAGGAGTCGCTCTCGGGCATCCGCGAGGCGCAGGCCTTCGTGCACGAACAGCTCACCCGTGAGCGGTTCCACCGGTTGGGCCGGCGCTACTACGACGGCCGCGCGCGGGCCCAGCGCACGATCGCGACGTACTTCCCCTTCGTGCTGTTCCTCTCCGCGATCGCCGACGTGATCGTGCTCGGCGTCGGCTCCCACCTGATCGAGCAGGGCCGGCTCACGACCGGTGTGCTGATCGCCTTCCTGCTGTACCTCACGATGTTCTTCTCCCCGATCCAGCAGCTGTCACAGGTCTTCGACTCCTGGCAGCAGACCCGGGTGTCCATCGGGCGCATCTCCGAGCTGATGCGGCTGCAGACGATCACGCCCGACGTGACCGAGCCCGTCCCGCTCGGTCGGGTCCGTGGCGAGCTCGTGCTGCACGACGTCCACTTCACCTACCCGCAGGCCGACCTCGCCACCGAGGAGCGCGGCCCCGCCGACCAGGTGCCGACCCGCGCGCACGCCGTACGCCGCAAGCCGCCGGAGGCGCTCCGGGGCCTCGAGCTCCGCATCGCCGCCCACGAGACGGTCGCCCTCGTCGGCGAGACCGGCGCCGGCAAGTCGACGGTGCTCAAGCTGATCGCCCGCTTCTACGACCCCGACTCGGGCTCGGTGACCCTCGACGGGCACGACCTGCGCACCCTGTCGCTGCACGACTTCCGCAGCCGGCTCGGCTACGTGCCGCAGGAGTCGTTCCTCTTCACCGGCACCATCCGCGACAACATCGCCTACGGCCGGCCCGACGCATCCGACGCCGAGGTCGAGGCGGCGGCCCGCGCCGTCGGCGCCCATGACCTGGTCGCCGGCCTTCCCGGCGGCTACCTCCACGAGATCTCCGAGCGCGGTACGTCGCTCTCCTCCGGCCAGCGCCAGCTGATCGCCCTCGCCCGCGCCGAGCTGGTCGACCCGGCGCTGCTGCTGCTCGACGAGGCGACGGCCAACCTCGACCTCGCCACCGAGGCCAAGGTGTCCGCGGCGATGGCGGCGGTGGCCGGGCGACGGACCACGATCCTGATCGCCCACCGACTGCAGACGGCCCGCGCCGCCGACCGGATCGTCGTCCTCGGTCAGGGTCGGGTCCTCGAGGACGGGACGCACGACGACCTGGTCGCCCGCGACGGCCGGTACGCCGCGATGTGGCGGGCCTTCGAGCTGGTCCGGGCCTCGTGAGCGTCCCTTGACGCAGCCACGCCAGGTAAAACCTGGTGCCGGCCGCCGGACCGCCGAATCCCGCGTCCCCGGCGCGACGTACCGCTGAATCTGCAGGTCAGAACGGTCTCCCGGGGTCGATCGCTCGCCGCACCCGACCTCCGCCACGGGCCCGCGACGGGCTCGGCCAGGTCTTTACCGGGCGCTGCGTCACGCCCGCCGATTTGACCGTCTCTTAAGTCACAAGGAGGCAAACACCAATGTGCACCACATCCCCCCATGGTGCCCATGGCCGTCCGTGCGAGGACTGCCTGGGAGACCGGATCAACCGAACGGTTGCTTTGGCCAGCCGCGATCGTGCCCTCACCCCCCTCTGGGCACGGCAGCGTCGGTATCGCGTGCGCCCCGCGTACGTCGAGATGCTCCGCAGGGTCCCGTTGACGGCCTGAACCTCCTGCCCGACACGGGCCCGGTCGCTGGCGACCGGGCCCTCGTCGTGTCCGGGTCCATCTCGGGAGGACCCGGCGCTGACGAGCCTCCCGGGTCGTGTGCCTGAGGACGGTCCCCCGCCCCCCCGCCGGCACACGACCCCTCTTCACGATGCAGGTCCGCACCACCGCCGCCGATAGGATCGGGAGCCGAACCCCCACCTGCGAAAGCGACGTCGTCCCACCATGCCTGCCACCCGTTCGGACCTCCGGAACGTCGCGATCGTCGCGCACGTCGACCACGGCAAGACCACGTTGGTCGACGCCATGCTCCACCAGGCCGGCGCGTTCACCGCCCACCAGGAGGAAGCGGGCGTCGCCGACCGGATCATGGACTCCGGCGACCTCGAGCGCGAGAAGGGGATCACGATCCTCGCCAAGAACACCGCGATCCACTACACCGGCAAGGCCGCAGCCGACCTCGGTCTCGCGGCCGGGATGACCATCAACATCATCGACACCCCGGGCCACGCGGACTTCGGCGGCGAGGTCGAGCGCGGGCTGTCGATGGTCGACGGGATCGTGCTGCTGGTCGACGCCTCCGAGGGACCGCTGCCGCAGACCCGGTTCGTGCTCCGCAAGGCCCTGAACGCCGACCTGCCCGTCGTGCTGGTCGTCAACAAGGTCGACCGCGCCGACGCCCGCATCTCCGAGGTGGTCGACGAGACCTACGAGCTCTTCTTGGACCTGCTCGACGAGCACCACAGCCAGGACGCCCTGGACTTCCCGGTCGTCTACGCCTCGGCCAAGGCCGGCCGTGCCTCGCTCGACGCCCCACCCAACGGCGGGCTGCCGGACTCCCCCGACCTCGAGCCGCTGTTCCGCACGATCCTCGACACGATCCCGGCGCCGACGTACGACGAGGGGGCGCCGCTACAGGCGCACGTCACCAACCTCGACGCGTCGCCGTTCCTCGGCCGGCTGGCACTGGTGCGAGTCCACCAGGGCACGCTCCGCAAGGGTCAGAACGTCGCCTGGCTGCAGCGCGACGGGGCACAGCGGTCGGTGAAGATCACCGAGCTGCTGATGACCGAGGCGCTGGAGCGGGTGCCGGCGGAGTCGGCAGGGCCCGGCGACATCGCGGCGATCGCGGGCATCCCGGACATCATGATCGGCGAGACGTTGGCCGACCCGGACGATCCCCGGCCGCTGCCGCTGATCACCGTCGACGAGCCGGCGATCTCGATGACCATCGGCACCAACACCTCGCCGCTGGTCGGCAAGGTGAAGGGATCCAAGGTCACCGCCCGCCTGGTCAAGGACCGACTCGACCGCGAGCTGGTCGGCAACGTCTCGCTGCGGGTGCTCCCGACCGAGCGGCCCGACGCGTGGGAGGTGCAGGGCCGCGGCGAGCTGGCGCTGGCGATCCTGGTCGAGCAGATGCGACGCGAGGGTTACGAGCTCACGGTCGGCAAGCCACAGGTGGTCACCCGCGAGATCGGCGGCAAGGTGCACGAGCCCGTCGAGCGGCTGACCATCGACGCTCCGGAGGAGTACCTCGGCACGATCACCGAGCTGATGGCGACCCGCAAGGGCCGCATGGAGCAGATGACCAACCACGGGACCGGCTGGGTGCGGATGGAGTTCCTGGTCCCGGCCCGCGGGTTGATCGGGTTCCGCACCGAGTTCCTCACCGAGACCCGCGGCACCGGCATCGCCCACCACGTCTTCGAGAAGTACGAGCCGTGGGCCGGCGAGATCCGCTCGCGTGCCTCCGGATCGCTGGTGGCCGACCGCTCGGGTGCTGCGACGGCGTACGCCATGACGAACCTGCAGGAGCGCGGGGTGATGTTCGTCGAGCCGACCACCGAGGTCTACGAGGGCATGATCGTCGGGGAGAACTCCCGTGCCGACGACATGGACGTCAACATCACCAAGGAGAAGCAGCAGACCAACATCCGCTCCTCCACCTCCGACAACTTCGAGAAGCTGGTGCCCCCGCGGAAGCTGTCGCTGGAGCAGTGCCTGGAGTTCTGTCGCGAGGACGAGTGCGTCGAGGTCACCCCGCACACCGTGCGCATCCGCAAGGTCGTGCTCGACCAGAACGAGCGGGCCAAGATGGCGGCCCGGGTTCGGAAGGGCAGCCGGTAGGGCTCGCTTCGACTTCCCCGCCTGGGCGGGGAAATCCTCACCTGGTGGGGCAGATTCCGACCACCTTGTGCAGAGGTCCCCGCCCGAGCGGGGAATTCTGCAGGCCCCTCACCGAGAAGGTGGGGCCCTCTGATCGTCCCGCTACGGCGGCTCGACCGGTGAGTCGGTCGCTCAGTCGCGCGTACGCCGGACCCGCACCACCTCGAGCCGCCGGGCCCACAGCTGGTGGAGGAACCCGTGCAGCGCCGCCTGGTCGGCAAAGGTCCCCGACAGCACTGTGCAGGTCTCGTGCACGACCTCCGGAGGCTCCGCGAGCCCGTGGGTCTCACGGACAAGCACCTCCCGCGGGACCTGCCCGGAGACGTGGACCTCGTACCTCATCGGGCTGCTCCTCCGTCTGACCCTTCGCGCATACCCGACAGCGCACACCCGCGCGGCGGCCCGCGCATCGTCAGCGGTGGGTGAGGGCCCGGGATCACCCGGTGGGGATGAGGCGTCACCCCCCGAGCGGCGGGCAGACTCGGCCCGCCGTCGCACACCGGAGAAAGGACGCGGTCATGTCGTTCTGGGACGTCGTGTGGTTCATCATCATCTCGTTCGCCTTCATCGCCTATCTGATGATCCTCTTCCAGATCGTCACCGACCTGTTCCGCGACCGGGACGAGAGCGGGTGGATGAAGGCCGTATGGATCGTCTGCCTGATCTTCCTGCCGCTCCTCACCGCCCTGGTCTACCTGATCGCGCGTGGGCCCAAGATGGCCGAGCGCCAGAACCGGGCCATGGCGGACTACCAGGCCCAGCAGGAGGCCTACATCCGCAACGTGGCCACCCAGAGCGGAGGCCCCGCGGACCAGATCGCCAAGGCCAAGCAGCTCCTGGACGACGGCCACATCACCCAGGCCGACTACGACCGGATCAAGGAGAAGGCGCTCTCCTGACGCAGCACGTGCTCGTCGGGGGGCCCGAGATGCGGCGGAGATCATCCGGGAGTCGACCGGGTCGATGGCCTCCGCGACCGTGAAGGGCGTGCGCATCCAGGGCATCCGTGCCGACCTCGCCGTCGGCGCCGTCGACCCGCTGCTGCGGTGACCCGGCTCGGCGCCGGCCTCCGGCCTCCTCGACTCCCTCGTGCGCGCCGTCCCCCTCGGCTGCTACCTCCTCTTGGCGGGACTGCTCCTCCTGATCGACCGCGAGGCTTCGAGTTCCTTCAGCGCGGCCTGGTCTTCCGCCTGACCTCCGCCTTCTTCGTGACCTTCGCCTACCTGACGGTCGCCCGGACCTGAGGGGTCGCACGTACGGCCACCTGCTCATGGGACTGCGCGTCCTCGGCCGCGGGGGAGCCCTCCGCCTGCCGGGCGCCGCCGCACGCGCCCTCTTCGTCGTGCTGGTCCCGATCGGTGTGTTCCGGGTGCCGGTGAGCCGCAACCACCGCGCCCTGCAGGACCTGCATCTCGGCACCGAAGTCGTCTGCGACCGGCAGCCGCATGGTGCGCGCTCGGCCGATCAGGTGTGAGCCTGCGTCGGCCGACCGACGAACTCGATCACCGCCAGCAGGAGCAGCACCACCAAGGCGATGACCAGCACCACCCACGCCGTCGGCTGGCTCCAGAGCACCAGCACCAGTCCGCCCAGACCGGCGACCGTCCAGCGGAGCGCCTTGCGGTGCGTGTAGGTCCAGGTGCCCACCCGTCCGGTCTGCCACCCCGCGGCCTCGGCGCTGCCGCGCAGGGACCCGATGCCGTGGGTGAAGCTCCGCCGCGTGCGGAGGGCGGAGGGGGACGGTCCGCTGACGAACGCCGTGAAGGCCAGGACCAGCGCGAGGACGCCGACGGCTCGCAGCGCGGTGCGCAGGAACCGCACCAGCGTGTCGAACACGTCACCGGCGGCCGAGGACGAGAGCACGTTGCCCGGCGTCGTGTCGACGTACCACGTGCGCATCACCGCGAGGCCCACGCCGAGGACGACCATCGCGCCCGCCAGGCCCAGGCATCCCCGCAGCAGGGCCCGCCGGCGGTCCCGGGCGAGCAGGACACCGCCGACCAGGAGGACGATCGCGATCAGCGGCAGCCACAGCCCCAGCGTGTCCAGCGTGTCGTACGCCGTCTGGGCCTTGGTGATCGAGCTGGACTGCATGAGGACGAAGGAGCGGTTCACCTGGGGGATCGACGAGGCGAGCGTGAACCCCTTCGCCACCAGGGCCGACTTGACCTGCTCGATGATGGGGGCCAGGTTCAGCGTGACCGAGTCGCCCTGGGTCGTCACGACTCCGGACGTGTTGCCGGAGAGCAGCCGGACGACCTGTGCGTGCGCCACCCGGTTGACCTCGTCCCACAGCTGGGCGAACTGGTCCGACGCGATGAACGAGGCGACCTGGTCGTGCACGAAGTTCTCGATCCCCTGCACGAGCGCGCCCTCGAGCCCCGGCAGGGCGGCGGCCACGGCAGGCCGCAGGTCGCGTTGCGAGGCCAGGGCGCCGAGGGCGTCGTGGGTGACGCCCTGGACGTCCACGTTGTCGAGGACGGCCTGCGTCACCTCGTCGGTGAGCACGGCCTGGACCTCCGGGTTGTCCGCGAGCGGCGCCACGGTCTTCACGTACTGGTCGGTGTCGGACACGATCCGGTTCGCCCACACCGACGTCACCGACAGCGGCGCCAGCACACACGCCAGCACGACCAGGATCCCGGCGAGCACGCTGAGCCCGCGCGGGTGGTGGCGCTGGGCTTCTTCCATGGAGGACTCCTTGCGTGTCCGCTCCGTCTCGAGCTGGGACTGCAGCTCCTCGATCCGCGCCTGCAGAGCGCCGACGTCCTCGTTCTCGCTCACGGACACACTCCCTCCGGCTGCCCGTCAGGATGGACGGCGATGCGATTGTGCACCGGGCGCGACGTACGACGCCTCCCACAGGACGGGTGAGAACCAGGCGCTCACACGGACGTGGACCAAGGTCAAAGGTCCCGGTTGACTGTGGGCCTTTCTTCCCTGACACACGCCGTGCGAGCCCTCCTAGCGTGAAAGGCGGTCTCGAGAGCGGAAACGGGGTGCCCGTGAGAGCCAGACCGGACTTCCACGTCGCGCGATCCCGCCTCCTGGAGCGGCTGGACGGCACGGCGCCGCTGGTCCTGGTCAGCGGGCCCGCCGGCTCGGGGAAGACGTCCCTCCTCGACGAGTGGTGCACCCGTACGCCGGACCCCGCCCGATGCCGGATCGCTCTCGAGGACGAGGACACCCTGCTGTGGCAGCCGGCACTGCGGTCCCTCGCGGAGCACGGACTCCCCGTCGACGGGTTGGCAGAGGACCTCGGGTGCGACGCGCTACTCGGCACCGAGCCGCTCGCAGCGCTGGCGGACGCTGTCGTGTCCTCCGCACGGCGCTGGACTGTGGTCATCGACGGCTACGAGCTCACCTCTCCGGAGCTCGCGGACGAGGTGGCGAACCTGCTCGCCCGCACCGAGGGATCGCTACGACTGGTCCTGGCGACGCGCGTCGACCCGGTGCTGCCGCTCTACCGCTACCGGCTGGACGGCTCCCTCGACGAGGTCCGCGCGGCCGATCTCGCCTTCACCGACGACGAGGCCGGCGTGCTCCTGGCGCGCTCCGGCGGCACTCTTCCGCCTGAGGCCGTGCACGACCTCAACCTCCGGCTCGGCGGCTGGGCCGTCGGGCTGCGCTTCGCCGGCCGGGCTCTGGCCGGACACCCCGAGCCGGAGAGCATGGTCAGCAACCTGCTCGGGCACGACCTCGACATCACCGACTACCTCCTCCACGAGGTGCTGGACACGTGCGATCCCGAGACCCGCGACCTGCTGTTGCGCACGTGCGTTCCGGACCTCCTGGTTCCCGAGCTGCTCGAGGACCTGGTCGGCTCCCAGGACGCGCGCCGGCTGGCCGAGCTCGCCCGGTCCAACCTGTTCCTCGAGCCCGGGGACCACGACGGCTGCCTGCGCTACCAGCCCTTCTTCCGCGACCTGCTGCGCGCCCGGCTCGCCTACGAGACCCCGGACATCTCCGCCGACCTCCACCGCCGGACGGCCGCCTGGCTTCGCCGGCGCGAGGAGTGGGAGCGCTCGGCGGAACAGCTGGCCGCAGGAGGCCTGTGGGTCGAGCTGGCCCAGCAGCTGGTGGACGACCTCCTGGTCGCGCGCATCCTGGTGGGACCAGACGCCCGGCTCCTCGCCAGCGCTCGACGCGTCCCGCCCGAGGTCCACACCCCCGCCGCCTTCGTGGTGCGCGCGGCGCTCGCACTCGCAGCGGATGACACCGCCGCCTGCAAGGACCAGCTCGACGGCGCCCGGCTCGCCGCGGACGACGTGGCGCAGGAGCCCTCCTTCGTGCTGGTCGACGCTGTCAGGGCCGCGATCGCGGACGATCTCGAGAGGGCCGCGGTCGTGGTGGCCGGGGCAGTGCGTACCTTGGCGGCGGCCCGTCGCCCGGCCGCACGACTCGCCAGCCCGGAGATCGAGGGGCTGCTGCAGGTCGCCACGGCCGAGATCGCCCTCCGCCGCGGTGAGCTGTCGCGAGCCCGCGTCGCCCTGGCCCGGGTGGAGGCGTTGCCCGGGCTGCCCGCCGGGTTCCGCGCGCAGGTGCTCGGCCGTCGCGCACTCAGCGAGGCACTCGACGCGCGCCTCAACCGTGCCCAGCTCCATGCTCGCCAGGCGCTCGAGCTCGTCGAGGAGGCCGACGACTCCGGCGAGACACGGGGTCCGGCTGCGGCTGCTGCTCTGGCGCTCGTCGCGCTCGAGCGGGACGACCTCGCGTCGGTACGCCGTCACCTCGGCGAGGCCCGGGTCTGCCGCGGCCTGGTCGACGACCAGGTCGTCCGCGCCGTCACGACCGGGATCCAGGCCCACCTGGAGGCCCGGTCCGGTCTTCTCGTGCCGTGCGACGTCGAGTCCCTCTGCCCGTCCGACGTCCGGGACCCGTGGCTCGTCGGCTGGCTGCTCCTCCAGGCCGCCCAGATCGCCGTGGCCCAGGGACGTTTCGACGATGCGTTGCGGACGCTGGACGTCCTGGCGGACGGACAGGGCCCGTCCGGCGATGTGGTCGCAGCGGCGGCGTACGCCGAGCAGGGCCGTTCCGTGGCCATGGATCGAGCACTCGCGACCGCGCGTGAGTCCTCCCAGGACGTCGTGCCCGAGGTGCACCGGCTGCTGGTCGAGGCCGTGCACGAGGCGGACCGGCACTCCGTCCGGGCAGCCGCGCCTCTGATGGAGCAGGCCCTCGAGCTGGCGGCGCGTGAGGGTGCCCGCCGCCCGTTCCGCGAGGCGTCGCCGTCAGTACGCCGGCTGCTCGCCGGCAACCCTCGCGTCCTCGCCCGGCACTCGTGGCTGGCTGGAGCCGCCACGCCGTCACGACCACCACGTGGGGGCACCGGCGTACCCCCGGCGTCGGCCGGGCCGGCTCGCCGCGACGAGCACGGCGCCGCTCTCGTCGAGCCGCTCACGCCCAAGGAGCTGGAGGTGCTGGGCCACCTCGAGGAGCTGCTCACGACCCAGGAGATCGCCGAGAAGATGTTCGTGTCGGTCAACACGGTCCGCACCCACGTGCGCAGCATCCTGCGCAAGCTGGGCGTGAACCGCCGTCACCTGGCTGTCCGACGAGCACGCACCCTCGGGCTTCTCGGGGCGCCACTCTCCCCGGCCGACCCGATCACCCCGCAGGGATGAGGCTTCGCGCCCCTTCTTGCGGTGTGCTGGAACCGGCCAGTCCTTCCTTTCACAGCGATGCGGTGGGTCGATGCCTTCACACCACTACGAGGTCCGCGTCAGCGGTCCCCTCGAAGAGCTCGAGCACCTCGACGATCTCGGTGTCGAGCGGGTGGTCGACACCGAGATCACCACGTCGCTGACCGGTCGGTTCGCGGACCAGGAGGCACTGTCGGCGTTCCTGCGTCGCCTCCGGGCGCTCGGCCTCGAGGTGGTCGAGATCCGGCGCGTCGTCGAAGAGGGAGACCTCGACCGGACCGAGAGGGAGGACGAGAGCCGATGACCGGAACGCCCCCGTCGCCGGTTGCGGACAACTACGAGATCGTCGTCCGCGGGGTCGTCGGCGACGCTGTGCGGGCTGCTCTCCTGCCGGCACGAGCAGCCTCAGCAGAACGCGAGGCGGTCCTGCACACCAGGCTCCTCGCCGACGACGTCCTCGCCGACCTGGTGGCAGCCCTGTGGGCACGGGGGCTGCGCATCGCGAGCATCGCGGTGCTCGACTGAGCACGCGCGGAGGGCGGCGGAGGCCGGAAGGACCAGACCCCGCCGCCACACAATGTGGTCGGTTACCTGCGGACCGGCTCGTTGCGGATCTCGCCACCGTGGACCGTCAGGGCCCAGATCACGAGCACGTCGAGGGTGATCATGATCGCCGACCACCACGGGTACGCCGAGAAGAACGCCATGTTGAGCACGGCACTGAGCACGGCGAGGACGACGCCGACGACGCGAGCCCACATCTGACCGGCGAGCAGACCAACGCCGGCGAGGCCGATGATGATGCCGCCGATCAGGTAGGTCCAGCCCCAGGCCGTGTAGTCGACGTGGACCACCAGTCCGGACTTGCCGACCAGGTAGTACTCGTCGCGGAACAGGGCGACCAGGCCGGCGATGGCGTGGAAGATCCCCATCATGATCATGATGACGGCTGCGAAGACGACCATTCCGACCCAGCCGGTCTGGTCGGTGGCAGCGTGGTAGGTCGCCCGGGTCCCGGGTGCCGGCGTCGACTCTGCCGGGGTGTCGGTGTGGGACATCACGTACTCCTGTGTGACTCGAGAGTGTGTCTTCCAGTGTTCGACCGGGAGCCCGCACCCACATCATCCTCCTGGGGTGAGCCCCGTCGCGCGTTCGTTCCGCTTGACTCGCGGCATGGGACACGGGCTCTCCACCTCGGGAGCGCGCGCGCCGATGCCGGTCGCCGAGTGGCGTTGGGCCGCGGGATCGTTGCTCCGGTCCCTGCTCGTGAGCGCCGCTCTGGCCACCGCCTACTTCGTGCTCCCGATGACCCGGGTGGACGTGACTGCCGTCCTGGTCCTGGTGGCCGGGCTCACCCTGACCGCCTCCTTGCTGGTGTGGGAGATCCGCGGCATCCTCCGCTCGTCGCACCCGGGCATCAAGGCCGTCCAGGGCCTGATGCTGGCCGTGTCCGTGTTCTTCGTCGGGTTCGCCACGACGTACTTCCTGATGGGCCAGTCGGACCCCGGCACGTTCAACCAGTCGCTGAGCCGTCTCGACGCTGCCTACTTCACGGTGACGATCTTCGCCACGGTCGGCTTCGGCGACATCGTCGCCGTCACGGAGCCAGGACGTGCGGTCACGCTCATCCAGATGATCGCTGACCTGGCACTGATCGGGGTCGTGGCCCGCGTCGTCGTCCGCGCCGTCGCGGTGGCCAAGGGGCGGCAGGAGGACCCGGAATGACGGCGGACACGGCTGCGGTCGCACGGACCGCCTCCTCCGGAGTGCTGGTCACGCTGGCCTCGGCGCAGTTCCTGATGACGCTCGACAGCTCGGTCATGAACGTCTCGATCGCGACCGTCGCGGCGGACGTCGGCACGACCGTGACCGGGATACAGACCGCCATCACGCTCTACACGCTCGTGATGGCCTCCTTGATGATCACCGGCGGCAAGCTCGGCGAGATCCTCGGTCGGAAACGCGCCTTTGCGATCGGGTGCGCGATCTACGGCGTCGGCTCGTTCACGACGGCGCTCGCACAGAACCTCTACTGGCTGCTGCTCGGCTGGTCCCTGTTCGAGGGCATCGGAGCCGCCCTGATCATGCCGGCGATCGTGGCGCTCGTGGCCTCGAACTTCGGCCGGAGGGACCGGCCCCGGGCCTACGGCCTGGTGGCCGCGTCGGGCGCGATCGCGGTCGCGGCAGGCCCCCTCATCGGCGGCCTGCTGACGACCTACGCCTCGTGGCGGTGGGTGTTCGCAGGGGAGGTCATCGTCGTGATCGGGATCGTCGCGATGGCGCGCCGGATGAGCGACCAGCCGGCCAACCCCGACGCTGAGCTCGACCTCGTCGGCACGCTGCTCTCGGCCACGGGTCTGGCGCTCGTGGTCTTCGGGATCCTTCGCGGCGGCACCTGGGGATTCGTCCTCCCCAAGCCGGACGCCCCTGCCTGGCTGGGGCTCTCGCCGGTCGTGTGGCTGGTGCTCGCCGGGGGCGTGGTGCTCCGGCTGTTCCTCGGCTGGGAGCAACGCCGGCTCGACGCCGGCGGGTCGGCGCTCCTGGACCCCGCGATGCTCCGCATCCCGCAGCTGCGAAGCGGGCTCACGTCGTTCTTCCTGCAGTACCTCCTGCAGGCCGGGCTCTTCTTCGTCGTCCCGCTCTTCCTGTCCGTCGCGTTGGGGCTCTCGGCCATCGACACCGGTCTGCGGATCATGCCGCTCTCGGCGACCCTGCTGCTCGGTGCGGTGGGGATCCCGAAGTTCTTCCCCCACGCCGCACCCCGCCGGGTCGTCCGGCTCGGCTTCCTCGCCCTGCTCGTGGGTCTGGTGAGCCTGATCGCCTCCCTCGAGGTCGGCGTCGGACCGGAGGTCGTCACCTGGCCCTTGCTGCTGGCAGGCCTCGGCATCGGGGCGCTCGCCTCGCAGCTCGGCGCGGTGACCGTTTCCGCTGTCAGCGACGACCGCAGCGCGGAGGTCGGTGGTCTGCAGAACACCGTCACCAACCTCGGCGCCTCCATCGGGACGGCGCTCGCCGGCGCCGTCCTGATCTCGGCCCTGACCTCGTCGTTCCTCAGTGGCGTGACGAACAACCCCGACGTGCCCGACCAGGTGGCGTCGCAGGCGAGCACCGAGCTGGCCGGCGGGATCCCGTTCCTGTCCGACAAGGACCTCGAGAGCGCCCTGGCCGAGGCGCACGTCGACAGCGCCACCGCGGCGGCCGTGGTCGACGCGAACGAGTCGGCCCGCATCGACGGCCTGCGGGTCGCGCTCTCCGTCCTGGCTCTGGTGGCGCTGCTCGCGTTGTTCACGGCCGGGTCGCTGCCGACCCGGCAGCCGAGCGGCGAGGACGAGCCAGCCACCGAGACCTAGCGGTGGAGGTGCTCCGTCCAGTCCTCGGGTACGGCGCCGGCCGGTCCCGGCGTGGGCTGATCGGAGGGATGACTCTGCGGGTCGGCCAGGATCGGCCCGTCGTACGCCTGCTCGTCCCGGAAGTCCCAGAACCAGTCCTCCCCCGGCTCGAAGCTGGCCATCAGCGGGTGCCCCGTCTCGCGCCAGTGGGCGGTGGCGTGCTGGGCGGGTGAGCTGTCGCAGCACCCGACATGGCCGCACTGGGCACAGCGCCGCAGGTGGAACCACCATCCACCCGCCCCCAGACACTCCACGCACCCGGTCCCCGATGGCGGGACGGTCGGGTCGATCCCCTCGATGGCCATGCCGCCACCCTGCCACGCCGCGGCGGCGTGCGCCCGAAGCAGGTGTAGCGGCGCCACGAAAGGGGGACGTTCCCGGCCGATCCCCACGAACAAAACCGCTCAGGCCACGAACCACCGCGCCAGCAGCGTGCCGTCGGACTCGACGAGTGTGTGCAGGTGCAGGGGTACGTCGACCGGAGGGCCGTCGGTGATCCGGGTGTGCAGCCCGCCGACGATCCGGGGGACGGTCGTGGTGTCGATCTCGTCGGCGACGCCCTGGTCGAGCAGATCGCGAAGCAGGTGTGGGCCGCCCTCGGAGAGCAGGTGCCGGAAGCCGCGCACGACGAGCTCGTCCTTCATCCGGGCGAGGTCGACGCGGTGCGAGCCGAGCACGAGGACGTGCTCGTCCCCGAGCAGGTCCCGCGCCTCCTGCAGGTGCTCGGCGCACGACACCGTGGCCATCAACACCCTGCCCGGTGCGGCGGACCGTTGGGTCTCGGGCACGCTCCCGCTGCGCGAGACGACGACCAGCGGCTTGCGCCCCACGGCGTACCGCTCGGCGCGCACGGTGCCGGCCCCCACCACGACCGCGTCGGCCAGGTCGCGCAGCAGGTCGAACACCTCGTGGTCGGCCTCGTTGTTGATCGACCGGCTGGTCCGGTCGTCGCCGGCCGCGGCGCCGTCCACCGTCGAGACCATGTTGACCCGCAGCCAGGGTCGGTCGGGCGCGGCGTACGCCGTCCTCAGGTCGTCGCCCTCACCGAGCAGGACTCGCATCTGCCGTCTCTCCCTTGGTCGCCGGCCGGGCGTCCATCGTCACACGTGGCCGGAGCGGTACCCCCGAGGGGGTCCGACCTCGCTGTCTAGACTGCCGGGGTGATCTCGCTGTCGGACCTGGCGGCGCTGCACAGCGAGTACGCCGACGACCTGGCCCGACCGGTCGAGCCGGTGACCGTGGGCGGCGTCACGATCGGCGGACCCGCCCCGGTGCTGATGGGCACCGTCAACCTCTCCCGCGACTCGACGTACCGCGAGAGCATCGCCGTCTCCACCGAGGCCGCGGTCCGCAAGGCCCGCACCCAGGTGGCGCAGGGCGCCCGGGTCGTCGATCTCGGTGCCGAGTCGAGCACGGCCGCCGCCGCACGCGTCGGGACCGACGGGCAGCTCTCACGCCTGCTCCCGGTCGTCGAGGCGCTCGCCGCCGAGCTCGTCGTCTCCGTCGAGACCTACCGGCCCGCGGTCGTCGCGGCCTGCCTCGACGCGGGCGCCCGGGTGCTCAACCTGACCGGTCGCGACGGCGAGGACGAGATGCTCGCCTGCGCCGCGTCGTACGACGCCACGGTCATCCTCTGCTTCTGCGAGCCGGACGACGTCCGGGTCGCCCACGACCACCCGGCCATCGACGCGCTGCCCTACCTGGTCGACCACTTCGGCCCGCGCCTCGAGCACGCCCGCTCGCTCGGGGTCCGACAGGTCGTCATCGACCCCGGCCTCGGCTTCTACTACGCCAACCTGGTCGACCCGGCCGTGCGGGTGCGGCACCAGGCCGCCGTGCTCGCCCAGTGCTTCAGGCTCCGCAGCCTGGGCGTGCCGGTGTGCAACGCGCTGCCGCACGCCTTCCACCTGTTCGAGGACGAGTTCCGCAAGGCCGAGGGCTTCTTCGCGGTCCTGGCCCGCCTCGGCGGCACGGACCTGTTCCGCACGCACGAGGTCGCCCACGTACGGGCCGTGCTGGCCGCGATGGACGCCCTCGACGTCGAGCAGCCGTCGTCGCCGTCGGACGGGAAGAGCTAGCCGAGGTGACCGCGCACCGACACCTGTCCCGACAGCAGGTTGCGGGCGATCGTGCGGCGCTGGATCTCGTCGGTGCCCTCGTAGATGCGCAGCAGGCGCAGCTCGCGGTACCACCGCTCGATCGGCAGCTCGCGGGTGTAGCCCATGCCGCCGTGGATCTGCAGCACCCGGTCGACGATCTGGTTGGCCTGGACGCCGCCGTACAGCTTGGCCATCGACTGCGCCTGCCGTGAGTCGAGGCCCTGGTCGACCTGCCAGGCCGCGGTCAGCACCAGCCAGCGCAGCGCCTCGATCTCGACCGCGGAGTCGGCGATCATCCACTGGATCGCCTGCCGGTTCGCGATCGGCTCACCGAAGGTCACCCGGTTCCTCGCCTGGTCCATCGCCATCTCGACGAGCCGCTCGCAGGCGCCCAGCGCCCGCGCCGGGAGCATGAAGCGACCCTTGCCGATCCACTTCATCGCGAGCTCGAAGCCGCGCCCCTCCTCGCCGAGGATCGCGGAGTGCGGCACCCGCACGTCCTGGAACGACAGGGACGCCGGACCCCACTCGCCCATCGTCGGGATCGGGGCGGAGGTCCAGCCCGCTTCGCGGTCGACCAGGAAGCAGGTGACGCCGCCGTCGGCGCCCTTCTCCTTGTCGGTGACCGCGAAGACCATCGTGAAGTCGGCGATGTCGCCGCCGGTGATGAAGGTCTTCTCGCCGTTGATCACCCACTCGTCGCCGTCGCGCACCGCGGCGGTGCGGATGTTGCGGGCATCGGACCCCGCCCCGGGCTCGGTGATCGCGAAGCAGCTGTAGCGCTCGCCGCTGATCGTCGGCACGAGGTAGCGCTGCTTCTGCTCGTCGTTGGCGTGGAAGAGGATGTTGTCGGCGTCGCCGCCGAACTTGAACTGCACGAAGGTGCGGCCCAGCTCGATCTCGATCAGCGCCGCCATCACCGAGCTGAGGCCCATGCCGCCGTACTCCTCGGGCGTCAGCACGCCGAAGAACCCCGACTGCTTGGCCTTCTGCTGCAGCGCGCGCAGCTCGTCGAGGGAGAAGCCGCGCTCGCCGTTGCGCTCGCGCTCGAGCACCTGCGGCTCGAGCGGCATCAGCTCCTTGGTGACGAACGTGCGCACCCAGTCGCGGATCTCCCGCTCTTCGTCGGTGAGGGTCAGGTCCATGTCGGCGACAGTACCCACGCCCGGCACAGGCCTGCCGACTGGTTCGGTCGGAGGTCAGCCGAGGAAGGTGCGG
>DATAOY010000022.1:0-12331 GCA_036265495.1 Nocardioides sp. | reverse complement strand
GCCGAGCGCGACGTGATCCTCGACGAGATCGCGATGCACGACGACGACCCCGACGACGTGGCGCACAACCTCTTCTCGTCGCTGGCCTGGGGCGACTCGCCACTCGGCCGGCCGATCGCCGGTACCGCCGCATCGATCGAGTCGATGACCCGCGACCAGATCCGCCGCTTCTACAGGCGTCACTACCGGCCGGAGCGGATGGTCATCTCGGTCGCCGGCAACGTCGACCACGCGAAGGTCGTCCGCCTGGTCCGCTCGGCGTTCTCCCGCCGCGACTTCCTGGATGGCACCGCCGAGCCGGTCGCCCAGCGCCAGACCCTCACGCCGCGCAAGGTCGGCACCGGCATCGCCGAGGCGACCCGGCACTTCGAGCAGGTGAACGTCGTGCTCGGCGTCCAGGGCCTGACGCGCTCCGACCCGCGTCGCTTCGCCCTCGGCGTCCTCAACGCCGCGCTCGGTGGCGGCACCTCCAGCCGGCTCTTCCAGGAGGTCCGCGAGAAGCGCGGCCTCGCCTACTCCGTGTTCTCCTTCGCCAGCCAGCACGTGGACGCCGGCCTGGTCGGGGTCTCGGTCGGGTGCCTGCCGAACAAGCTCGAGCAGGTCCTCGACGTGGTCCGCGCCGAGCTCGCCAAGATCGCGCAGGACGGCATCGACCTCGAGGAGCTCACCCGCGGCAAGGGTCAGCTCAAGGGCGGGCTGGTGCTCGGCCTCGAGGACTCCGCGTCGCGGATGACCCGCCTCGGCAAGTCCGAGCTGGTCGACGACGAGCTGCTCAGCATCGACGAGGTGCTCGCCCGTATCGACGGCGTCACCCTCGACGACGTGCGCCTGCTGGCCGCGGAGCTGTTCTCCCAGCCGGAGATCCTGGCCGTCGTCGGTCCCCGCTGAGCGGATGGGTCAGCCGCGGTGACGCGGGCGGGCCCCTCAGGAGATCGGGTCGTCCGCCTGAGCGGATGTTCTACTGGCCGCTCGGGCGGACGACCGGGTGACAGCTACGGCTCGACGGTGACCTTGATGGCTTCGCCCTGGGCGACGATGTCGAAGGCGGAGAGCACGTCGTCGAGCGGGATGTGCCGGGTGATCAGGTCCTTGACGGGGACCTGGCCGGTGGAGATGTACTTCAGGGCTCGCTTGTTGTGCTCGGGCGCAGATCCGTTGGCGCCGTGGATGTGCAGCTGCCGGTAGTGCACGAGGTTGGAGTCGCAGGTGATCGTCGGGCTGGTCTTCGGCAGGCCACCGAAGAACGAGATGCGGCCGTTCCGCGCGGCCATCGCGATCGCCTGCTCCTGGGTGACGTTGGCGGCGGTGGCCGTGATCACGACGTCGGCGCCGCGGCCGCCGGTCAGCTCCATGACCCGCTCGACCACGTCGACCTGCGAGCCGTCGATGGTCTCGTCCGGCTGGACGGCCTCGGCGGACATCTTCAACCGCTCGGCGTTCACATCGACCAGGTAGACCGCACCGCACTCGTGGACGCCGCGGGCGATCCGGATGTGCATGCACCCGATCGGCCCGGCCCCGAACACGACGACGGTGTCGCCGGGCTCGATGCCGAGCAGCTCCTGGGCGTTGATCGCGCACGCGAACGGCTCGGCCGCCGAGGCCTCGTCGTACCCCACGTTGTCGGGGATGCGGTTCAGCCCGTCGACCTTGAGCACCTGGCGGGGCACGATCATGTACTCGGCGAACCCGCCGTCGTACTGGTACCCCACCGACGTCTGGTTCTGGCACACCGCCATCCAGCCCTTGCGGCACTCGTAGCACTCACCGCACGGCACGGCCGCGATCACCTGGGCCCGGTCGCCGACCTGCCAGCCGCTGCCGTACGTCGTGTTCACGTCCGTGCCGACCTCGACGACCTCACCGGCGATCTCGTGCCCGATCGTCCGCGGGGGAGTGAGGTTCTGGTGGCCGTTGTGGAAGATCTTCACGTCGGTGCCGCAGGTGGAGCAGTTGCGCACCCGCAGCTTGATCTCGTCGGGTTCGCACTCGGGCTCGGGCACGTCCTCCAGTCGTACGTCCTCGGGTGCGTAGAAGCGCAGGGCCTTCATGGGCGGCGGGTCCTTTCGGGAGTTCGGGCGCGACGCTAGTCGTCCGATGGGCAAAAACCAAGCAAACGGGCAGAAATTTGTGCCCGAATACTTGGCAATGTGCCCGAACGTGTTGCAGAATCCGTTCCGTACGGACCGTGACGGTCGTCACGTGCCGCTTGATCGAGAGGAACCAGATGGCCACCACAATGACGGCCCCCGGAAGTGGCAGCCTGCGCGTGCACGCCCAACGGGTCGGAACGTTCCTGTCCAACATGGTCATGCCGAACATCGGCGCGATCATCGCCTGGGGTTTGATCACCGCTTTCTTCATCCCCGTCGGCTGGACACCGAACGAGAAGATCGCCACGATCGTCGGCCCCGGCATCTACTACCTGATCCCGTTGCTGATCGCCTATACCGGTGGTTACAACGTGTACAAGATCCGCGGCGGCGTCGTCGGTGCGACCTCGACGCTGGGCGTGATCATGGCGACCAGCTCGCCGCTGTTCGACAAGGCGTACGCCGAGACCGGCGGCTCACCGATGTTCCTGGGCGCGATGATCATGGGCCCGCTCGGTGGTTACGTGATCATGAGGCTCGACCGCCTCTGGGACGGCAAGATCAAGCCGGGCTTCGAGATGCTGGTCAACAACTTCTCCGCCGGCATCTCGGCCGCGATCATGGCGATCGGGTCCATGTTCATTCTCGGACCTGTCTTGCGCGGCGTGATGACAGGTCTGGGCAACGGCGTCGAGTGGCTGGTGCACCACCACATGCTGCCGCTGACCGCGATCATCATCGAGCCGGCCAAGGTGCTGTTCCTCAACAACGCGATCAACCACGGCGTCCTCACGCCCCTTGGGCTGGATCAGGCCAAGCAAGCCGGTCACTCCGCACTGTTCCTGCTCGAGGCGAACCCCGGCCCCGGCGCGGGGCTGCTGCTGGCCTACATGGTCTTCGGTCGCGGCATCGCCAAGGCCACGGCTCCTGGTGCGCTCATCATCCAGTTCCTCGGCGGCATCCACGAGGTCTACTTCCCGTACGTCCTCGCCAAGCCGCGCCTGGTCCTGGCCCTCATCGCGGGTGGTGCCACCGGCACCATGATGAACGTGATCTTCGACTCGGGACTGGTCGCACCTGCGGCGCCCGGTTCGATCTTCGCCGTCTACTCGTCCGTGGCCAAGGGCAGCGTCGTGGGCGTCACCCTCTGCTGGTCCTGCGCGCTGGTCGTCACCTTCCTGGTCGCCGGCCTGTTGCTCCGGCTCGACACCACCGTGGACGAGGTCGACCTGGCCGCCGCGACCGCGAGCATGGAGCAGCTCAAGGGCAAGCAGTCCTCGGTGGCGGCGGCACTGACCGGCAGCGCGACCCGTGCCGGAGGCGCGATCCGCAGCATCGTCTTCGCCTGCGACGCCGGAATGGGCTCCTCCGCGATGGGGGCGTCGGTGCTGCGCAAGAAGATCAAGGACGCAGGACACGACGGTGTCACCGTCGTCAACCGGGCCATCTCGAACCTGACCGACACCTACGACCTGATCGTCACCCACCAGGACCTCGCCGCCCGGGCACGGCCCATGGCCCCGTCGGCCATGCTCGTCACGGTCGACAACTTCATGGCGAGCCCGGCGTACGACGACATCGTCCAGCTCCTCGGCCGGACGAACGGCGACGGGGTGGGGACTTCTGTCGCGGACGCGTCCGTGGCAGACGCGGCATCCGGCGGTGTCCTGGCGACGGACTCCATCGTCCTCGCCGGCCGGGCTCGCTCGCGCGACGACGCGATCGACGAGGCGGGCCGGCTGCTCGTCGAGGCGGGCGCCGTCGACGAGCGCTATGTGAGGTCGATGCACGACCGCGAGACGTCGGTGTCGACGTTCATGGGCAACGGCCTGGCCATCCCGCACGGCACGAACGAGGCCAAGTCCTCGATCCGGCGGACCGCCCTGTCGTTCGTGCGCTACGACGAGCCGGTCGACTGGAACGGCAAGCAGGCGGAGTTCGTCGTGGGCGTCGCCGGCGCCGGTGACGACCACCTCGCGCTCCTGTCGCGCATCGCCGGGATCTTCACCGATGCCGAGCAGGTCGCCGCGCTGCGTGGCGCCGCCACTCCGGACGAGGTCCTCGCGGTCCTCGACGCGGTCAAGGTCTGAGCGGGGCCGTTGGGCAGCGGATGTTCCCCCGGCTCCGCCGGGGGAACATCCTCGCTCAAGGAGCGAGCACCGCGACCCCCGCGCAGGCGACCGCCCAGAGCACGCTGGTGAACGTGCCGATGATGAACCGCTCCGCCACGCCGGTGTCCTCCTGGTTGCGCAGCTCCGGGTAGCGTCCGAGTCCCTTGACCGCGAGCACGATCGCCAACCCGGGCGCCCAGCCCGCCACGAGCGCGACGTACACGGCGAGCCGCTCGAGCGCGCCGATCCACGCGCCTCCGCGCAGGACCGAGCCGGCCCGGGTGACCCCCTCGGGGTCCTCGACGAAGGAGAACACCTGGGTGGTCACCAGCCCACCACCGGCCACGGCCAGCACGGCGGCCAGGACCGTGACGGTCTTGTCGAGGTCGTGGTCGGCGTCGGAGCCCCAGCCCCAGAGCAGGGCGAGCGCGACGAGGACGAGCAGAGCGCCCGCCGCGAGCCGGGAGGCCTTGCCGGTGGCGAGCTCCACGACGGAGATCAGCGCGGCGCCCGCGACCAGGATGGTGTCGACGATCTCGTGGCCGGTCATCGGTCACCTCCGAGTGCGGTGCGGGTGAGGTACTCCACCAGCTCGCGGGCACGCCGTCCCTCGGCGATCCCGGCGGCCGCGGCCCGCTGGCTGACCGCGGACTGGCTGATGCCGATCCGCGACGCGGCCTCGTCGTAGGTCAGCCCCTCGTCGACGAGGTCCGCGACCTCCCAGCCTCGCGGGGTACGGCGCGCGAGCAGCGCGGCCCACAGCCAGATCGCCGACTCCAGGGCCCGGACGCGATCACCCTCGCCGACCGCACGCACGTGCCAGGGGCTGGACTTGGCGCGGGTGACCGCCTCGCGGGCGGAGAGGTACGCCGGTCCGCGCCCGGCACGTGCCTGGTCCGGAAGCGGGGTCTCGACCGGCCCGACGCCGATCCCGATGTTCCACTCACCCGAGCGGAGCAGGGCCTCGAGGGCGGCGACGACCGCGGCCGGCTCGTCGAGCACGCCCTGGAACTCGTCGCCGACCGTGCGTTCGAAGGGCAGCCGGGCGGAGACGTCGGCGAGCGAGGCGAGCGCGAACGGGACCTGGTCGGCCCCGCTGCGGCTCCCGTCCTGGTCGACGGTCAGCACCACGACATCCACGGTCCGCCTCCATCCTGATGGTGTGACAAGTTTAGAGAATAGTCTAATATTTGGTCAACATCAGGAAATAGCCTCATCTGCGGCCGATGATCGCCACCACCGGTGGCGCCTTCTGGTCGACCACCGACACCCGGAAACCGCCCTCGGTCAGTGCGGCCGACGCCTTGCGGACGATGTTCGGCACCAGCTCGGGCTGGGTCGTCTCGTAGTAGAGGAACACGGCGCCCCCCGGCAGCACGCGCTCGTGGAGGAGCGCGACCTCGTCGGCGCACTTGCGAACCCAGAACAGGTTGACGTTGAACGCGAAGACCTTGTGCAGCCGCTTCACGGGGACCCGGAGCGTGGCCAGGTCGATCTGGCGGACGGTCAGCCGGCCGGCATCGACGTACTTCTGGTTGCGGCGGCGGGTGCGGTCGACGCCTGACTCCGAGCGGTCGATCGCGAAGAGCTTGCCCGTGGTCAGCCGCTGACAGATCAGCTCGGCGCCGTACCCGGGGCCACATCCGATCTCGAGCACGTTGTCGCCGGGCTGCGGATCCATCAGCTCGACGGCCCAGATCAACCGCGGCGGGATCTGCTGGACTGGCATGGCCTCAGACTGCCAGATCGTGATTCGCGCCGACCCGCGTGGCGGCCGGGTGTCCCGGCTCGGCCGCTAGGTTGTGCGCGTGACGATCAAGGTCGGCGTGCTGGGAGCTCGGGGTCGGGTCGGGTCCGAGGTCTGCCGGGGAGTCGAGCGTGCCGACGACCTCGTGCTGGTGGCGGCACTCGGCTCGACCGACGGGCTCGACCCGCTCGCGATGGCCGATGTCGTCGTCGACTTCACCAGGCCCGACGCGGTGATGGACAACCTGCGATGGTGCATCGGCCGCGGCCTCCACTGTGTGGTCGGGACGACGGGGTTCGACGACGCGCGGCTGGACGAGGTGCGTGCCGCCCTGTCCGACGCGCCCCACGTGGGGGTGGTCGTGGCCCCGAACTTCTCGGTCGGCGCGGTCCTGATGATGCGCTTCGCCGCGTCGGCCGCGCCCTTCTACGAGTCGGTCGAGATCGTGGAGATGCACCACCCCGACAAGGCCGACGCGCCGAGCGGTACGTCGCGGCGTACGGCCGAGCTCATCGCGGCGGCCCGGCGAGAGTCCTCCGTGGATCCGGTCCCGGACGCGACGTCCACCGGCCTCGCGGGAGCTCGCGGCGCCGAGGTCGAGGGCATCCACGTCCACTCGGTCCGGGCCCGCGGTCTGGTCGCGCACCAGGAGGTGCTGCTGGGCGGGCCGGGAGAGACGCTGACGATCCGCCACGACTCGATGGATCGCGCCTCGTTCACGCCCGGGGTGCTGCTGGCGGTGCGTCGCGTGGCCGACCGGCCAGGACTCACCGTCGGGCTCGAGGACCTGCTCGACCTCGGCTGACCGGCGGCTACCAGCCGGGGAACACCACCCGCAGCAGCGCGGCGGTGGTCGCTGCCACGAAGACCACGACCAGGAACGGCGCGCGCAGGAGCAGGGCGACCACCGCAGCGGCGAGTCCGGCCGCACGCGCGTCGATCGTCAGTTCGGTGCCGTCGGCGAACACCTGGACCGCCATCAGCGCGGCGAGCAGGGCGACCGGCATCACGTCGGCCACGCGCTCCACGACGGGGTGCTCGAGCGCCCGTGCGGGCAGCGAGACGCCCGCGAGCTTGAGGAGGTAGCAGCCGACACCGGCACCGAGGATCGCCAGCCAGGTCATCGTCCGGGCAGCTCCGTCGGATCGGTGGCCGAGCGGGTGAGCAGTCCGGCCAGGAGCGCGACCCCACCTGCGATGAGCACCGGGACGCCGGCGGTGGTCACCGGCACGACGCCCAGGGCGACGGCCGCCGCGCAGACGGCGATCACCCGGTTGCGCGGGTCGGCCAGCCGCGGCCACAGCAGCGCGAGGAACGCGCCGCCGACCGCGGCGTCCAGGCCGTAGGTCCGCGGGTTGCCGATCAGGTTGCCGGCGACGGCGCCGACGAGCGTGAACGTGTTCCAGAGGACGAAGACCGACAGTCCGGTGGTGAGGAAGGCGGTGCGCGCCTCCCCGCGGGACTCCCGGGTCATCGACATCGCGGTCGACTCGTCGATCACGAGCTGGGCGGTCGCGGCCCGTCGCCAGCCGCGGAAGGCCAGCAACGGCGCGAGCTTGAGGCCGTAGAGCGTGTTGCGGGTGCCGAGCATCAGCGCCGTCAACGCTCCCGAGAGCGGTGCACCGCCGGCCGCGGCGACACCGACGAACGCGAACTGGGAGGCGCCGGTGAACATCACCAGGGACAACGCGCACGTCTGGACGACCGACAGTCCCGCGGCGACCGAGACGGCGCCGAAGGACACGCCGTACAGACCGGTGGCGACACCGACGCCGAGGCTGTCGCGGACGATCGCGCGGCGTTGGGCCGCGAACGGATCGCTCATCGTGGGATCGGCCACGCTCCGACCCTCGTGGCGGCGGGTGGGATCAGCGCCGGCGAGCCACGCGCACCGGACGCGGCTGTGCGTGTGATGCGTGGACCAGGACGTAGGCCAGGAACAGCCCGAGCAGACCACCCGCGAGAGCGCCACCGGAAACGGCGATCGGCAGCGGCGTGGAGTGGGCGATCCACATGCCGGCCACGATCCCGAAGCAGAGGCTGATCGTGCCGAGCACGATCCGGTGGAGCACGGGCAGTGGTCCGAACATCGAGTGCCTCCTGTCGGTGGCGTGTCGACCCCCCGGTGGTGCGGTCGGGATCGCCGGAGGTCCATCGTGGCCCTCCTCGGATGGAAATCCAAGAGGATTCCGCACAGGTCCAGGACGTGGTCAGGCCAGGGACGTGTGCAGCCGCACCTGTCTGACCTGGGTCGAGCCCGTGCCGTCGAGATCGAGGGTCCGGTGGGCCGAGTCCGCTCCCCACCCGGCCTCGGTCAGGAACGTGCGGAGGTCGTCGTCGTCGGCCACCAGCCAGATCACAGCGCGGGTGAACCGGTCGGCGACCATGGTGTCCACGGCCGCCTGGAGCAGCCGCGACCCGTGGCCCTTGCCACGTTCCTCGGCGTCGACGGTGAACTCCATCAGCTCCCCGTCGGTGACAGGGTCGCAGTCCGGATCGGTGGCGGGCGTCGTGATCGCGAAGCCGACGACCCGGTTGCGCTCCAGGGCGACGAGCGCCCGGTGCCGGGCGTCGGCCGGGTGGGTGAGCGCGTCGCGCCACAGCTGTGCGAAGTCCGCCTCACGAAGGTCGCCCGCGGCCGGCACCAGCCCGGCATACGACGTCGCCCACGCGCGGGCCTGGATCGCGGCGATCGCCTCGGCGTCGTCCGACCACGCGATCCGGACCGAGACGTCGGCGGAGGGGTTGCTCACCGAGCCATGGTCGCAGCGACGGTGGTGTTACAGAACGTCGGCAGGGATGCAGAAAAGTGTTATATCCCTGGTACGGTGGGACCGTGTACGGCAACGACTTCGGCACCGACCAGCAGCAGGCGGCCGAGCACCACGATCCGGCGGCGTTCACCGAGCTGCTCGCCGACGAGGGCCGCATCGAGCCACGCGACGACATGCCCGAGGCCTACCGGAAGTCCCTGGTGCGGCAGATCGCCCAGCACGCGCACTCCGAGATCATCGGGATGCAGCCCGAGGGGAACTGGATCGGCCGCGCACCGAGCCTGCGCCGCAAGGCGATCCTGATGGCCAAGGTGCAGGACGAGGCCGGTCACGGCCTGTACCTGTACGCCGCGGCCGAGACGCTGGGCGTCGACCGGGCCGACCTGGTAGACCAGCTGCACTCCGGCCGGCAGAAGTACTCCTCGATCTTCAACTACCCGACCCTCACCTGGGCCGATGTCGGCGCGATCGGCTGGCTCGTCGACGGTGCCGCGATCACCAACCAGGTGCCGCTGTGCCGGTGCTCCTACGGTCCCTACGCGCGCGCCATGGTGCGGGTCTGCAAGGAGGAGTCCTTCCACCAGCGGCAGGGCTTCGAGATCCTGCACACGCTCTCCCACGGCACGCCCGCGCAGAAGGCGATGGCCCAGGACGCCGTCAACCGCTACTGGTGGCCGTCGCTGATGATGTTCGGCCCGCCCGACGACGACTCGCCGAACTCGGCCCAGTCGATGGCGTGGGGCATCAAGCGCTTCAGCAACGACGAGCTGCGACAGCGCTTCGTCGACATGACCGTGCCCCAGTCCCAGGCGCTCGGGCTGACCCTGCCGGACCCCGACCTCCGCTGGAACGAGGAGCGCGGCAGCTACGACTACGGCGAGATCGACTTCACCGAGCTGTTCGAGGTGATCAAGGGCAACGGCCCGTGCAACGCCGAGCGGATGGCGCACAAGCGAGGCGCGTACGCCGAGGGAGCCTGGGTGCGCGAGGCGGCCGACGCCTATGCGGCCAAGCCGGCACGTCGTACGGAGTCCGTGGCATGAGTACGCGCGACTGGCCGCTCTGGGAGGTCTTCGTCCGGGCTCGCCGCGGGCTCTCCCACGTGCACGCGGGTTCGCTGCACGCTCCGGACGCCGAGATGGCACTGCGCAACGCCCGGGACCTCTACACGCGCCGGGGCGAGGGGGTCTCGATCTGGGTCGTGCGGGCGTCCGACATCGAGGCGTCGACGCCCGACGAGCGCGACTCCTTCTTCGACCCGGCGGCGGACAAGATCTACCGCCACCCGACGTTCTACGACGTGCCCGAGGGCGTGGAGCATCTGTGAAGGATCGGACGCTCTTCGAGTACACGCTCGCCCTCGCCGACGACGCCCTGGTGTCCGCGCAGCGGATGGGGTGGTGGATCAGCCGCGCACCGGAGCTCGAGGAGGACGTCGCGCTGGCGAACATCGGGCTCGACCAGCTCGGCCAGGCACGCACCCTGCTGACCTATGCCGGTGAGCTCGAAGGGGAGGGACGCTCCGAGGACGACCTCGCCTACCTCCGCGACGACCGCGAGTTCCGCAACGTCAAGCTCGTCGAGCGGCCGATGACCGACTTCGGGGTCGCGATGGCCCGGCTGCTGGTGTTCTCGACGTACCAGCTCCACCTCTATCGGGCGCTCGCCACGAGCCGGGACCAGACACTGGCGGGGGTGGCCGCGAAGGCGGTCAAGGAGGTCGCCTACCACGTCGACCACGCCGCCCACTGGGTGCTGCGGCTCGGTGACGGCACGGAGGAGTCGCACTCCCGGATGCAGGCCGCGCTGGACGCCGAGTGGCCCTACGTCGACGAGCTGTTCGCGCCGCTGGCCCCGTCGCTCGCCGGCCGCGTGGCCGACCCGGCCGAGCTCCGCGATGCCGTGCTGTCCGACGTACGCCGAGTGGTCACCGAGGCGACGCTCTCGATGCCGGAGGTGCCCTCGGCGCTGGGTGGCGGTCGCGAGGGCCTGCACACCGAGCACCTCGGCTACCTGCTCGCGGAGATGCAGCACCTCCACCGCTCGCACCCGGGAGCCACCTGGTGATGATCTCCCAGGGCTCGGTCAACGACGTGGGACGCCGCGCGCGCGACCTCGCGGCCGCGGTGCTGGACCCCGAGCTCCCGATGGTCACCATCGAGGATCTCGGCATCCTGCGCGAGGTCACCGAGGACGACCAGGGCCGCGTCCACGTGACGATCACCCCGACGTACTCCGGCTGCCCCGCGATGGAGACCATCCGCGAGGACCTCGTCGCGTCGCTGACGCTGGCCGGCTACCGGCACGTCGACGTGGAGTTCGTGCTCAGCCCGGCCTGGTCCACCGACGACCTCACCGACGCCGGGCGTACCAAGCTGGCCGAGGCCGGGATCGCCCCGCCGGGCCCGGCCCCGGTCGACGGACCGGTCGCCCTGGCCTTGTCGGTGCGCTGCCCGCAGTGCGGCAGTCTCGACACCCGGGAGTCCAGCCGCTTCGGCTCGACGGCCTGCAAGAGTCTCTGGGTCTGCCGCTCCTGCCGCGAGCCCTTCGACCACTTCAAGGCGATCTGACCCGATGTCCAAGCCGCAGTTCCACCCGCTTCGGGTGGCGTCCGTCGAGCCGCTCACCGACGACTCCGTCGCGATCTCCTTCTCGGTGCCGCCGGAGCTCGCCGACGAGTACCGCTTCGTGCACGGACAGCACCTGACGATCCGTGGCGACGACGGCGAGCGGCGCAGCTTCTCGATCTGTACCACGCCGCGCTCCGGCGTCCTCACGATCGGCGTGAAGAAGCTGCCGGGTGGCGCATTCTCCGAAGGCGTGGTCGACGCCCTCCACGCCGGCGACGAGCTCGACGTGATGACCCCGGCGGGGCGGTTCACGACGCGGCTCGACCCCGCGTCCGCACGGATGTACGTCGCGATCGCAGCGGGATCCGGGATCACGCCGATCATCTCGATCGTGTCGACGATCCTCGAGGAGGAGCCGCACGCCCAGGTGATGCTGGTCTACGCCAACCGCACGCACCGCACGATCATGTTCCTCGACGACCTCCACGACCTGAAGGACCGCTTCCCCGACCGGTTCCACCTCGTCCACGTGCTCTCGCGTGAGCAGCAGGACGTCGAGCTGTTCTCCGGCCGGCTCGACGGCGACCGGCTCAGCAGGATCCTGAAGTCCCTGCGTCCGGCCGAGGACGTCGACGCGTGGTTCCTGTGCGGGCCGCAGCAGATGGTCGTCGACCTGCGCCAGGTCATCCTCGACCACGGCGTCGAGGCCACCGCGATCCACACCGAGCTCTTCCACGCCGACCCCGTCCCGCGTGCACCGGAGGTCGTCGCGCCGGGCGTCGAGGGTGCTGCGCACGTGACCATCAAGCTCGACGGCCGCTCCTCCGACCTCGAGCTGCGGCCCGACGACGTGGGCGTGCTCGAGGCGGCGCTCCGGGTGCGCTCCGACCTGCCGTTCGCCTGCCGCGGTGGCGTGTGCGGCACCTGCCGGGCCCAGCTGGTCGAGGGCACCGTGGCGATGGACGTCAACTACGCCCTCGAGCCCGAGGAGATCGCGGACGGCTACGTCCTGACCTGCCAGTCACACCCGACGTCC
>DATAOY010000021.1:0-42573 GCA_036265495.1 Nocardioides sp. | reverse complement strand
GACCTGGACGGCGAGGCTCTGCACACGCAGCTGGTCATCTCTCTCGACAGCTCCAGCCGGGTCAAGGAGGGAGACGAGGCCGAGATCTGGGTCGACAGCTCGAAGATCCATCTGTTCGACCCGGCCAGCGGAGAGAACCTCACCGTCGACGAGTCGGCGGCCGGCATCAGCCCCTCGGACACGTCGACCGCCGAGATCGCCGACAAGCAGGACTCGATCGCCTCGCCGGGCGAGCAGGAGGCCGCTAAGGAGACCTGAGCTGGCGCCGTGACGAACGCCCACCCGGGGCGGGGCGGCGCGAGACGCTCACGCCGCCCATCAGGGCGAAGCCACGGATGCGGACCACCGGACCGTTCGCGTCCAGCTCGGGTGCACCCTGGTCGGACGGACCGCTGTAGCCACCCATGATCCCGGTTCCCTCCATGATCACGTGGGTGTGCGGGTCGACCTTGATGTCGGCACCGCCCATCACCGCGTTGATCGTGAGCACGACCTCGCGCGCGGCGAACTGCGCCAGCCGCAGGTCGAGGTCCGCGCCGCCCATGAAGCAGTTCACGGTCATGTGTGCCGGCACGGTCCACACGCCCTTGCGCTCGAGGCCGCTCATGATCGCCAGGTGCCTCTCCTCGGTCGGCCCACCGGAGACGACCGGCGAGGGCGTCGACGCGGCGGGTTGCACCGAGAGGCCGGACGCGGTCTGCGCCGGGAGGTCGAGCGTGATCGGAACCAGGTCCGCGTAGGTACGCGCGGCGTACGTCGCCTCGAGCCGCTGGTCGAGCTCCTCGAGATCGATCCGACCCTCGCCGGCGGCCTCGCGCAGCACCTCGGCCACCTTGTGCCGCTCGGCGTCCGAGATCCGCAGCTGCGAAGGGTCGTGCGCGTCCATGCCGCCCAGAGTAGACCGCAGCTGCGGAGGGTCCTACCTCCTGACGCCGACGACGAGGTCGCGCAGGATCGCCTGGTCCACGCGATGCTCGAACCCCCGGTAGGCCTCGGTGTCGCGCGGCTCCAGGCCGGCGTCCCGCAGCAGCGCGAGCGCGTCCTCGCGCGGGCAGGTGCGGACGTTGATCGCGATCCCGACCGCTCCCCCGGGTCGCAGCAGCCGGACCCAGCCGGGGAGGGCCTCGCCGAGGAGCTCGAGCGGTCGGCGCCCCAGGCCGGCGGCCGACCGGCTGCCGTGCTGCACGCCGTACGGCGCGTCGGTGACGATCGCGTCGAAGCTCGCCGCCTTGTACACCTCCGCCGCCTCGCGGGCGTCCGCCAGCGCCGTCGAGAGGGTGATCGTGTCGCCGTCCGCCCAGGCCTGCCTGCTGGTCGCCAGCTCGACGTCGAGCCGCCGACCCAGGGTCCGGCCGTCGCGCCGGAGCTTGGCGTTCGTCGCGGTGTGCTTGAGCCGCTTGTCCTTCAGCCACCGAGACAGGAAGGCGGCGTAGGTGTCGAAGTCGGCGCTGTCGACGTCGACCCCGGCGGCGTGCCAGCCATACATCAGGACCTGGTTCAACGTCGTACCACGGCCGCACAGCGGGTCGAGCACGCGCAGCCGGTCGGTGAGCATCCGAGCGGCGCCGCCGGAGGCCAGCACGGTGACGTTGAGCAGGAGCTTGGTGAACAGCTCGTTGGTCTTGCCCGGATACTTCAGGATCGAGAGCAGGTCGTCGTCGAGGCAGTCCAGTCGCTCGAGCGGCACCGGCCGGAAGGTCTCGTCGCCGGCCCGTTCGAACAGCGCGAACGCGGTGGAGACGTTCGCGAGATGGGCCAGGCCCGCGGTGTCGAGGTCACCCTCGAAGGTCACGTAGTCGACGCCCGCGAGCACCTCCCTGGTCGCCTGGCCGAGCCGACCGGCCAGCACGGTCTCGGCGAGCACGCCGAGCTCGGCAACGGTCAGCGCTGCCGCGGCCCGGGCGTAGACCCGGTTCGCGGACGGCGCCACGAGCAGCGCGTACGAGCTCATGGTGGTCGAGACTAGGGCCGGTTTGCGAGGATCGGGCCTCCGGCCCTGTCGGCCGGTTCCGTTCTCCGTGAGGGAGCCCGCCATGCCTGAGGTCGATCGTCGTCGGTTCCTCCAGCTCGCCGGTGGGAGCGCGGCGATGTCCGTGCTCTCGTCGTCCATCGCCCGGGCCGCGTCGATCCCGGCGTACCGGCGCACCGGCTCGCTGCGCGACGTCGAGCACATCGTCGTGCTGATGCAGGAGAACCGCTCCTTCGACCACTACTTCGGGACGATGCGTGGCGTGCGCGGATACGGCGACCCGCATCCGGCCGTGCTGCGCAATGGCAACGCGGTCTGGCGCCAGCCGTCCGGCAAGCACCTGAAGAAGGAGGTGCTGCCCTTCCGGCCGGACCTCGACAACCTCGGCCTGGCCTTCCTGCAGGACATCGACCACGGCTGGGAGACCCAGCACGACGCGTTCGCGCACGGGAACCACGACCGCTGGGTGCCGGCCAAGGGGACGCCCGTGACGATGGCCCACCTGAGGCGCCAGGACATCCCGTTCCACTACGCCCTGGCGGACGCCTTCACCGTGTGCGACGCCTACCACTGCAGCATGCTCGGCCCGACCGATCCCAACCGCTACTACCTGTGGACCGGGTGGGCCGGCAACAACGGCAAGGGGCGCGGCCCGGTCATCTCCAACGCCGAGGCGGGCTACCGCTGGAAGACCTACCCGCAGCGGCTCCAGAAGGCCGGGGTCAGCTGGAGGATCTACCAGGACACCGGCAGCGGCCTGAACCGCAAGCACAACTGGGGGTTCGACTTCCTCCACCCCTACATCGGCAACTACGGCGACAACTCCTTGCTGTACTTCGACGCCTTCCAGCACGCGAAGCCGAGCAGCGCGCTGTACCGCAAGGCCCGAACCGGAACCGACGTGAAGAACTCCGGCACGCTCTTCGACCAGCTGACGCACGCCGTCCAGAACGACAAGCTGCCGCAGATCTCGTGGATCGTGGCCCCCGAGGCGTTCACCGAGCACCCGAACTGGCCGACGGAGTACGGCGCCTGGTACATCTCGCAGGTCCTGCAGGCGCTGACCAGCAACCCGGAGGTCTGGTCGAAGACCGTGCTGTTCTTGACGTACGACGAGAACGACGGCTTCTTCGACCACCAGGTCCCGCCCTACCCCAACGTGGGCCACCTGAACGGCGACTCGACCGTCTCGCTCGCGAACGAGCTGTACACCGGCACGGACGGCAGCCACGGCCCCTACGGCCTCGGTATCCGGGTCCCGATGACCGTGATCTCCCCGTGGAGCACGGGCGGCTGGGTGTGCTCGGAGACCTTCGACCACACCTCGATCATCCGCTTCATGGAGCGGCGCTTCGGGGTGCCCGAGCCCAACATCACCCAATGGCGCCGGACCGTCTGCGGCGATCTCACCTCCGCCTTCGACTTCTCCGGCTCGCCCAGCCCGGCACCGACCCTCCCGCCCGGACCGCCCGAGCCGACCGACGACAAGCGCCATCCCGACGCGCACGGAGTGCACCCGCCCGCCCACCAGCGGGTGCCACGGCAGGAGCCCGGCACCCGGCCGGCGCGGCCGCTCGACTACCACCTGAAGGTGGACCTGAGGGTCACCCGGCACGGACTCGCCTTCACGCTGGCCAACGACGGGCGCAGAGGGGCGCACCTGCAGGCGCGTTCGCGAGACCTGAGGGGAGCGCCGTTCAGCTACACCCTCGGCGGCGGGAGGACCCTGAAGCCCGAGCTCGAGGCAGACGGCGGCTTCGACGTCAGCTTCCACGGGCCGAACGGGTACTTCCGGCGGTTCGCCGGGAACACCCGGCAACCGCTGCTCGAGGTCCGGGGGCGCCGAGAGGGCCGCCACCTCGTGCTGACGCTCCATGGTCGCTCCGACCATCCGCTGCACGTTCACGTAGCGGATGCCTACGGCCCCGACCGGACGGTTCACCTGGGCGGACACGGCCGGAAGAGGGTGCGGATCCCCGTGGCCGACACCCACGGGTGGTACGACGTGCTCCTGACGGTGCGCGACCATCCGCACTACAAGCGTGGTCTGGCCGGGCACTTCGAGAGCGGGCGCGCAAGCACGAGTGACCCCCAGCTCGGCCGCTGACCGACCGCGGCCGCTGCCTCACAGGCCGTGGCGCTCGATCACACCGGCGTACCACCGGGCGGAGTCCTTGAGGGTCCGGCGCTGGTCGGTGAAGTCCACGTGCACCAGGCCGAAGCGCTTGTCGTACCCCCAGGCCCACTCGAAGTTGTCCAGCAGCGTCCAGACGTAGTAGCCGCGGACGTCGGCACCGCGCCGGCGGGCCTCCAGGACGGCGGCGAGGTGGTCGCGCAGGTAGGCGATGCGATCGTCGTCATGCACCGCCCCGGACTCCACCACGTCGCGACTCCCGAGCCCGTTCTCGGTGACGCTGACGGGAAGACCCACGTCGCGCTGCACACGCAGCAGGAGCTCGGTCAGCGCCGCAGGCACGATCGGCCAGTCCATCACGCTGCGGGGGCCCGGGATCTCGACGTAGAAGGCCCGGTCGCTGCCGGGGAAGGGGCGACTCTGCTCCCGCGCGCCACCGCGGACCCGGCTCGGGTTGTAGAAGTTCACCCCCAGCGAGTCCAGTGCCACCCCGATCTCGGCCTCGTCCCCGGGACGGACGAAGCTCCAGTCCGTGAGGCCCTCCGTGGTCGCTCGCAGCTCGTCGGCGTACCCACCGTGGAACATCGGGTCCAGGAAGATCCGGTTCGCGATCAGGTCCGCGTGCGTCGCCGCGGCCAGGTCCTCCGGTCGGTCCGACGCGGCCTCCACCTGGTGCAGGTTGAGCGCCACCGACAGGTCCGCGCCCTGGGGCAGCACGCCACGCAGAGCCGTGACGGCACGCCCGTGCGCCAGGTTCAGGTGGTGCGCGGCGCGGAAGGCGAGGGAGTTGTCGGTCCGCCCGGGCGCGTGCTCCCCGGTGGCGTAGCCCAGATAGGCCGAGCACCACGGTTCGTTGAGCGTGGTGATCGCCGGTACTCGGTCCCCCAGCTCCTTGCCCATGAGCACCGCGTAGTCGACGAAGCGTTCCGGGACCTCGCGGGAGAGCCAGCCCCCTGAGCTCCCGACATCGAGGCTCGCCGGCAGGTCCCAGTGGTAGAGCGTCATCAGCGGCCGGATGCCGCGGGCGAGCAGCCCGTCGACGAGGCGCCGGTAGAAGTCGAGGCCCTCCTGGTTCACCGTGCGACCGTCCGGCATCACCCGGGACCAGGCCACCGAGAACCGGTAGGAGGTCACGCCGATCTCCCCCATCAGCGCCAGGTCGTCGGCCCATCGGTGGTAGTGGTCGCAGGCGACGTCTCCGGTGTCGCCGTTGTCGACCGCGCCGGGGGTGTGGCTGAACGTGTCCCAGATGCTCGGGCCGCGCCCGCCCTCGTCCACCGCCCCCTCGATCTGGTACGACGAGGAGGCCACGCCCCAGACGAAGTCGTCGGGGAACGAGTACTCCGAGACCTCTGTGTGACTCATCCCTTCACCGCTCCTTGCATGATGCCGCCGACGATCTGCCTGCCGAGGAGGGCGAAGACGATCAGGACCGGGACCGTGCCGTAGAGCGTGCCGGCCATGATGATCGACTGCTGCGGCGCGTAGCCCGTCGCCAGGCTCTGGAACGAGACCTGCACCGTGGGGTTCTGGGTGCTGAGGGCGATGATCGGCCAGAAGAAGTCGTTCCACGCCGTCAGGAACGTGAGCATCGCGAGCACCGCCATGGCGGGTCGCGCGGCCGGCACGACGACGGACCAGAACACCCGCAGCGGGCCGGCACCGTCCATGTAGGCCGCCTCGATCAGCTCGTCCGGAACGGCGCTGGAGATGTACTGCCGCATGAAGAACACCCCGAACGCGGTGCAGAGGCTGGGCAGGATCACCGAGGGGAGGTGCCCGGCCAGGCCGAGGCGCGCCATCAGCATGTACAGCGGGATCACGCCCATCTGCAGTGGCACCATCATGGTCGCGACGCAGATCGCGAGCAGCAGGTTGGAGCCGCGGAACCGCAGCTTGGCGAAGGCGAACCCGGCCAGCGTGCACAGCGCGACGGTGCCGGCGGTGATGGTGCCGGAGACGATCAGCGAGTTGATCAGGCCCTGGTTGAGCGGGGCGAGCTCGAGCGCCTTCTTCATGTTGTCGACGATCGACAGGTTGGGGGCGATCGGCGGTGTCGACGCGGCCATCTCCGCATTGGTGTGAGAGGCCATCACGATCGTGTAGTACAGCGGGAACACCGACACCAGCGTGATCAGGGTGACCAGCGTGTAGGTCACCCAGCTGCCCTTGAGCACGCCGCCGTTCATCGCGACGTCACCTCCGGCACGCCGGCCAGCAGCGCCGTACGACGTGCCTGGCCGCCCACATGGTGCTCGCGGCGTCGGGCCAGGAGCAGGTTGACACCCACCGCGAGCACGATGATCAGGAACATCGTCCAGGCCGTGGCCGACGCGAGCCCGAGCCGGTCGTTGGCCCACCCCTGCTGGTACATCAGCAGACCGAGCGTCTGGTACTGGTTCTGGGTGCCTCCGTCGGGCAGCCCGTTGTGGTAGAGCAGCGGCTCTCCGAACAGCTGCGCGGCACCGATGGTGGACACCACGATCGTGAACAGGATCGTGGGCCGGAGGCCGGGCAGCGTGACATGTCGGAACTGCCCCCATCGGCTTGCGCCGTCCATCGCCGCAGCCTCGTAGAGCTCGGACGGGATCGCCTGCATGCCGGCGAGGTAGATCAGCGCGTTGTAGCCGGTCCAGCGCCAGGTGACGATCGTCGACACCGCGATCTGCGACGGCCACTTCGAGCCCTGCCAGTCGACCGTCGGGAGGTGGAGCGTGTGCAGGCTCCAGTTGACCAGGCCGAGGTGGGGGTCGAAGAGCTCGGCGAAGATCACGGTCGCGGCGGCGAGGCTGGTCGCGTAGGGCATCAGGAGTGCGATCCGGAAGAAGGTCCGGCCGCGAAGGCGGTAGTTCAGCAGGTGGGCGACGCCCAGCGCCATGCACAGCTGGGGGACCGTCGAGATGATCCCGATCGTGATGGTGTTGCGGAAGGCGTTCCAGAAGAACCGGTTGGTGAAGAGGTTGCGGTAGTTCTCCAGGCCGATCCAGCTGGACTGGTGGTAGGTCGAGAGCCTCGTGTCGTGGAGCGACACCCAGGCGGTGGCCACCCACGGATAGATGCTGAACGCCGCGAAGACGAGGAAGAACGGGAGCACGTAGACGTAGGCGATCCGGCGTCCGGGAAGGTGGCCCCGGCTGCGCACGGTCGACCGAGTCGGCCGGGGGACGACCCGGGTCTGCGGCACGGCGGTCATGACACCCTTCCTACGGCAGATCGGCGGTCTTCGGTGGGAACGCGGTCCGGCCGCCGACCCCGCGCAGGTTGGGGTCGGCGGCCGGAGTCCGTCAGCCGGTGACCTGCTCGATGTCGTCGAGAGCCGCCTGGAAGGCGTCGTCGGGAGACGTGCCCTTGGTCTCGACGTTGGTCAGCTGCGTGGTCAGGGCCTGTTGGATCTGCGTGTCGTACAGCCCGATCGGCGGGATCTTCATCTGGCTGGAGATGTCACCGAAGATCATGCCGACCGGTGCGTTGCTGAAGTAGGCGCTCTTGGCGTTGCTCACCGCCGGTGCCGCGGCAGCGTCGGAGTTCGACGGGAAGTGGCCGCCGTCCTTCCACATCGTCACCTGCTGGTCCTTGGCCGACAGCCACTCGACCAGGGCGATCGCCGCGTCCTTGTGCGCCGCCTTGTCCGGGACACCCAGCCACGACCCGCCCCAGTTCGTCGCGCCGCCCGGGAGCACCGGAGCGATGTCCCACTTGCCGGCGTAGTCGTCGCCCGCCTGGCCCTGGATGTAGCCCATCATCCACGTCGGGCAGGCCAGCACCGCGAACGCGCCGCTCGAGAAGGCCTTGTTCCACGCCGGCGTGAACTGCTGCAGCCCTGCGGTGATGCCGTCCTCCGCGGCCTGGCTGGCGTAGCTCCACGCGTTCTTCACCCCGTCGCTGTTCTCGACGTCGGGCTGTCCGTCGGCGTTGGCGTAGGCCTCGTCGCCCTGGTAGACCGCCGTGGAGAAGATGCTCGCGGCACTGTCGACGAAGTGCGAGCCGGAGGGCTTGCTCGACGACGCCTCGTACTGCTTGCCGAAGGCGATGAAGTCGTCCCACGTGCTCCACTTCTGGGCCAGCGTGTCGGGGTCGGACGGGAGCCCGGCCTCCTTCAGCAGGTCACTGCGGTAGCAGATGGCCTCCGGGCCGATGTCCGTGCCGAGCCCGACGGTCGTGCTGCCGTCGCTGGTCGACGCCAGCTGCCACTTCCAGGGGTAGAACTCCGCCTTGTCCGCGGCGGCGTTGGGCACGGAGTTCCAGTTCACGAACTGGCTGGCGTGGTTCTGCACGACGTCCGCGACGAAGCCGATCTCGATCGCCTGTACGTCGTCCAGCCCGCTGCCGGACGCGAGGCGGGTCTTGAGCCGGGTCCAGTAGTCGGCCGACTGCTCGACGACGTCCTCCTTGATCGTGATGTTGGGGCACATCTTGTGGTACGCGTCCCACAGACCGGCCTCCTTGAAGCCGAAGGTGCCGAACAGGCCGACGGTGAGCGTCGTGTCGGCCGTGGTCCCGCAGGGACCGGCGTCCGCCTGGTCGACCGAGGTGGCCGAGGAGCCGGAGTCACCGCAGCCAGCGAGGACGAATGCGCCGAGTGCGGCAACCGCGAGCAGTGCCGCCCCTCGGCGGCGTGTGGTGCTTCGGAGCATGGGAGATCCTCCTCGATGACCTCGACCAGATCCGCCTGCCGGATCTGTGAGAGCGCTCTCACGAGCGATGCGCTCAGGATGATGCGACGAGGGCCCGGTGTCAAGGACCAGTTACGGCAACCGCTACGTCACCGGTCGCTCAGGCGGTCTGGCGACGGACCAGCTCGACCGGCAGCACCGTGCGGCGCGGCAGGTCGGCGCGCCCTTCGATGCGGTCGAGGAGCAGCCGCGTCATCGCCGTGCCCAGGGCCGCGATCGGCTGGCGCACGGTCGTGAGCGGCGGCTCCTGGTCGGCGGCCTCGGGGATGTCGTCGAAGCCGATCACCGTCACGTCCTCGCCGACGCGACGCCCGGTCTCGCGCAGCGCGCGAACCACGCCGAACGCCGCGAGGTCGGAGGCCGCGAAGATCGCGTCGACGTCGGGGCGACGGTCCAGGAGGGCGATCGTGGCCGCATGCCCACCGGCCTGCGTGAAGTCCCCGATCGACACCAGGCTCTCGTCGACGCCGCGGCCCAGCGCTTCGACGGCGGACCGGTACCCGGTCAGCCGGTCCTGACCCGCGCACATGTCCAGCGGGCCGGTGACGGTCGCGACGTGCCGGCGCCCGGACTCGAGCAGGTGAGCCGTCGCGAGCCGGCCACCGCCTACGTTGTCCGCGTCGACGTACCAGAGGCGTCGGCGCCCGCTGAGCGGCCGTCCGCTCAGGACGGTGGGCACACCCAGTGCCTCCAGCCGTTGCGGCAGTCGGTCGCGGCCGTGCAGCGAGAGCAGCAGCACCCCGTCGACGTGCCCGCCGGCCGCGTAGGCGAGGAACCGCTGCTGGTCCTCGGGACGGTTGACCACGGTGAAGACCAGCTGCAGTCCCGCCACCGCGACGGCTTCCTGCGCGCTGCGCAGCATGCCGAGGAAGAACGGATCGGCGAACATGCGCTCCTCGGTCTCCTCGACCAGGAAGGCGATCGAGTCGCTGCGCCCGGTGACCAGGGTGCGGGCGGCCAGGTTCGGCACGTAGGAGATCGCCTCGGCTGCTGCGTGCACGGCCTCACGGGCGTGCTCGCTGACCTTGGCGTCACCCCGGAGCACCCGGCTGGCCGTGGCTCGCGAGACGCCGGCGCGAGCCGCCACCTCCTCCAACGTGGGAGCGGGACGGACGCGTGTCCCCTTGCGTGCCGTCGTCACGGACGCAGTGTGGCACGTGGGTCGGCCCAGGATCCCCAGCCGCGCAACGACGACTATCGTGCAGCCGTGAGTGCTGCGTCCTCCTCCCCCGCGTCCACCGGCCCCGAGTTCCGCTACTCCGACCTGCTGCCGATCGGCCCGGACGACACGCCGTACCGGCTCGTGACGACCGACGGGGTGTCGACGTTCGAGGCCGGCGACCGGACCTTCCTCCGGGTCTCTCCCGACGCGATCCGGCGGCTCACCGCCGAGGCCATGCACGACATCGCGCACTACCTGCGCCCGGCGCACCTCAGCCAGCTGCGCACGATCATCGACGACCCGGAGTCCAGCGGGAACGACCGGTTCGTGGCGCTCGACCTCCTGAAGAACGTCAACATCTCCGCCGGCGGCGTGCTGCCGATGTGCCAGGACACCGGAACGGCGATCGTGATGGGCAAGAAGTCCGAAGGCGTGCTGACCGGCGCCGACGACGGCGAGGCGATCAGCCAGGGCGTGTACGACGCCTACACCAAGCTCAACCTGCGCTACTCGCAGCTCGCGCCGCTGACGATGTGGGAGGAGCAGAACACGGGCACGAACCTGCCCGCACAGATCGAGCTCTACACCGCGCCCGACCACGACGGGGTCCCGGAGTACCGGTTCCTCTTCATGGCCAAGGGCGGCGGCTCGGCGAACAAGTCCTTCCTCTACCAGGAGACGAAGGCGGTGCTGAACCCGACCCGGATGCTCACATTCCTGGACGAGAAGATCCGGTCGCTGGGCACGGCCGCGTGCCCGCCGTACCACCTCGCCGTGGTGATCGGCGGCACCTCGGCGGAGTTCGCGCTGAAAACGGCGAAGTACGCATCGGCCCACTACCTCGACCAGCTGCCGACCTCGGGATCCCAGTCGGCGCACGGCTTTCGTGACCTCGAGCTGGAGGAGGAAGTCTTCAAGCTCACTCAAGGTTTCGGTATCGGTGCGCAGTTCGGTGGCAAGTACTTCTGCCACGACGTCCGCGTCGTCCGGCTCCCTCGCCACGGTGCCTCGTGCCCGGTCGCGATCGCGGTCTCCTGCTCCGCCGACCGGCAGGCGCTCGGCAGGATCACGCCCGACGGGGTGTTCCTCGAACAGCTCGAGACGGACCCGGCGAGGTACCTGCCGGCAACCTCGGCCACACAGCCCACCGACGACACGGACGTCGTTCGCATCGACCTGAACCGGCCCATGACCGAGATCCTCGCCGAGCTCTCCCAGCACCCGGTGCGGACGCGGCTGTCACTGACCGGGCCGCTGGTGGTCGCGCGCGACATCGCGCACGCCAAGATCAAGGAGCGGCTCGACGCGGGCGAGGAGATGCCGGCGTACTTCCGGGACCACGCCGTCTACTACGCCGGTCCCGCGAAGACCCCCGAGGGCTACGCCTCGGGCTCGTTCGGACCGACCACGGCCGGCCGGATGGACTCGTACGTCGCGCAGTTCCAGGCCGCAGGTGGGTCGATGGTGATGCTGGCGAAGGGCAACCGCTCCACGGTGGTGACCGAGGCCTGTGCCACCTACGGCGGCTTCTACCTCGGCTCGATCGGCGGGCCGGCCGCCCGACTCGCCCAGGACTGCATCAAGTCGGTGGAGGTGGTGGAGTACCCCGAGCTCGGCATGGAGGCCGTCTGGAGGATCGAGGTCGAGGACTTCCCGGCGTTCATCGTCGTCGACGACAAGGGCAACGACTTCTTCACCGACCCGTCGGGCGCGGTGACGGTCCCGTTGTCGGGGATCCGCGTCCGCTCCGCCGAGTGACCCCGCAACGTCATACGAAGTGGTCGCTCCAACGACCGGAACGTATGACGTCACGGACGGATCAGGCCGGACGGCCGAGCATCGTGCAGCCGCGCGAGACCAGGGCCTTCTCGATCTGGGCGAAGAACGCGTCACGGGCGACGCGGAACCCCAGCAGGGGTAGCCGCAGGACCAGCACGTCCTGGAGGGCGACATCGTTCTGCCGCAGTGCGTCACCCACGACATGGACCGCCCAGGAGTGATGGATGCCGTCGATCTCGACCGCGACGCCCCAGGCCTCCCAAGCCACATCGAGGAAGTACCGCCCGTCGCGACCCCGTCGGACCACCTGTCGCGTGGGCTCCGGCAGCCCCCGCCGCCGGCACTCGCGAGCGAAGTCCAGCTCACCGAGGGAGCGCACGCCCCCCGCCAGGTCCAGGATCACCTCGTGCAGAAGACGGCGCCGACGGTCGCGCCTGACCCGCAACGCCGCCAGGCCGAGGTCGTGCGGCGTCGTCAACCCTTGCTGCACGCTCATGGTGAGCAGTAGCGCGGCCTGCCGGTCGGTCCGGGCCCACAGCGCTCCACGTACGGCGGCGACCGGACTCGTCGTCCGTGGGACTCCCGTGGTCACGAGGTCGTCAGGGTGCCACCGCCGCGTCTGCCGGATGTCGAGTCCTCGGGCCCGGCGAACTCGGGCGCCACGCGGCACCGACACCCGGATCCGGTCAGTGGTGAACCCCGTGAGTCCCGAGGCGATCAGCGAGGACACGCCGTCCAGCTGTGCCCGGGGACCGGCCTCGAAGACTGCCGACCAGTGTCTGGCCTCGACCGAGAGGGGTCCGGTCGTGATCCCGATCGACTGGCTGCCGATGCGTCGCCAGCGGAGCGCACGGACGTTCGCCCGGATCTGCGCGCGCGTCACTCCCAGCTGGTACGCCTGCACGCGGGACACGACACCCGCCTGCTGCGCGGCCAGCTGGCGGAGCCGGGTGGCGGCGACGGGCGATCGGTGGACCGGCATGCGCCGAGTCTCGACCGGGGCCCGCGGGCCGGGCCACCACGATCCGCGAGGCTGTGGAGGACCGGTCGGGACGTCATACGAGGTGGTCGTTCTAGCGACCAGAACGTATGACGTCGCGGGGAGCTAGACGCGGAGTGAAGCGCCCTGAGGGGTGACCAGCGAGTCGCGCCGGCGCTGGTCGAGCGGTGACGACCGCCGGTCGAGACGGCCGTCGAGCAGGGCCAGGGCCCGGTCGGCCTGGCCGTCGCTGACCAGGCAGAACAACAGCGTCTCCTCGACGATCTCGCGCTGCGCGGCCGACCCACCGACCCGGGGGAGCCCGGGGAGGACGTCGGACAGCACCCGGGCGGCATCGCCCCAGCGCTGCTCCCCCGCCGCCAGCAGGGCCTCGCACACCGAGGCGACCGTCGTGCGGATCGCCAGCTCGGAGCTTGCCTGGCAGTGGGTGCGCAGGGCAGCCAGGCGAGGCAGGTCCCCGGCCGCGGCCAGCGCCAGCGCCGCATGCAGGGCGACGAACGGCGTCTCCGGGTGGTCGACCAGCTCGGGTCCGACAGCATCGAGCACGCACTCGATCGGCGGCGGCGCGGCCTCGCCGGCGAACGCGGTGGTGCCCGCAGCGGCGTCCCACCCGGACGTGGTGACGACCCACCGCCACAGCAGGGAGGCCGAGTCGATCAGGGCACGCACCCCGGTCACGGTCGGCGGCGCGAGCTGCGTGTAGTACCGCTGCCGCACGGCCTCAGTGTCGCCGATGGCGAGCTCGTGCAGGGCCGCGTGCCACGAGAAGTGGGCTCGGTGGCTGGCGGCGCGACCGCTCTCCGCGACCCAGTGGTCGAGCCAGGCCCGGCCGGCGTCGTGCCGGCCGGTCTCGTACATCACGTGCGTCTGCGCGTGTACGGCGTGCCCGGACGTCGGCTCGCACTCGAGTGCCGTCTCGGCCAGCAGCCCGGCGTCGTCGAAACGCGACTGGTCCTGCCGGGTGAAGGCGAGCAGCGAGATGTACCACCAGTGGTCGCCGTACGCCGGCGCCAGACCCTCGACCAGCTCCCACGCCTCCTGCTGGATGTCGGTGACGCCGGAGAACGCGATCGTCGGCACCGCGGCCGAGACCGCGAGCACGTCGCGCGGGTGCTGTGCGATGTGGTTCATCAGCGCGGTCGCGCCGGAGTTGCGGACGTCCTCGACGCGACGGCCGACCACGTCGACCAGGCTGCGCTCGCGGTCGTCGGCGCGGTTGCGAGCGGCCCGCCGCGCCGACTCCAACGACGCGCGCACGTCGACCGACGACCCGCCCTCGTGACCGAGCATGGCGAGTGCGGCATGCGCCACTGCGAACTCCGGGTCGAGCGCGACCGCCTCGAGCAGCTTCTCGTCGGCCCCCGACTGCAGCCGCATCAGACGCTCGAGCCCGGCGTTGTACGCCGCGGCGGCCTCGGCCGTCGTCGACAGCGCCAACCCGAGCGGGTCGCGCGGCCTGGCCACCGGGTGGTGGCCGCCGACCAGTCGGCCGTCGGCCAGGCGCCGGGGCTCCGGGGCGATCTCCTCGATCACCGCCGTCGCGATCTGCGCCGCCTGCGTCCGGATCTCCGGGATGGCGGTCGACTCGTAGAGTTCGCCGCGCCGCACCGATCCCAGCGTCCAGATCGGCGCTCCGGTGGAGCCGACCGAGTCGACGAGGCGCCCGGCGCTCGTCTGCAGCCCGAGTCCGGCGGTGCTCAGGCGGCCGAGCGAGACACCGGCCCGCGGGGTCAGCAGGTCGTCCGCCAACGGGTCGATGCCGGGGCGCACCACGGTGCTGGTGCCGGTGCAGTTCACCACCCACCCGACGTCATGCACGCTGCCGTCGGTGAGGGTCACCCGCAGACCGCCACCGGTGAGCGGCTCGGCGGCGGCGACCTCGCCGGCGCTGCGAGTCAGGGTCCCGGAGGCCTCGAGCGTGGTGATCACGTCGGCCGAGCCGGGCGGCATCCGGTGGCGCAGACGACCCCACGTACTGGCGTCGTCGCGCAGGAACTCGGTGCGGTCGTCCTCGTCGAGGCGCTGCCACAGCGCCTGCACCACGGTCCGCAGGCCGTCGACGGCCGGCCGCCAGTCGCCGGTCCCGCGCTGGACACCCGCGATGTGCTCGGCGGCGCGGACGCGGTAGTCGGCCAGGCTGCTGCCCCAGTCGTCGATCTCCGGGATGGCCGCGAGCTGGAGCTCGTCCGCGTGCCGCTTCGGCAGCTCGCCGTGCCGCGAGACCGCGTGGAGGTGCCGGTCCGCACGCTGGGACGGTCCGGTCAGCGAGAGCACGACGTCGACCATGGTCAGGCCGGTGCCGATCAGCAGCACGTCCGGTGGGCCCGCCGCGTCACGACGTATGACGTCGACGGCGCCGGGCGCCCACGGGTCGGGCACGAAGAACGCCGAGCGCTGCAGCGCCTCCGGCGCCCAGGCGAAGCCCGGCGGTTTCTCGCCGGTGGCCAGCACCACCGCGTCGCCGACGACGACGTGCCCGTCGTCGGTGGTGACGACGACCCCGGAGTCGTCGCGGCGGATGCCGGTGGCGCGGACCCGCAGGTGCCGCAGCCCGACCGAGTCGCCGCCCGCGAACGCCTGCGCCACGGTCTCGTCGAGGTAGCGGCCCCAGTCGACCCGCGGCGCGAACACGCCCGGCTCGGTCATCAGCTCGGGGTGCTGGCGCGCCCGCCAGGCGACGAAGTGCCCGGGGTCCTCGGGCAGCGCGCTCATCCCGCCGGCGGCGACGTTGAGGAGGTGCTGCGGATCCGTCGTCCCGAACGCCGTGCCGCGGGCCCGGTGGGCGGCGGGGTCGACCAGGACCACCTCGAGACCCGTGCCACGGCGACGCGCGGCTCGAGCGAGGTGCAGCGCCGTCAGGCTGCCGGAGGCTCCGGCGCCGATCACGACCACACGGGGCGTCGGTCGGTCGTCCTGCATGCGGTCCTCCCCTTGCGTCACGGCGTCGACAGCCCCATCGGTTTGTCGACCATTTTGCTTTACTTTAGACGGTGGCGCCAGCTCTCGCACCGAGCGGGTCGTCAGGTGCCTACGGTAGAGCGGTGGAGTACGTCGAGGTAGCACGCTGCGAGTCCGAGCGCGGTGAGCTCGTGCTGCGCGAACGACGACCGGGCCCCGATGACCCGCGTGGCGGCCCGACGGTACTCGAGCTGCGCGCCAACGGCACGTTCGTGATGGACACCGCCGAGCACGCGTCCGAGCAGGCCCTGGCCGACGCGGCGCTCGACGCCGTGGCCGATCCGCGGCGCGTGCTGGTGGGCGGCCTCGGTCTCGGATTCACCCTCGACCGGGTCCTCGGCGACCGCCGGGTCGAGCACGTGGACGTCGTCGAGATCGAGCCCGCCCTGGTCGAGTGGATGCGCGACGGCACGATCCCGCACGGGCGGCGGCTGCTCGCCGACAGCCGAGCGCGGGTGGTGGTCGCCGACATCACCCGCGCGATCGCCGAGGCCGGCCCCGCGACGTGGGACGTGGTCCTGCTCGACGTCGACAACGGACCCGACCAGCTCGTCCACGACGCCAACCGCGCCATCTACGACGAGCCGTTCCTGCGCGCCGTCCACGACCGGCTCGAGCCCGGCGGCGCACTGGTCGTGTGGTCGGCCGCCCCGGCGCCACGCCTGCTCGTGACCCTGCGCTCGGTGTTCGGCGACGTCGACGAGCGCCAGCACGCCGTACGCCTCCAGGAGCGCGACGAGCGCTACTGGCTGTACGCCGCACGCCGGACCTGACCGCGAGCCCGGCCGTCCGGCGCCGCCGCGTAGCCTCGACGACATGAGCGGCGACTTCCGCATCGAGCACGACTCCATGGGCGACGTCGAGGTGCCCTCCGACGCGCTGTGGCGGGCACAGACCCAGCGGGCGGTGCAGAACTTCCCGGTCAGCGGCCGACCACTCCCGCCGGCGCTGATCCACGCACTCGCGCGGATCAAGGCCGCCGCGGCACGCGCCAACGCCGACCTCGACGTGATCACCGCCGAGCAGCGGGACGCGATCGTCGCCGCGGTCGCCGAGATCGTCGCCGGGCACCACGACGAGCACTTCCCGATCGACGTCTTCCAGACCGGCTCCGGCACGAGCACGAACATGAACGCCAACGAGGTGGTCTCCTCGCTGACCGCCCGGAACGGCGTCGAGTGCCACCCGAACGACGTCGTGAACGCCAGCCAGTCCTCCAACGACGCGTTCCCGAGCGCCATCCACGTGGCCGCGGTGCTCGCCGCCGGGCCGCTCGACGAGGCGATCGCCGTCCTGGCCGACGCGCTCACACGCAAGGCGGAGGAGTACGCCGACGCGGTGAAGTCCGGCCGCACCCACCTGATGGACGCGACGCCGGTCACCCTCGGCCAGGAGCTCGGCGGGTATGCCGCCACCGCGACGTACGCCCGCGAGCGGCTGGCAGCGGCGCTCCCCCGCGCCCGCGAGCTGCCGCTCGGCGGCACCGCGGTCGGCACCGGCATCAACACCCCGCCCGAGTTCGCCGCGCGGACCATCGGCTACCTCAACGACGACACCGGCGATTCGTTCACCGAGGCCCGCAACCACTTCGAGGCGCAGGGCACCCAGGACTCCCTGGTCGAGCTCGGCGGCGCGCTCAAGACGTACGCCGTCGGGCTGGTGAAGATCTGCAACGACCTGCGCTGGATGAGCAGCGGCCCGACCACCGGCCTCGCCGAGATCCATCTGCGGGACCTCCAGCCGGGGTCGAGCATCATGCCCGGCAAGGTCAATCCGGTGATCCCGGAGGCGACCCTGCAGGTGTGCGCCCAGGTGATCGGGAACGACGCCGCGATCACCTTCGCCGGCGCCTCCGGCAGCTTCGAGCTGAACGTGATGCTGCCCGTGATCGCCCGCAACCTGCTGGAGTCGACGCAGCTGCTCACCAACGCGTCGCGGCTCCTCGCCGACTGCGTCGACGGGATCACCGCCGACCGCGAGCGGCTCCGCGCGTACGCCGAGTCCTCGCCCAGCATCGTCACCCCGCTCAACAAGTACGTCGGCTACGAGGCGGCCGCGAAGATCGCCAAACGGGCGCTCGCCGAGGGCGCGACCATCCGGCAGACGGTGATCGACCTGGGATACGTCGAGCGCGGTGAGCTCACCGAGGAACAGCTCGACGAGGCGCTCGACGTGGAGCGGATGACGCGGCCTTGACCGCCACGACGTACGTGATCACCGGCGGGTCGGACGGCATCGGGCTCGAGTGCGCGAGCCAGATCGCGACGGCCCGGCCCGGCTGCCGGATCGTTCTGGTCGGCCGCAACCCGTCCCGCACCGCGGCCGCCGTCGGGCGCCTCCGTGCGGAGTCGCCGAAGTGCCGGATCGACTCCCTGTTGTGCGACTTCGCCGACCAGTCCGCCGTACGCCGGCTGGCCGACGACCTGCTCCGCACCTGCGACCGCATCGACGTCCTGGTGAACAACGCCGGCACGGTGTTCGCCCGGCGCACGCTCACCGGCGACGGCATCGAGTCGACGTTCGCGGTGAACCACCTGGGCGGCCTGCTGCTCACCGAGCTGCTCCTCGACCGCATCCGTGAGAGCGCGCCGGCGCGGATCGTCTTCACGTCGTCGGAGGGGCACTACTCGGGCACCCTCGACCTCGATGACGTCGGGTTCGAGCGCGGGTACTCGATCATGCGCGCCTACGCACGCTCCAAGCTCGCCAACGTCCTCACCGCGCGACTTCTGGCGAGCCGCCTCGAGGGGAGCGGGGTCACCGTGAACGCACTCCACCCGGGAGCGATCTCCACCAACATCTGGAGCAGGGCACCATGGTTCGCCCGGCCGGTGCTCGCGGTGCTGAAGCGGCGGATGGAGAGCCCGGCGGTCGGCGGCTCGAGGCTCGCCTACCTCGCCACGAGCCCCGAGGTCGACGGCCGCACCGGTGGGTACTACCACCGCAACCGGCTGCGTGAGCCGTCCGCACTCGCCCAGGACGACGCGCTCGGCGAACGCCTGTACGACCTGAGCGCCCGGCTCGTGGGGCTGCCGGTCTGACGGCGGCTACTCCTCGCCGAGGAACGCCTCGATCTCGCCGAGCAGATCCGGCCAGGCCGGCTCCTCGGCCATCGCGATGTGGTTGCCGCTGTCGACCAGGTGCAGGCGGCTGCCAGGGATCAGCCCGGCCAGCTCACGCGCCTGCGACGTCGGCACGCGACGATCGCGCCGGGCATGGACGATCAGGGTGGGGCACCGGACCCGCGAGGCCATCTCGGAGACGTCGAGGTTCGCGAAGGTGTCGAGGAACCGGACGACGTTCTCCGTGGACGTCGTCGCGCGCTGCAGGGTGTTGAAGGCGTCCCAGCGCCCCCGGTCGGCGTCGGGGAGGAACTGGGCCGCGAACACCTGGCGGTACGCCGGGTCGTCGCGGCGCCATCCGACCCGGCCCACCTGGAGGTCCAGGGCCGCCTCCTCGCGCTCGTCGTCGGTCGCCGCACGCGCCAGCCGACCGCGCGCGTAGGCGCCGACCAGCACGATCCGGGTGACCCGCTCCGGGTGGCGTACGGCGTAGGCGACGGCGACGGCGCCGCCCTGGGACATGCCGAGCAGGGGGAACCGGTCGAGTCCGACGGAGTCCACCACCAGCTCGAGGTCCTCCACCCAGGCGTCCAGGCTGAACTCGTGGACGTCCCAGTCGGACAGGCCGCTGCCGCGCTCGTCGTACCGGATCAGGCGTCGACCGGCCGAGAGCGCGTCGATCCAGTGGGCCCAGATCGGGCTGTCCCACTCGAGGTCGAGGTGGGTGAGCCAGTTGGCGGCCTTGACCAGCGGGGCTCCCGACCCGGTGGAGGCCCAGGCGATGCGGACTCCGTCGGGCGACGTGCAGTACCGGATCTCCTGCGCGGCGCGCCGACGACGGCTCGCCGCGACCCGCGACGCGGCAGCGGGACTGTCGTCCGACACCGCCGCCACGAACCGGTAGCCGACGCCGTGCACGGTGGCGATGAGCCGCTGCCCGCGCCCGTCGTCACCGATGGCCCTGCGGGCTTCCTTGAGCCGGCTGGTGAGTGTGGAGTCGCTCACGAACCGGTCGCCCCACACCGCGTCGAGCAGCCCGGTCTTGGGGACGACCCGGTCGCGATGGGTGACCAGGTAGACCAGCACCTCGAAGACCTGCGGCTCCACGTGAACGGCCGTCCCACCGCGACGGAGCTCGAAACGCGCTGGGTCCAGCTGACAGCTCTCGAACGTGAAGACCATGACCTTGGTCGGTCATTGTCCTCAGCCCCGACCGGACCGGACAACCACCTATGGGCGTCCCGGCGCCACCGGTCTCCGCGAGATCTCCACCCGCCACCGTCGCGGAGCGGGACTGCCTATGGGCCGACGGCCCGGGACGGTGGCGCGTCCCGGGCTCGTCGTACCGGTGGACGGTGGCGGGCCGGCCGCGGCTGGTGGGGGTGCACCCCATCAGCGGCGGGACAGGCTCGCTCGGTGGGTCACCGTCGCCGACCGGTTCTTGACCTGGTCGGTCGCGCGGACCTTGTAGACCAGGGTGCCCTTGCGGAGCTTGGACAGCTTGGCGGCCCACCGGTGCTTGGCGTTGGTCGCCAGGGTGAACGCCTTGCCGCGGGAGAACGCCTTGGCCTTGGTCGCGGCCTTGACCCAGGCATGCCGCACGGCGTTGTAGCCGAACCACGAGCCGCCACGCTTCTCCACGGCCTTGAGCCAAACGCTCTTGACGCCGGTCTGGGCGTCGGTCGCCTTGCCGTGCAGGGTCTTCCAGGCCTTCACCGAGTGCTTGGCCTTGGGCAGGGTCAGCCTCACCTTCGGCCCGACCGTGTCGGCGGTGACCACGACCTCGGAGGTCGGCACGGTGCCGACGTTGTGGGCCTCGTCGGTGATCGTGACGACCGGGGTGTAGCTGCCGGCTGCCGCGTAGACGTGGGTGGTCGAGGCGCCGGTCGCCCAGTCGGAGCTGGTCCCGTCACCCCAGTCGACGCTGCGGGTGATCAGGTCGTCCGGGGTCCAGTTGTCGTTGATGTCCGACTGCGTGACCGTGACCCGGCTGAAGGCTGCCCAGGCCGCGGTGGCCCCGTTGGTGAACGTGCCCGTCGGCGCCTCGTCGTCGTTGATCACGACCGCCGGTGCGTCGACGACGCGGACGTTGTGGGCGGCGTCCGTGAGTGTGACCGTCGGGACGTAACGCTTCTCGGTCAGCGGGTAGGTGTGGCCGATGGTGGTGGTGCCGGTGGGCCAGTCCTTCGGCCCCGACCCGTCGTTCCAGTCGACCGTACGGGTGATCCCGGAGACCGGGGAGTTGTCGCTCAGCGACTCCTGGGTGATCGTCGCGTCGCCGGTGTTGTTGTCCCAGGTCGAGGAGAACGTGCCCTCCGGTGCCGTGAGGTCCGGCAGTGAGACAGAGATCGTGGAGGCCCTGCCGGGTTTGCGCCCGACGACGGCGCGCACGCTGAGCGAGGCGTTCCCGGGCGTCGCCGTGACCGTGGGCGACCAGGACGTGGTGGTCACGGTGCTCGAGGAGAGCGTGGCTCCGCCCTTGGTGAGTGCGACGCGGTACGACGTCGCGCTGGGCGAGGCGTGCCACGACGCGGCGATGTCGTAGCCGCCGGCCCCATGCGCGGTGACGGTGGCCGCGAGGCCCGTCGGCGCAGGTGACGGCTTGGCTTCCGCGGCCGTGGCACCGAGAGTGCCGACAGCGAGCACGGCGGCGACGGCGGCCGCGGACACGCGGAAAATGCGCGGGACGAGCATTGGTGATCCCCCTGAGTCGAACTCCGCTCCCCCGAGCGGAGCCCCGGCACACCGGCCGGAGCGGTCCCGACTCCCCCGAGCCGGACGTCACAGATTGAACAGGAGTCACCGACCCCACCGGACGGAAATGCCGGTTCCTTTACCTTGGAGCGCCACTGACCGCGGTTTTCCGTCCGATCGGACGGCTCGGGCCGGTCCGGATCGGCCACTCACGCCGTCCGGCCGAGTGACCGCGCCCCCTCGAGGTCCCGGTCAGCGGCGGGTCAGGCTCGCATGGTGAGTCACCGTCGCCGACCGGTTCGTGACCTGGTCGGTCGCCCACACCTTGTAGACCAGCGTGCCCTGGTGGAGGTGCGCCAGCTTGGCGGCCCACGCGTGCTGGGCGCCGACCTTCGCGGTGACCTTGGTGCTCTTCGCGAACGCCTTCGCCTTGGTCGCGGACTTGACCCAGCGGTGGGTCTTGGCGTGGTAGCCGTACCAGGCCCTGCCACGCTTCTCCACGGCCTTCAGCGAGACCGACTTGACGCCGGTGCCCGCGTCGGTGGCGGTGCCGCGCAGCGTCTTCCACGCCGCGACGGAGTGCGCGTGCCGCGGCAGGTCGAGCTTCACGACGGGGCCGGCCGAGTCGACCTTCACGGTGACGGCCGAGGACGCGATCGGGGCGGAGCTGTTGCCCGCCTGGTCGGTCAGCGTGACCCGCGGGGTGAATGCGCCACCGGACTTGTAGACGTGGGTCAGCGTCGTGCCGCTGGCCCAGTCCGCCGAGGTGCCGTCGCCCCAGTCGACGGTGCGCGCGATCTTCTTGTCGGGCGTCACGTTGTCGTGGATGGCCCTCTGGACGAGCGTCACCTCGGTGAGGTTGGCCCACGCGGTCGCCCGGTCGGTGTCGAACGTGCCGGTCGGCGGCTGCGTGTCCGTGACGACGTTCGGGTCGGGGTACGCCGCGAGGTACGGCTTGTGGTTGTTGGTGCCGTTCACCTCCTCGCCGGTGAAGTCACCACCCACCCAGAGACTGTCCGGCGTCGAGGTGAAGGCCCACGTGCCTGGGTAGGCCCCGATCTGCCTCGGCAACCACTTGTCGTCGATCTGACCGCTCGCCGTGAACACCGCCACCAGCTGCTTGGCCGCGACCTGGTTCTGCGACTGCCCGGAGACCCAGACCCCCTCGCCGAAGTGACCGCCGTAGTAGACCCGCCCGTCACCGGGTACCCAGGCGGCCTGGAAGTCGCCCGTCCCGCGGATGGTCGGCCACGCCGGCGCGCCGCCCGCGAGTCTGAACGCGCCGGCGGCGTTGCCCGAGGTGGCCACGTAGGCGTTGGTGCCGTCGGTCTGCACGTCCCAGTACTGGTCGCAGTTCGAGCACAGCTTCTGCGGGCTCCAGTCGGTCAGCGTGGGCGGCGAAGAGAGGTCGATCGAGGCCAGGTTGTTCCGCGGGCTCCCGTCGATCGCGGTGAACGAGCCGGCCAGGATCAGCTGGTTTCCGGTGATGGCAAGGCCGAGCACGTCGTTGTCGGCCTGGAAGGTGAACGCGGGGTCCCGCTTCCCGGTGGTGGCGTCCAGGGCACCGATGCCGCGTTGCGGGGCACCGCCGACGGTGGTCACCTTCCCGGCGACGTACACGTCGCCGCCTCGGGCCACCAGGTCCCTCACGGTGCCGGCCGCGGCTCCCTTCCAGGACGAGATCACGCTGTGCTGCGCGACATCGATGGCGACCACACCCCGGTGGGTGACGCCGTCGACCGAGGTGAAGCTCCCGCCGGCGTACAACGTGGCACCGTCCGGTGACAACGCCAGCGCGCGCACGTCCTTGTCGGCGGGCAGCATCCACAGCAGGCCGCCCGTGGCCGCGCTGACGGCGGCGATGCCGCCGGTCCCGTTGAGCTTCCCGCCCAGGTAGACCACGTGGTCGCCGGCCAGGGTGGCATGCACCGGTCCTGCCGGGTTCCACGCCAGCGGGCGCGGCTCGGCTCGATACTCCGCGTGCGCGGGCGCGGCGAAGCCGATCAGGCCGGCGACCGTACCTGCGGCCGTCACGGATAACGCGAACCTGCGAGCCCCACGCATGGTGTCCCCCTTGATGCTGCTCCCACTGCGGAGAGTAGGGGGAGGACCGGCCACCGAGACAGAGGTGAGGACGCGTTTGCCCAATCTTGTGTACGCGGGCCCAACGGTCGCGGCGGACGTGATCGGTCGGTCAGTACCAGCCGTGGCTCTGCTTGAAGCCCCACGCGCCACAGGGTGAGCCGTAGCGCTCGGCGATGTAGCCGAGCCCCCACTCGATCTGGGTGGCGGGGTTGGTCGCCCAGTCCGCTCCGGCGGAGGACATCTTGGACCCGGGCAGCGCCTGCGGGATGCCGTAGGCGCCCGACGAGGAGTTCTCGGCGTTCACGCGCCAGCCGCTCTCACCCATCCACAGCGGGATGAGGCAGGACATCTGCGAGGTGGCGAAGCCGAACTTGGGCAGCAGCGCCTGGGCGATCGCCTGCGGGTCCGAGGAGGAGGACAGGCTCTCCTGGCCGCCGACGGCGGGGCCGGAGGACAGACCGAGCGCGGCGGCCTTGGCCGGATCGCGGTTCGTACGCCGGTCCGCGCGCGACAGCGCGGCGCGGTCGGCCGACCGCGACACGATGGCGCTGCGGTCCTGGACGTCCGCCGAGGGAGTGTTCGGGTTGTCGTTCGACGCGCTCGGCGAGAGGGAGTCGGCGAGGTTCACCGCGGATCCGGGTGACTGGACCACGCCGGTGGCGACCGCGACTCCGGTCGCCGCGGCGGCGAGACCGGTCAGGGTGACGGTGCCGCGCAGTGCCTTGCGGGCGGTGCGCCGTTTCTCGCCGACGTGACGGGGTCCGGAGAGGGCATCGGGCTGCGTCGGGACGGGCGCAGCCCGGTGCTTGGGCACGTACTGTTCAGGGGGCACGAGAGCATTCGGGGGTAGACGACTCGGGTGCGCCCGCCACCTCGACGAGAGCCGAGATCACTCGCATCGGCGGAGGACTGCCTGCCACCTTGCATGACGTGGCATGGCCGTGCAAACCGAACCGGCCAGAAATGGTGGAAATGTGGACGAGTTGGCGCCTCACGAGTCACAGGCATCACACCGTCCACACCAGTCTCAGCGGGAGTCCGGCCACGGTCACGGAACGGTCACGGAACGGTCACGGCCGACGACGGGACGCCCGGAGCCGGCTGTCCTGCTCGTCCTGCTCGTCCTGCTCGCCCCTCAGAGCGTGACGTCCTCCAGCATCTCGGTCACCAGGGCGGCGATCGGCGACCGCTCGGAGCGGGTCAGCGTGACATGGGCGAAGAGCGGGTGGCCCTTGAGCTTCTCGACCACGGCGACCACCCCGTCATGGCGCCCGACCCGGAGGTTGTCGCGCTGGGCGACGTCGTGGGTCAGCACCACCTTGGAGTTGGCCCCGATCCGGGACAGCACCGTCAGCAGCACGTTGCGCTCGAGGGACTGGGCCTCGTCGACGATCACGAAGGCGTCGTGCAGCGAGCGGCCGCGGATGTGCGTCAGCGGCAACACCTCGAGCATGCCTCGGTCGAGCACCTCCTCGATCACGTCGCGCGAGGTGATCGCGCCGAGCGTGTCGAACACGGCCTGTGCCCAGGGCGACATCTTCTCCGACTCCGAGCCGGGCAGGTAGCCGAGCTCCTGGCCGCCGACGGCGAACAGCGGACGGAAGACGACGACCTTCTGGTGGTGCCGGCGCTCGAGGACGGCCTCCAGGCCGGCGCACAGCGCCATCGCCGACTTGCCGGTGCCGGCCCGACCACCCAGGGAGACGATGCCGACCTCGGGGTCGAGCAGCATCTCCAGCGCGATCCGCTGCTCGGCGGAGCGGCCGTGGATGCCGAACGCCTCGCGGTCGCCACGGACCAGGTGGACGTGCTTGTCGGGCCCGACCCGGCCGAGCGCCGTCCCGCGCTCGGAGAGGAGGACCAGGCCGGTGTGGCAGGGCAGCTCCCGGGCGGACTCGAGGTCGGTGGACCCGACGTCGTACAGCTCGTCGAGCACGGCTGCCGGCACCTCGAGCTCGGCCATCCCGCTGTAGCCAGGGTCCGAGTCGCCGGTGTGCTCCGCGTGGTACTCCTCGGCCCGCAGCCCGACCGCGGACGCCTTGATCCGCATCGGCAGGTCCTTGGAGACCAAGGTCACGTCGTGGTGCTCGTTGGCGAGGTTGCGAGCGACGGCGAGGATCCGGGTGTCGTTGTCCCCCAGCCGGAAGCCGGACGGCAGGGACTCGGGGTCGGTGTGGTTCAGCTCGACCCGGATCGAGCCGCCCTCGTCGCCGACCGGGACCGCCTCGTCGAGTCTGCCGTGGGTGACCCGCAGCTCGTCGAGCACGCGCAGCGCCGTGCGCGCGAAGAAGCCGAGCTCGGGATGATGGCGTTTCGCCTCGAGCTCGGTGATCACGACGACGGGCAGGACCACCTCGTGCTCGGCGAACCGGCGCATCGCGCCAGGGTCCGCGAGCAGAACGCTGGTGTCGAGGACGAACGTGCGCACCGTGGGCTCCTGCCCGGTCGCGCGCGCATTCCGTCGGGTCCCCTGCTTGGCCTGCGGCACCAGACACCCCTCACCAGACCGTGCGGGCACCCCACGCCCGGTCCTGTTCTCCCTCTGCGTGGCGGACCGGGAACGAGCCCGAGGGCCGGAGTGCCGGCCCCGTCGGGCGCGGCCTGGCGGCCGAGCCGCGCGGCCGACTGCACCGCGCTGTCTGATCGTGAGCTCTCACGAACGGGCCTCCCGATTCGATGGGGTTTCCCCAACCCATCGATGCCGCGAAACTACGCTCGTCTGTTCCCCGATCGCGAAGACACGCCCGAACACGGGGTGAACAGTGTCTTCGGCCGCCGCCGCTCAGGAGCCGAAGCGACGCTCTCGTTGGGCGTAGGCCCGGATCGCGCGCAGGAAGTCGACCTTGCGGAAGTCGGGCCAGTACGCCTCGCAGAAGTAGAACTCGCTCTGCGCGCTCTGCCACAGCAGGAAGCCACCGAGCCGTTGCTCCCCCGATGTCCGGATCACCAGGTCGGGGTCGGGCTGGCCCTTGGTGTAGAGGTGCTCGGCGATGTGGTCGACGTCGATCACCTCGGCCAGCTCCTCCAGGCTCGTGCCGCGCTCGGCGTGCTCCTGGAGCAGCGAGCGTACGGCGTCCGCGATCTCGCGGCGGCCGCCGTACGGCACGGCGACGTTGACCAGGATCCCGTCGATGTCGCGGGTCGACTCCTCGGCCTCCTTGAGCCGGTTCGCGAGGGCGGCCGGCAGCAGGTCGAGCGCTCCCACCGGGTGGATCCGCCAGCGTCCCTGCGCGGCCAGCTGCTCCACCGCGTCGCCGATCACGGCCAGCAGGCCCTCGAGCTGCTCGGGCGGGCGGTTGAGGTTGTCGGTCGAGAGCAGCCACAGCGTGACCACCCGGACCCCGACCTCCTCGCTCCACTGCAGCAAGGGCTCGATGTTGGCGGCGCCGGCCTGGTAGCCGTGGGTGCTGTCGCCTCCCACGCCCTTGGCCCAGCGACGGTTGCCGTCGAGCATCACGCCGATGTGCTGGGGGATCCGGTCCTTCGGGAGCGCCTTGACCATGCGCGCCTCGTAGGCGGGATAGAAGAGCCGGCGTACGCGCTCCTTCAGCTCCGGAATCGCCGCCACCCCTCGATGGTAACCGTGGGCGGGCGCCCGCGAAGCAGCAACGGCGACCTTGCGTCGCCGGTATCGTCTCCGCATGGGCGACTCGATCCGCGCCGGCCTCGACTCCCTCGCCCAGCACGTGGCCGAGGGAGTCGCCAAGCCGCGCCTGCGCGGCTGGCTCCATCTGGCCACCGCGCCGGTGACGCTCGCCGCGGGTGTCGTGCTGATCGCGCTCTCGCCGACCGCGGCCACGCGGCTCGGCTCGGTGGTGTACGTCGCCTCGTCCGTGCTCCTCTTCACCGTCTCAGCGGTCTACCACCGCGGACGGTGGTCGCCTCGGGTCACCGGGGTCCTGCGACGACTGGACCACTCCAACATCTTCCTGCTGATCGCCGGCACCTACACGCCGTTCAGCCTCCTGCTCCTGCACGGCACGGACCGGGCGGTGATGCTGACCGTGGTCTGGATCGGTGCCACGCTGGGGGTGGGGTTCCGCGTCCTGTGGATCGACGCTCCCCGCTGGCTGTGCGTGCCGATCTACGTCGCGCTCGGGTGCGCTGCCGTCTTCGCCCTCCCGGCGTTCGCCGAAGGCTCCGAGCGCCTCGGGGTCGGGATCGGGACCGCGGTCCTGGTGCTGATCGCCGCCGGCGGAGTGCTCTACATCCTCGGCGGGGCCGTCTACGGGTTCCGCCGACCCGATCCGTGGCCGCGGTACTTCGGGTTCCACGAGGTGTTCCACTCGTTCACGGTGCTGGCGTTCGTCGCCCACTACGTCGGCCTGTCCCTCGCGACGTACTCCTTGCGCTGAGCCGAGCCGGCGTGAACCCGCTCACTTCGGGTCTGATCCCGGAACATCTGACCGGCCCCCGTCGTCACACCCTGCGATGTCCGACCAGAAGACGCACACCCTGAACTACCCGACCGTGATCGCCGGCGCGGTCGCTGCGGCGACGGCGACCGCACTCTCCAGCCAGCTCGGACTGCTGGGGACGATCCTGGGAGCCGCCATCGCCAGCGTGATCAGCGCGGTGGTGACCAACGCGCTCGGTGGGTGGATCGCCCACCTGCACGGCGCCACCCGCGAGCACAACCCTCTCCCGTTCCAGCGACTGCTGGTGGGGGTCGTCGCGATCACGCTCGTGGTGCTGGCCTTCCACACCGGGATCGACCTGCTGACGCGTGGCATCCCGGCCGACAGCTTCGCGGGGAGGCTGGTCGCCCAGACCGGCCTGAGCTGAGCACGGTCCGGGCGGGTGCCTCAGCAGGGGATGCGGACGGTGAACGTCGATCCCTGACCCTGCGTCGAGTCCACGGTGATCAGTCCGCCGAGACGGGTGACGATGCGGGCGCAGATCGCCAGCCCGATGCCGGAGCCGGGGAGCTCCTCGCTGCGCGCGTCCGGCGTACGGCGTGAGATGTCGAAGATCGTCTCCAGCCGGTCCGGTGGGATCCCGATCCCCTCGTCGCTGCACCGGAACTCCACCGCGTCGTCGGTCCGGGAGAGGTGCAGCCCGACGCGGCCGCGCGGCAGGCTGAACTTGACCGCGTTTCCCACCAGGTTGGCGAAGACGCGGGCCAGGGCGTTGGGGTCGACCTCCGCCCACAGCTCCTTCGGGGTGTCGAGGTCGAAGCCGACCCTGCGGAGCCGTGCCTCGGTCTCGGCGTGCTCGCACGCGTCCCGGAGCATCTGGACGAGGTCGACCTCGACGAGGCTGTCGGCGCCCTCCTCCGCCCGGGCCATGGCGAGGAGATCGTCCACCAGGTTCGACAGCCGATCGGCGCTGCGACGGATCGCGGCGACCGGGTGGGAGCCCGCCTCGGCGAGGCGTCCGTCGGACTCGAGCAGCTCGGTGTTGAGGGCGATCGCGGTCAGCGGCGTCTTCAGGTCGTGGGTGATCGACGCGACGAGGTCGCGGCGGTAGTGGTCGAGCCGCACCAGCTCCCGGACGATCTCCTGGTCGCGACGACGTCCCTTGACCTGGTCGGCCACGGTGCCGAGCCGACGGCCGAGTGCGAACAACGCCTCCCGGTCCCCCTCGCTCCAGGGCTCGTCCTCGACCCGACGGAGCACCAGCAGCGCGCCCCGGGTGCCGGTGCCGTCACCGATCGCGGCGAGCAGTGCCTGCTCGTGCCCGGTGACGGCGGCGAGTCGACCGAGCAACGGCGCCGACTCGTCGGTCAGCGTGGTCTCGTCGGTCAGGCAGGTGCCGATCATCGGCTGGAGCAGCGTGCACACGTCTGCACCGAGGCGCTCGGCGACCTCCGGCGGGTACGACGCCCCCTCAGCGTGGACGCCGGGCTCGAGCTCCGCGCAGGTCCACGCACCGCGGGCGCGCATCATCTCGCCCAGGCTGCCGGCCACCGACTCGAGCAGCGACGGCACGTCCTCCGCGGCGGCGGCCCCCTGGAGCACCGCCTGCCCGGCGTACGACAGCCGGAGCCGCTCGGTCAGGACGTCCTGACGGCGCAGCCCGGTCAGTGCGAGCCGCGCCTGCTCGGCGTACAGCTCGACGAGCTCGCAGGTGCCGGGCGGCGGATGCGCGATGTCGACCGGCCCCTCCGTGGTGAGGACGCCGAGGAGCTCGCCGTCCGGGGCGTGCAGCGGCGCCACCAGGAGACCCAGGTGGTCGCCGACGTAGAGCGAGGTCTCCGGCACGTCGGTCGGCACCTCGACGTACGACAGGGTGCGCCGCTCGGTGGCGTGGAGCCGGCCCAGCTCCTCCGCGTTGGCGAGGAGACCGGCCAGGTCGGCACGGCGCCAGCGGAGTCCGTCGACGAGCCCCGACGACGGCTGGCCGACGACGGTCATGACCTCGAGCCACTCGTCGTCCAGGACGCGACTGATCATGGCGGCGCGCGCGTCGACGACCTCCCTGACGTACTCGGCGATCCGAGCCACGTCGTCGACGAGCTGCTTGTCTGCCGGATGGGCCGAACCGCCCCCCCAAGGGCGCGCATCACCCGCGGCTGGTCCCCCCAAAGCCGTTCACCTTCGGTCCGCCGCAGGCCCCCCGGTCGCGGTCGCTTGAAGATTAGGTCAGCGTCAAGACGGTGGAAAGAATTTGCCAGGCGATGGCACCGGATGGTCACAAACGTTGCCACGACAGACGTAGGCCGCGGGCTTTCCGCCGACGGGACCGCGCCCCTCGAGCAGCGGGATTGCGCCGCTGGGGCCGTCGGAGACGGCGACGACGGCGCCCGGCCAGCGCCGTGCCTGACGCTCGAGATCGTCACGTTCGGGACCGCGCGGGCCGACCACCGCAATCTCCGGTGCGCCGCCGACCAGCGCCTGGGCGGCGGCCAGGCCCCAGCCCGCGAACCGCGGGGCTCGCCGCGCCAGCTCGGACACGCTCGCCAGCGCCTCGTCTGCCGCGTCGCGCCAGTGCCCGTCGCCGGTCAGCGCGTGGGCCGCGAGCAGCGCGTGGATCGTCGCCGAGGTGCCCGAGGGGCTCGCGTTGTCGCCGGGGTCGCGCGGCCGGGCGACCAGTCTCTCGCCGTCCGCGGGAGTGTCGAAGAACCCGCCGTCGTCCGCCCGGAAGTGCGTGAGCGCGGCGTCGAGGAGGTCGGTGGCGTGCGCGAGCCAGCGCTCGTCGCCGGTCGCACCGCACAGCGCGAGGAACCCGGCCGCGACCGCTCCATGGTCCTCGAGCACGCCCGCCGGGCCCCCTGCTCGCCCGTCGCGAGAGACGCGGCGCAGCCGGCCGTCCACGAGGTGCACGCCGACGAGGAGCTCGCCCGACGCCAGCGCGGCGTCGACGTACTCCTCACGGCCGAGCAGGCGACCGGCGTCGACCAGGCCACTGAGCGCCAGGCCGTTCCAGGCGGCGACGATCTTGTCGTCACGCTCCGGCCGCACCCGCCGCTCGCGCGCTGCCAGCAGCCGGCGTCGTACGTCGTCGAAGCGGCCCCAGTCGTCGGGGTCCTCCCGGAGCTGGAGCGTGGACGTGCCGTGCTCGAAGGTCCCGGTGACCTCGAACAGCCCGGTCGCCCAGCGGCCGTCCTCCTCACCGAGGACGTCGGTCAGCTGCTGGGGCGTCCACACGTAGAAGCGCCCCTCCTCGCCCTCGCTGTCGGCGTCGAGCGCGGAGGCGAAGCCGCCGTCGGGTGTGCGCAGCTCGCCGAGCATCCAGTCGGCGGTACCGGCCGCGACCCGGTCGCCCAGTGGCGTTCCCCAGCGCGCGTAGAGGCCGACCAGCTGGGCGTTGTCGTAGAGCATCTTCTCGAAGTGCGGCACGACCCAGGCGGCGTCGACGCTGTAGCGGGCGAAGCCGCCGGCCAGCTGGTCGTGGATGCCACCGCGGGCCATCGCGGCGAGGGTGCCGTCGAGCATGCGCCGGGACTCGTCGTCCGATCGTCGCCGAAGGAACTCGAGCACCATGCTCGGCGGGAACTTCGGGGCGCCGCCGAAACCGCCTCGCTCCTCGTCGAAGTCCGACGCCAGTGCGGCCGTGGCGGCGTCGAGGTCGCCGGCGGTGAGCGCGGCTCCGGTGAGCGAGACCTCGCGCGCGAGGTGGTCGCGCACCGTCCCGGCCGCACGTCGTACGTCGTCGGGCCGGTCGCGCCAGGCCTCGGTCAGCGCGGAGAGCACCTGTCGCAGCGCCGGCTGACCCGCGCGCGGGCGGTCGGGGAAGTAGGTGCCGGTGAAGAACGGGCTGCCCTCGTGGTCGAGCACGACCGTCATCGGCCAGCCGCCGTGGCCGGTCATCGCGACCGTCGCCTCCATGTACACCGCGTCGACGTCCGGCCGCTCCTCGCGGTCGACCTTGATGCAGACGAAGTCGGCATTCAGCTGAGCCGCCGTGGCGTCGTCCTCGAACGACTCGTGCGCCATCACGTGGCACCAGTGGCAGGCGGCGTACCCGACCGACAGGAAGATCGGCACGCCCCGCCGGCGCGCCTCGGCGAACGCCTCCTCGCCCCACTCCCACCAGTCGACCGGGTTGTCGGCGTGCTGGAGGAGGTACGGCGAGGTGGCGGCGCTCAGCCGGTTGGGCATCCGTCCACGCTAACGCGAAGGAGGAGGTCCCGATCCGGCGGAGCCGGTTCCGGAACGCGGGGATCGTGCCGGGCGCCCTCCCCGCGTGAGAATGGGCCCGTGGATGCCGAAGCCTGGAACGAGCGCTACCGGGCGAGCGAGCTCGTCTGGTCGGCCGGGCCCAACCAGTTCGTGGAGTCCGAGCTGTCCGGCCTCCGGCCCGGCCGGGCGCTCGACCTCGCCTCCGGTGAGGGGCGCAATGCGATCTGGCTGGCGCGGCAGGGCTGGCGGGTCACAGCTGTCGACTTCTCCCAGGCCGGACTCGACAAGGGACGGATGCTGGGCGAGGGGCTCGACGTCGAGTGGCTGTGCGCGGACGCGACCACCTGGTCCGGCGATGCGTCGTACGACGTGTGCCTGGTGGCGTATCTCCAGCTCGCCGAGGCCGAGCGCCGAGCCGCCGTCCGCAACGCCTACGAGTCGGTCCGCAACGGCGGCACCTTCCTCTGGGTCAGCCACGACCTCAGCAACTTCAGCGAGGGCGTCGGCGGTCCGTCCGACCCGGCGGTCCTGATGACCGCGGAGGACGTGCTCACCGACCTGGGTGGGCGGACGTTCGAGGTGCAGCGCGCCGGGCGTGTCGCCCGCCTCGTCGCGGACGGACATCGCGAGGACTCGGAAGACACAGCCTGGGACTGCCTGGTGCGGGTGGTACGGCGCGACTGACGCGTCCGGCGCGGCTCAGTTCTGGTGGCGCGTCGGTGGCACGTCGGAGGCCTGGTCGGAGGGCTCGGACTGCTCGGACTCCTCGGACTCCTCGGGCTCCTCGAGCTCCTCGCCGAAGACGCCCGCCTGCTTCGCCGCGTCGACCTTCTTCAGCTGCTTGGTGAAGCTGCGGAGGATGAACACCACGGCCACGATCAGCGCGATCATCACCGCGAAGCCGACCCATCCGGCCACCACGTTGTTGTCGTCGGGCCTCGGGTCCGAGGCCAGCGCGAGAGCGACGACGGTGGTCATGACCCCATTGTCTCAGGTGGGGCCCGTGTCAGCGAGCGCGGATCCCGGCGAAGAGGTCGTCCTCGGGGATCGAGGTCTCGACGTGGCTGGCCACCAGCTCGAAGTCCTCGGTCGGCCAGGCCAGCACCTGCAGCTCGCGCGGCACGGAGAACCACGGCCCGTCCGGGTCGATCTGGGTCGCGTGCGCCAGCAGCGCCTGGTCGCGGACCCCGAAGTAGTCGGCGCAGGGCACGCGCGTGGTGAGCCGCTTGTCCCACTCCTCGTCGCGCTCCCAGGTCTCCAGGCGCTCGGCATAGGGCGACTCGAGGTCGTGCTCGACCAGCAGGTCGTGGATCGCCTTGATCCGCGCGTAGCTCCAGCCGTGGTGGTAGTAGAGCTTCTGCGGCTGCCACGGCGGTCCCGCGTCGGCGAAGCGGTCGGGGTCGCCGGCCGCGTCGAACGCCGCGACGCTCACCTCGTGGCAGCGGATGTGGTCGGGGTGCGGGTAGCCGCCCTTCTCGTCGTACGTCGTGACCACGTGCGGCTTGAAGTCGCGCATGAAGCGGACCAGCCGCTCGGTGGCCTCCTCCAGCGGCACCAACGCGAAGCAGCCCTCCGGGAGCGGCGGCTGGGGGTCGCCCTCGGGCCAGCCCGAGTCGACGAAGCCCAGCCAGTCCTGGCGGACGCCGAGGATGTCGCGCGCGCGCTCCATCTCCTGACGGCGGACCTCGGTGATGTTGGCCGCGATGTCCGGGCGGTCCATCTTCGGGTTGAGGATCGAGCCGCGCTCGCCGCCGGTGCAGGTCACGACGTGCACGTCGACGCCCTCGGCGACGTACTTGGCGGTCGAGGCCGCGCCCTTGCTCGACTCGTCGTCCGGGTGGGCGTGCACGTGCATCAGCCGGAGACCGGCGCGCGGGCGCGCGTCACCATGAGGGTGCTGGGACATGCGCCTCAGCCTAGGTGGGACCATCGACGACGTGGAGCAGACCCTGACCGAGCGGTACGCCGCGCCCCCGGCGTGGCGGCGGTGGGTCACGATCGCCGCCGTCGCCGTGGTAGCCGTGGTCGGCCTCGGCTGGCTCGCCTGGGCGGCGTACCACGAGTCCACGCCCCGCGTGCAGTCGCAGCTGGTCGCGTTCCACGTGGTCGACGAGCACTCCGTCACGGCCCGGATCGACGTCCGCGTCGCCTCCGGGACGACGGACCCCAGCTGCACGGTCGAGGCCCTCGCAGACGACCACTCGATCGTCGGCGAGCGGCACTTCACGCCGACGTCGGGGATCAACCAGGTGACCATCCGCACCGAGCGGATCGCCACCGCCGTGGACCTGCCGGGCTGCATCGCCGAAGGTCAGGATCGTCCCCGCTGAGCGGGCTCCGTGGGCGGCGTCGGGGCCGACTCGTGAGCTGGCTCGCTCCGGCCCGGCTCCGGTCGCCCGCCGGCCGGCTTCGCCGAGGTGCGGCCGTCCTCACTCGCTCCTGATTTGTGGGTTTGGCGCCGGTGTCTTGGTAGACTCGTCCCTTCTGGCCGCGCCACGACGACGCAACCAGCACGACCCAGCAGTCCCACCGGTGGCGCACCCACACGACACGACGACGACGCGCATCTCCACGCGTCTATCGAGGAGTTCCGCATGATCTGGCTGACTCAGCAGACCTTCGACCGGCTGCACGCCGAGCTCGAGGATCGGCGCGGGCGCATCCGTGCCGAGATCGTGGAACGGATCAGCGCTGCCCGCGACGAAGGCGACCTGAAGGAGAACGGCGGCTACCACGCCGCCAAGGACGAGCAGGGCACCAACGAGGCGCGCATCCGCCAGCTCGAGGACATGCTCGCGAGCGTCACCACCGAGCCCGCCACCGACGACGGCAAGGTGTCGCCGGGCAAGGTCGTGACCCACCGGTTCGACGGCGACGACGAAGAGACGTTCCTCCTGGCCGCTCGCGACGTGGCGGACGACGACGGCATCGGCGTCAACGTCTTTTCTCCCGAGTCACCCCTCGGAGCCGCGCTGCTCGGGCACTCGGCCGGCGAGACCGTCGACTTCGAGCAGCCCAACGGGCGAGTCGCGAAGATCGAGATCGTCAGCGCCGTCCCGTTCTCCGGCTGACCCGACTCACTCGAAGATCCGGTAGCCCCGTTCGCGTAGCCGGGCCAGCACCAGCTCGGCCTGCGCCTCGCCACGCGTCTCGAGCTGGAGGTGCACCTCGACCTCGTCCAGCGAGAGGTCCGCGTCGATGCGGGCATGGGACACCTCGATCACGTTGGCCCCCGCGTCGCCGAGCTCGCCCAGCAGCTTGGCCAGGCCGCCGGGTCGGTCGGGGATGCGCAGCCGCAGGTTGAGGTAGCGGCCGGCGGCGGCCATGCCGTGCTGGATCACCTTGCCCAGCAGCAGCGGGTCGATGTTCCCGCCGGAGAGCACCCCGACGGTCGGCGAGCTGAAGCGGGAGGGGTCGTCCAGGATCGCCGCCACCGCGGCGGCACCGGCCGGCTCGACGACCATCTTGGCCCGCTCGAGCGTCGCCAGGACGGCGCCCGAGAGCGACGCCTCCGACACCGTGATCACCTCGTCGACGAGGTCGCGCACCATGGCGAACGTGACCTCGCCCGGCAGCCCCACCGCGATGCCGTCCGCCATCGTCGCCATCGACTCGAGCGCGACCGGATGGCCGGCCTCGAGCGAGGCGGGGTACGCCGCGGCGCCCTCGGCCTGCACGCCGATCACCCGCACCTCCGGTCGCATGGCCTTCACCGCGATCGCGATGCCGCTCAGCAGCCCGCCACCTCCACAGGGCACGACGATCGTCTCGACGTCCGGCGCCTGCTCGAGGATCTCCAGGCCGACGGTCCCCTGACCCGCCACGATGTCGGCGTTGTCGAAGGGGTGGATCAGGATCGCTCCGGTGCGCTCCTGGAAGGCGCGTGCCTCGGCCAGCGAGTCCTCGATGTAGCGGCCGTGGAAGACGACGTCCGCGCCGTAGCCCCGGGTCGCCTTCTCCTTGGGGATCGGCGCGCCCTCCGGCATGAAGACGGTGGCCTTGATCCCCAGCGCCTGGGCCGCGAGGGCCACCCCTTGAGCGTGGTTCCCGGCGGAGGCGGCGACCACGCCGAGCGCTCGCTCCTCATCAGAGAGGTACGACATCCGGGTGTACGCGCCGCGGACCTTGAACGATCCCGTGCGCTGGAGGTTCTCGCACTTGAGCTCGACCGCGCTGCCGGTGAGTGAGGACAGCCACCTGGACCCCTCCATCGGGGTCCGCAGCGCCAGCGGCCTGATCGTCTGCGCGGCCCGCTGGACGTCCGCCAACGACACCCGCACCACGTCACTCACGGTGCTCCTCGCCGGGCTTCCCCGGCTCCGGTGCCGAGTCGGCGTCGAACTGGTCGGCGACCCCGGCCTCGTCCGTCTCCCCGACTCGCCCGTCCTGCGTGCCGCCCAGCGGGTGGCTCGGGGCCTCCGTGTCGACGTGCTGGCCCGTGTCGTCGTAGTCGTGCTCGAGCGCCACCTCCGGGTCCTCCCCGACCTCGGTCTCGCTGGCGAGGTGCTGGACGACGGCGTTCGCGGCCGCGGCGAACGGCACCGCGACGAGCGCGCCCGGGATGCCGGCGACTAGGATGCCGGCCGCGATCGCGACGATGATGCCGAGGGGATGGATCGCCACGAAGCGGCCCATCAGGAACGGTTGCAGCACGTGGCTCTCGATCTGCTGGACGAGCACGACGGCCCCGAGCATGAGCAGCGCCACCACGATGCCGTGGTCGACGAACGCGACCAGCACGGCCACGGTCCCGGCGACGAAGGCGCCGACGATGGGGACGAACGCCCCGAGGAAGACCAGCACGCCGATCGCGAACACGAACTGCACCTGCAGGATCGACGCCGCGATCATCACGCCGACGGCATCGGTGACCGCCACGATCACGGTGGCCCGCACGAACTGGGTCAGCGAGATCCAGGCGACCCGGCCGGAGCTGTCGACCCGCGACCGCGCCGCGCGGGGTGCGATCCGGACGACCCAGGCCCAGATGCGCTCGCCGTCCGCGAGGAAGAAGTACGTCGAGAACAGCACCAGGAACAGCCCGGCGAGCACGTGCCCCAGGGCCGATCCGACGTGCGTGGCCTGGCTGAGGACCTTGCCGGACTTCGCCTGCTCGGCCAGCTTGTCCTGCGCCTTCTGGATGTAGTCGCTGATCTGGTTGTCGGAGAGGTGGAGAGGACCGGTTCTGAGCCAGTCCTTGAGGTCGCCCAGGCCCGAGGAGACCTGAGTGGCGAGGTCGTTGGCCCCGCTGGCGATCTGTTGCCCGGCCAATGCCAGCATCGCCCCGACCAGCGCCAGCAGCCCCAGCACCACGATGCCCGCGCCGGCCTTCCGGCGGATCCCGATGCGCTCCATCGACGAGACCAGCGGCGCGCCCAGGGCCGAGATGAGCAGCGCGATGATCACCGGGATCGTCAGCTCGGCGAAGAACTCCACCCCGCGGAAGAGGGCGTACGTCGCGAGCCCGATCACGATCAGCCGCCAGGCCCAGGCGGCCGCCAGGTCGAGCGCCCACGGCACCTGGGCCCTCGAGAAGTTCGACGGTCCGGCCGCGATCGTGGCCACCTCGGTGCGGCGCTGCTCGGCACGGAGATGGGCCAGCTGGTGGGCCAGACGCTCGGTCAACCGCTCGCCGGACCCGGGTCTCGGGTCGTGCTCGCCGGATGGCGAGCTGGCGTCGTTGCTCACGGAGTCACCCTAGGACGTGGAGTGGGCGAGGCGGCCGACGAGGCGGCGCGCGGCGTCGCCGTGTTCGGGGGCCAGGAGGCCTGCGGCCGCCAGGACGTACTGGGCATCCACGGTGACCTCGGCGTGGCGGGGCAGCTGCCAGCCGCCCTCGACCTCGCCGACGCTGCCGGCGAAGACCCGGTCGGCAACGCCGGGCCGGCCGTGCCGGAGCACGCCGCCGGAACCGACGAGCAGGTCGACCTCGCGGAGATCCTTGCCGGTGCGCTCGACCACCCGCCCCTCGGGGCTGACCACGACCTTGCTCCGGCCGGCGTGGCGACGCAGGGCCAGTCCCACCGCCTCCCGGGCGAGCTCCTCGTCGAGTTCGCACTCGGCGTCGTCGTCGGGAACGAGGCCGACGTCGGCGCGACGGCGTGCCGCGGCCTCGGCCAGATCGTCGCGGCCCGCCGCCTCGACGGTCGTCAGCGCCGACCAGCGCATGCCGAGGTCCCCCTCGACCGTGCGGGTCACCCGGGTGGTCGCCACCACCTCGCGGCTGAGACCGGCGTCCTCGGGGTCGAGCTCGACGACGCTGTGCACGTCGGTCGTGGCCCCGCCGACGTCGACGACGACGGTGTCTCCGGCGACGTCGGCGAGGAGCTCGACGCCGGTGAGCACCACGTCGGGGGTCGCACCCTGGACCATCGCCAGGAAGTCGGCGCGGCTGCTCAGGTGCTTGCCGCCGATGACATGGGAGAGGAACAGCTCGCGGATCGCGGTGCGCGCACCCTCCGGGGCGAGGACGCCGATCCGCGGCACGATGTTCGGCGCGACCACCAGCGGATGGTGGGCCAGGATCTCGGCCACGTCGGCCTGCGCGTCGACGTTGCCGGCGACGACGACCGGGCCCTGCCAGACGTCGGCCAGCTCGCGTGCACAGGCCAGGATCGGCTCGCGGTTCCCGTCATCGGTGCCACCCGTGAGCAGTACGACGTCGGGCTCGCATCCCGGCACCTCGCTCAGGTCGTCGCCACGGCCGGCCGCGAACACCGCCACCACCTTCCCCCCGCTCGACAGCGCGACGCGGCGTCCGGCCTCGGCGGTGACCAGCTCCTCGTTGCCGACGACCGCGATCCGCAGTCCGCCGCCGGCGCTGGAACAGGCCAGGGTCGGCGCGCCCGCCGCCCGCCGATCCTGGACGACGAGCGCCGCGAGGCACGCGTCGTACCCGTCGAGGACGTCGGTGTCGATCGTGGTGCGGTGCTCGGCGGCCCCGACGATGCTGCCGGCGGTCAGGTCGACGAGCGAGGCCTTGGTGAACGTCGAGCCGAAGTCGACGCAGAGGACGACGTCCGGCTCAGCCGAGGGCACGGTCGAGGTCCGCGATCAGGTCGTCGGCGGTCTCGATCCCGATGCTGAGCCGGATCAGGTCGGCCGGCACCTCGAGCTCGGTGCCGGCGACGCTCATGTGGGTCATCCGGCCCGGGTGCTCGATCAGGCTCTCGACCCCGCCCAGCGACTCCCCCAGTGTGAACACCTCCGCGCGACCACAGGTGTCGATCGCGGCCTGCTCGCCGTCCGCGTGCCGGAAGCTGACCATGCCGCCGAACCGCTTCATCTGGCGCGCGGCCACCTGGTGGCCCGGGTGTTCGGGCAGACCGGGGAAGTAGATCGTCGACACCTTGGGGTGCGAGGCCAGGAACTCCACGACGCGCTCGGCGTTGTCGCAGTGCCGGTCCATCCGGACCCCGAGCGTCTTGAGGCCGCGGTGGGTGAGGAAGCAGTCGAACGGGCCGGCCACCGCACCCATCGCGTTCTGGTGGAAGGTGATCGCCTCGGCCAGATCCAGATCGCGGACCACGACGGCACCGCCGACCACGTCGCTGTGCCCCCCGACGTACTTGGTCGTGGAGTGCACGACGATGTCGGTGCCGAGGGCGAGCGGCTGCTGCAGGTACGGCGAGGCGAAGGTGTTGTCGACGACCAGCAGTGACCCGGCGTCGTGGGCGATCGAGGCGAGGGCCTCGATGTCGGCGATGTTCAAGAGCGGGTTGGTGGGCGTCTCCACCCAGACCATGCGGGTGGCGCCCGGGCGCAGTGCCGCGCGAACCGACTCGAGGTCGGAGATCGCGACCGGGGTGTTGTCGAGGCCCCAGCGCTTCTCGACCTTCTCGAAGAGCCGGAACGTGCCGCCGTACGCGTCGTTGGGGACCACCACGTGGTCGCCGGGGCTGGTCAGCGCCCGCAGGATCGTGTCCTCGGCGGCCAGTCCGCTGGCGAACGCGAACCCCCGCTCGCCCTCCTCGAGCGCGGCCAGGGCGCCCTCCAGGGCGGTGCGGGTCGGGTTGGCGCTGCGGCTGTACTCGTAGCCGCCGCGCAGCCCACCCACCCCGTCCTGCTTGTACGTGCTGGTGGCGTAGATCGGCGGGATCACCGCGCCCGTGCTCGGGTCGGGCTCGTAGCCGGCATGGATGGCGCGGGTGTCGAATCCGGACTTCTGCCGGTGCTCCTGGGTCACGGGATCACGGTAGTGGTCCCCCTGACCGGGAACGCCGGAGCCCCGTTCGGTGTTGGACACTGTGAGAGCACCCCATCCAGGGGCGCCACGAAGGAGTCACCGTGTCGATCTTCTCCCGCCGTCCGAGCACCCTGCCGAGCGCCGACGAGGCGCTGCCCGGCCGCGACGTACGCCCGTTCGCCGTCGGCGACAGGCACGTGGTGCTCGACGCGCCCGTGATCACCGACGAGGTGCCCGAGGGGTACCAGGTCGCGCTGTTCGGGCTGGGCTGCTTCTGGGGCGCCGAGGAGATCTACTGGCAGGTCCCAGGTGTCTGGTCGACCTCCGTCGGGTACGCCGGGGGCATCACGCCGAACCCGACGTACGAGGAGGTGTGCACCGGCCGGACCGGCCACACCGAGGCCGTCCGGGTCGTCTACGACCCCGCCCGGGTCGCCTACGCCGACCTGGTGAAGATCTTCTTCGAGGTCCACGACCCCACGCAGGGCATGCGCCAGGGCAACGACGTCGGCACCCAGTACCGCTCGGCGATCTACTGGACGACGCCCGAGCAGGAGCAGGCCGCCCGCGAGCTGACCAAGATCTACGGCGACGAGCTGCACCGGCAGCGGATCGGCGACATCACCACCGAGATCCGCCCGGCGTCGGAGGTCAGCTACTACTACGCCGAGGACCAGCACCAGCAGTACCTCGCGAAGAACCCGTTCGGGTACCGCTGTCACGCCAACACCGGGGTGCGGTTCCCCGAGGACGCCTGACCCGCTGGGGCCGGGCGGCTCGGGACGGCGCCGTCCCGGGTTTCGACCAGGTCCACGCCGATCGGTTCGAACCACCGGTGACCCCAGCACGTAGATCCGAAGGTGATCGACCGTGGTCACCATCCTGGATTGGATGGCGTCCGGGGCGTGGCAATCCTCCTGGTCCTCGGCCAGCACGCCCCGACCAAGCCGCTCGCCAACGGCTACGTCGGCGTGACCGTCTTCTTCTGCCTGTCGGGGTTCCTCATCACCACCCTGTTGGTGCGCGAGCTCCCCGCCGGCACCATCCGGCTGCGCGCCTTCTACCGTCGCCGCGCGGCTCGGCTCGGCCCGGGATTGGTGACGGTGGTAGCGGTGACGACCGTCGTGCTGCTCCTCGACCGACGAGACCTGAGCGTCTGGCAGGTCCTGGCACCCGCCGGCACGGCGCTTGCCTACGCGACCAGCCTCTACGACTGGACCGGCCACCTCTTCGCCACCTACGACTACTTCAACTACACCTGGTCGCTCTCGGTCGAGGAGCAGTTCTACCTGCTGTGGCCGTTCGCGCTGCTCTGGGGCTACCGCCACCGCCCTCGCCTGTTCACGGGGATCACCGTGGTGCTGATCGGGATCACCCTGGCGCTCAACCTCTACCTCGGCCTGAGCCGAGCCGTGCGGTTCGATCCGCACGAGTACGTCGGGAGCGACACCAACGCGCTGCCCATCCTGGTCGGCTGCCTGCTCGCGATCGTGGTCGACAACGGCTGGCTGTCCCGGACGCTCCGGTTGCTTGCGCCCTGGACGCTGCTGGCCCTCGCCCTCCTGCCCGTCCTGGCCTACCGGGACGACACCTACCGCACGTCCCTGGTGCGGGTCGCGGGCACCGCGTTGACGCTCGTGATCGTGATCGGTGTCGTCACCCGGCCGCGATCGCCAGCGGGATCGCTGCTGGCGACCGGCCCGATGCGGTGGCTGGGTGAGCGGTCGTACTCGATCTACCTCTGGAACGTCCTGGCACGCATCGCGATCCTCCATGCGCTCGGGCACACGGTCGTCGGTGATCTCGCCTGGATCGCCATGTTCCTCGTGCTGGCCGAGGCCAGCTTCCGGTTGGTCGAGCGCCCGCTGCGGGCCAGGTTCGGGCGGGGACCCGGTGTGTCCGGCCCCCGAGCGACCGGGATGCCGTCCCCGGCCGGGGTCTGACCGCCGGGGCGGAGAACTCTGCCGCCCGCTGTCGGATCGGGCTGTCGCCGTTCGTGGGGTAGAAGTAGAGGCGGACACCGGGTCCGCGCCGGCAGCGAGGAGCAGACATGACCGAGTACCTCATCTACTTCAACCAGCAGTGGGTGGGTGACCACAGCGAGGAATGGTTCCGCGGGCGCGGGCCGCTGGCCATGGCGGTGGTGGGCGAGATGAAGGCGGCCGGGGTGTACGTGTTCGCCGGGGGGCTCGAGGAGGAGACGGACCGGGCCTTCAGCGCCGACGCGACCAGCGGCATGTTGACGTTCACCGACGGGCCCTACGTCGAGACCAAGGAGTTCCTCGGGGGACTCACCGTGGTGGACGTG
>DATAOY010000020.1:0-46202 GCA_036265495.1 Nocardioides sp. | reverse complement strand
CGTCGAGGGTCATCTCGACCGGTTTGGCCGGCAGGCTTCGGCAGATGTCGGACAACAACCGGCCGCTGACCAGGGCCTTGCCCTCGTCGGAGACCTCGGCGGAGAGCGTCGCCCGGGCCGACGTCTCGTAGTCGAAGGTGGACAGGACGAGGCCGTCGTCGCTCGCCTCGATCAGGAGGCCGGACAGGACGGGCACGCTCGGACGGACCGGAAGGCTGCGCGCCGCCCAGGCGACGGCATCCGCGAGTACGTCGCGGTCGACGCGAAACTTCACTGCACGGGTTCCTTCTCAGGACGAGGTGGCGGCCGAGGCGCCGCACGGGAGGATTCTGGAGTGAGCATCCTGCCACGCCGGTCCCCCACGCGGGAGGGCCGCCCGATTTGTCCGGTGGTCATCCCCAGGCGAGCGGGCGGGCAGGGGTTGTGAGTGATCCGGATCCATCAGTAGGTCCGTAGTAGTCATAGCGTGGGTGGAAACTGTGGATGACAGCCATCGGTGCAGGTCAGGCCCGCATTCGGCGTGCACAGGGGCTGTGGACGACGCGGTGCGAACCGGGACCGACCTGTGGGTGGTGGCCGGCCCGGTGCGTGCTCGACGTCGGTGATCCACAGCGGCTGTGCACGACCCGCCGCCCCGGCCCACACGCCGTACACATCTTGCAGGCGTGTAGTTCGGGGCCGTCCGCACTCAGGCCTGCCGGGCCTGCATCTTCACCCGGTTGGTCAGCTCGCTGACCTGGTTGAAGACCGCGCGGCGCTCGGCGAGCAGCTGGTTGATCTTGCGGTCGGCGTACATCACGGTCGTGTGGTCGCGGTTGCCGAACTGGGCGCCGATCTTGGGCAGCGACAGGTCGGTCAGCTCGCGGCAGAGGTACATCGCGATCTGGCGCGCCATCACCAGGTGGCGGCCACGGCTCGGGCCGGTCAGCTCGTCGATCGACAGGCCGAAGTAGGCCGCCGTCTGGGCGATGATCAGCGCTGCGGTGATCTCCGGCTCGCCGCCCTCGGGGATGAGGTCCTTCAGCACGATCTCGGCCAGCGTCATGTCGACCTCTTGGCGGTTGAGGTTGGCGAACGCGGTGACCCGGATCAGCGCGCCCTCGAGCTCGCGGATGTTGGTCTGGATCTTGCTGGCGATGAACTCCAGCACGTCGGCCGGTGCGCTGAGGCGGTCCATGGCGGCCTTCTTGCGCAGGATCGCGATGCGGGTCTCGAGGTCGGGTGGCTGGACGTCGGTGATCAGGCCCCACTCGAACCGGTTGCGGAGCCGGTCCTCGAGCGCCTCGAGACGCTTGGGAGCCCGGTCGGAGGTGATCACGATCTGCTTGTTGGCGTTGTGCAGGGTGTTGAACGTGTGGAAGAACTCCTCCTGCGTCTGGGTCTTGCCCTCCAAGAACTGGATGTCGTCGATGAGGAGCACGTCCACGTCGCGGTAGCGGCGCTTGAACCGGTCCTGGCGGTCGTCGCGGATGGCGTTGATGAACTCGTTGGTGAACTCCTCGCTCGAGACGTAGCGCACCCGGGCCCCGTTGTAGAGCGAGCGGACGTAGTGGCCGATGGCATGGAGCAGATGGGTCTTGCCCAGGCCGGAGTCGCCGTACACGAGCAGCGGGTTGTAGGCCTTGCCGGGTGCCTCCGCCACGGCGACGGCCGCGGCGTGCGGGAAACGGTTGGACGAGCCGATGACGAAGGTCTCGAAGGCGTACTTCGGGTTGAGACGGGTCTCTCCCGGCGCCGGACGAACGGGCTCGTGCGGGGCAGGAGTCACCGAAGAGACATGGAGATCTGTCGACATGTCGATGGATGGACTCGTCGACTCATCGAGCGAGGAGCTTGCCCCGGGACCCTCGGAGAGCGCGGGGTTCACCGTGACCGCGAGCCGGATCTCGCGACCGAACCGCATGGTCAGTGCGTCCTCGAGCTGTCCGCGCAGCCGGCCCTCGAGCTGGGTGCGGGTGAAGTCGTCGGCCACCGCGATGATCGCGGTGTTGCCGTGCCAGCCGGCGGGCTCGCTGGCCTTGACCCAGGCCTGCTGGTTGGGCTGCAGCTCCTCGATGACGTGCTGCCAGGCCGCAGCGAGGTCGGCGTCGTTGTCCACAGGAAGTCCCGCTCTCTGCTCGTCGCGCATGCCCGATGGCCCGGCCGTCGGAGGGCCACCGGTTCCACAGGTTTGTCCACACCTTGTGAACGTGGCTGCCTCCTTGTGGAAACAACCCGTCGAGACGTCCGGGACGGACCGTCAGATGCAGGATCACCGCAGGTCAGAGGCCGTTTCAGGGCCGCTGCCGACGGTGCCGACGCAGCTGCGGGGAAGGGCCGACCGGAACGCGGGGAAACTCGACGAGGTCCGAACATAACCCCGCTCCGGACCGCCCGGCAAGGCGCTATCCACAGGTACTGGAACCCGCGGGAGCCCCTGATTTGACCTCACCGAGACCCCCCGCGTACCGTTTCTCGGTCACCCGGTGTCGACGGGTGCCGCATGTCCATGCCGCCGGCGGGCCGACCGGGCGAAACCGCTACGTTGCATGGGTGGGCGGTGCCGGCCGAAGCCACAGCCCGTGGGTCTCGACCAGCGCTGCCCGACGCAACGGGCGATCTGGCCGCACGAGCCGGCGTGACCGTCCCTGACCCCATCGGAGAAGACCGTGAGCAAGCGTACGTACCAGCCGAACAACCGCCGCCGCCACAAGGTGCACGGATTCCGGCTGCGCATGCGCACCCGCGCCGGACGCTCCATCCTGTCCGCGCGTCGCCGCAAGGGCCGCAAGAGCCTGGCCGTCTGAGCCCGGGCTCGACCGGCCTCGTGGCCTCGCGTCCGTGCTTCCGGCGCCGTACCGCCTCACCCGCGGCGACGACCTGCGCCGCGTCTCACGCGACGGCCGGCGCAGCGGGAGCGAGACCCTGGTGGTACACCTGCTCACGTCAGCTACTACGTCGCCCGACGCCCCGGTCCGGGTCGGTTTCGTGGTCAGCAGGGCCGTCGGGAACTCCGTGCTCCGTCATCGCGTGCAGCGGCGGCTCCGCCACCTGTGCCGCGACCGCCTCGCCGAGCTCCCGTCCGGCAGCGAGCTGGTCGTGCGTGCCCTCGCGGCCTCCGGCCGGGCGACGTACCAGGAACTCGGCGCCGACCTGGACCGTTGTCTCCAGCGGGCCCTCGACCAGCGGCCCGGGACGGTGAGCTGACCAGATGCGCTACCTCCTGATCGGTCTGCTCCGCCTGTACCGCTTCTTCATCAGTCCTCTCTACGGCCAGGTGTGCCGCTACCACCCGTCCTGCTCGGCGTACGCGCTCGACGCGGTGACGGAGTACGGCGCTCTCCGCGGCTCCTGGCTGGCCGCCCGCCGACTGCTCCGCTGCCACCCGTGGGCCGCCGGCGGCTACGACCCGGTGCCCACCCGCACCCCCACGCAAGGAGCCTGACCCGTGTCCCTCGGCGAAATCGGCCACTTCATCCTGACGCCGCTCTACTACGCGATCTCGGCGGTCCTGATCGGGTGGCACTGGCTGTTCAGCCTGGTCCTGCCCTACGACGGCGGTGCGTCCTGGGTGCTGTCGATCGTCGGCCTGACCGTGGTCGTCCGCGCCGCGCTGATCCCGCTCTTCGTCAAGCAGATCAACGCGAGCCGGAACATGCAGCTGATCCAGCCGAAGGTCAAGGAGCTGCAGAAGAAGTACGGCCACGACCGGGAGAAGCTCGCCCAGGAGACGATGGCGCTCTACCGCGAGAGCGGGACCAACCCGTTCGCCTCGTGCCTGCCGCTGCTGGTCCAGTCGCCGATCTTCATCGCCCTGTTCCGCCTGCTCGACCAGGCGGCCAAGCACGGCCAGTCGAACGGCGTCCTGACCAGCAAGGCGGCCGAGAGCTTCGGCAACGCGAAGCTGTTCGGGACCATCCCGATCAGCGCCACGTTCGTCAACAGCGACATGCTCAACGTCAAGCTCCTCGCCGCCGTGCTGGTCGTGGCGATGACCGTGACCACGTTCACCACGCAGCGGCAGCTGATGACCAAGAACATGCCGCCGGACGCGATGACCGGTCCGTACGCGCAGCAGCAGAAGATGCTGCTCTACGTGCTGCCCGTGGTGTTCGCGGTCGGTGGCATCGCGTTCCCGATCGGTGTCCTCTTCTACTGGACCACCACGAACCTGTGGACCATGGGTCAGCAGTTCTACGTGATCCGCCGCAACCCCGCGCCGGGGACCCCGGCGTTCGAGGCGAAGCAGAAGCGCGACCGGGCGAAGGGGATCGTCGTGATCGACCCGGCGGAGCCGTCGGTCGAGGCCGCCGCGCCCCCCCAGCAGACACGGCCGCCGCGGCAGCAGCCGAAGCGGCAGTCGAAACAGCAGCGCAAGCGTTCCCGCGGCCCGAAGCCGGGTGGTGCGGAGAAGGATGACGGGACCAGCGAGGGGAAGACGGCATGAGCGAGACCGAGCAGAGCGAAGACACCGAGCTCCAGCAGGCGGACATGGTCGCGGAGGGGGGCGAGGCGGCGCCCGCCGACGCGGACGACGAGAACGTGTCTCTGGAGGACCGACTCGAGCGCGAGGGTGACATCGCCGCCGACTACCTCGAGGAGCTCCTCGACATCGCCGACCTCGACGGCGACCTGGACATGGACGTCGAGGGTGAGCGCGCCGTCGTGTCGATCGTCGGAGCCGAGCTCCAGCAGCTGGTCGGCGAGCACGGCGCGGTCCTCGACGCGCTCCAGGAGCTGACCCGGCTGGCCGTGTATCGCGAGACCGGGGAGCGGTCGCGACTGATGCTGGACATCTCCGGCCATCGCGCGGCGCGGCGCCGGGAGCTCGAGGAGCTGGCCGCGGACACCGCGGCCCAGGTGAAGGAGTCCGGAGAGCGGGCCGCGTTGCGTCCGATGACGCCGTTCGAACGCAAGGTCGTGCACGACGCCGTGGCCGCCGCCGGCCTCACCTCGGAGTCGGAGGGTGTGGAACCGCGCCGGTACGTGGTGGTCCTGCCTGCCTGATGGCCGATGTTTCACGTGAAACCGTGCCGGCGCCGGATCCGACGGTGGCCGCCGAGGTCTGCCCTCCCGGCCGACTGTCGCTGCTCGAGCGGTACGCCGGGCTGCTGGCGAACGAGGGGGTCGTCCGCGGCCTGATCGGGCCGCGCGAGGTGCCGCGCCTGTGGGACCGACACCTGCTCAACTGCGCGCTCCTGGCGCCGTTGATCCCGGAGCGCGCGACGGTCGCGGATCTCGGCTCCGGGGCCGGTCTGCCCGGGATCGTGCTCGGGATCGTGCGGCCGGACCTGTCGGTCACGCTGGTCGAGCCGATGGCGCGGCGGGTGGCCTTCCTGGAGGAGGTTCGCGACGAGCTGGAGCTGTCCCATGTCGACGTGGTGCGGGCCCGGGCCGAGCAGTGGCCGCGGAGCCGGCGCTTCGACGTCGTGACCGCGCGGGCCCTGGCCGCGCTGCCTCAACTGCTGGCGTGGGGGATGCCACTGGTCGGCGACGGTGGGCAGCTGCTGGCGATGAAGGGCTCGTCCGCACCGGTCGAGATCGAGACGGCCGCCGACGAGCTCGCCCGGTGGGGAGCCCGCGCCGAGGTGGTGACCTCGTCGGTCCCGGGGTCCTCGGTGACCACCGTGGTACGGGTGGTCCGAGACCCGGGTCCGGCGATAGGTTGGCGAGCGGCGAGCGCTCGCCGGAGGCGAAGGGAACACGCGTGACTCAGGACCCGACCGCGGGGGCGGTGAGCGAGGTCGGAGCCGATCTCGGATGGCCGAAGACGGGGCAGGAGGTAGATCGGGGATCGACGTTTTCCACCGGTCTGGGGTGGCCCTCTGAGCGTGACCATCCACAGGAGGACCCGGGTTTTCCACAGTCCGCTGTGACTAGTCCGTTCGGGGTCGCGGACGGCCCGGTTTCACGTGAAACCACGGCGGGCACCTCCGGCCCGGAGATCGCGGAGGCTCCGGACGGGACGCCGACCGGCCGGCCCGGCGACCCGGGACCCGACGGCGACGGTGCGCTCGCCCGGGCCCACGCGATCCGCACCGCGGCCGACTTCGTGGCGGTGTCCGCCCGGCTCGACGACGACAGCACCCCGCTCGCGCGGATGGCCGAGGACACGGTCCGAGCCCGGCAGGAGGCCGCGAACCGGCCCCCGATGCCACGCCCGGAGGCGACCCGGATCGTCGTGGTCGCGAACCAGAAGGGCGGGGTCGGCAAGACCACCACCACGGTGAACGTCGCGGCCGCCCTGGCCCAGCTCGGGCAGCGGGTGCTGGTGATCGACCTGGACCCACAGGGCAACGCGTCGACGGCGCTGGGCGTCGAGCACCGGCGTGGGGTGCCCTCGACGTACGACGCCCTCGTCGACGGCGACGAGCTCGCCGGACTCGTCTCCCCGGTGCCGGACCTGCCGCGGCTCGAGGTGGTGCCGGCCACGATCGACCTGGCCGGAGCGGAGATCGAACTGGTCAGCCTCGTGGCCCGCGAGAACCGGCTGCGCAGGGCGGTGCTCGGCCACCCACGCATCGGCCCGGCCGAGGCCGCGGGGGAGGACCGCTACGACTACGTGTTCGTGGACTGCCCCCCGTCGCTGGGACTGCTGACGCTCAACGCGCTGGTCGCCGGCGACGAGATGCTGATCCCGATCCAGGCGGAGTACTACGCGCTGGAGGGGCTCGGCCAGCTGCTCGAGACCGTCGAGATGGTCAAGGCGCACCTCAACCCGCGGCTGGTCGTCTCCACGATCATCGTCACGATGTACGACGGGCGCACCCGGCTGGCCTCGGGGGTCGCGCAGGAGGTCCGCGAGCACTTCGGCGACGAGGTGCTGAAGACGGCGATCCCGCGATCGGTGCGGGTGTCGGAGGCGCCCTCGTACGGCCAGACGGTGATGACCTACGACCCCGCGTCACCGGGTGCGCTCTCCTACCTCGAGGCGGCCCGCGAGATCGCCAGGAAGGGTGCGCCACGATGACGCAGGACCGACCACGTCGAGGTCTGGGCCGGGGGCTGGGCTCGCTGATCCCGACCGGGCCGACCCCCGCGGAGGAGTCCGCCCGGACCGGGGCCGCCACCGGACCCGAGCTCCCGCCCGTCCCGGCCGGCGCCTACTTCGCCGAGCTGCCGATCGCCGAGGTCTCCCCGAGCCAGGTGCAGCCACGACAGGTCTTCGAGGAGGAGGCCATGGCCGAGCTGGTCCACTCGATCAACCAGGTCGGGCTGCTGCAGCCGGTGGTCGTCCGGCGTACCGGAGACGCGTCCTACGAGCTGGTGATGGGGGAGCGTCGCTGGCGGGCCGCCCAGGAGGCCGGTCTCGACACGATCCCGGCGATCGTGCGCCAGACCGACGACGCCGACATGCTGCGCGACGCCCTCCTGGAGAACCTGCACCGGTCGCAGCTGAACCCGTTGGAGGAGGCGGCGGCGTACCAGCAGCTGCTCGAGGACTTCTCCTGCACCCACGACGAGCTGGCGTCCCGGATCGGTCGCTCGCGTCCACAGATCAGCAACACGATCCGGTTGCTCAAGCTGTCGCCGGCCGTCCAACGCCGGGTCGCGGCCGGGGTGATCTCGGCCGGCCACGCCCGGTCGCTGCTGGCCGTCGAGGACCCCGATCTCCAGGACCGGCTCGCGGCGCGAGTCGTGTCCGAGGGCATCAGCGTGCGGGGCCTGGAGGAGATCGTGGCGGTCGGCGAGACCGCCGCCAAGGAGCCGCCGGTCCGTCGTCGCAAGCCCACGGCGCCCGGCCTGCAGGACCTCGCGGACCGGCTGTCGGACCGGCTCGAGACCCGGGTCAAGGTCGACCTCGGCCAGCGCAAGGGACGGATCACCGTCGAGTTCGCATCCCTGGAGGACCTGCGGCGGATCGTCGACATCATGGACCCGCGCAACCGCTCGGATCGTCCGATCTGATCGAGCGGTCGACCTGGCGACTTGTCGACAAAGCGATACGGCGACTGATCCACAAGAACGAGTCTGCGCAGGTCAGACGCCCTACGTGCCGGCGCGCTCGGCCCGGCGACGCCGCTCAACGGCGTCCAGCCGGGCCGCCTCCGTGAGGGTCGGGGCCGTCCCGCCGTACGACGCGGGGACCCACCACGCGCCGTCCTCGTGCTGGGGATAGCCGCGGATCGCGTCGTCGAGGAGGCCTTGCAGTGCGCGCTTGAGGTCGGCCGTCCGGCCGACCGGGTCGGCACCGTCGGGGCACATCGGGGCACCCACGCGGATCGAGATCGCGGTGCCCCGGGAGAGGTCCCGGCCGTGGTCCTTGGTCATCAGTCGCTGGGTGCCCCAGAGCACGAGCGGCACCAGCGGGACGCCGGCCGACGCCGCGATCCGGACGGCTCCGGTCTTCAGGTCCTTGATCTCCATGGCCCGCGAGATCGTGGCCTCGGGGAAGATCCCGACCAGCTCGCCGTCGGCCAGCAGTCGCTCGGCCACCGCCAGGGAGGACTCGCCGTCGGCCCGGTCGACCTCGATGTGCCGGCAGGCGCGCATCACCGGGCCGCTCAGGCGATGATCGAACAGCTCGCGCTTGGCCATGAAGCGCACCCGCCGCCCGAGCCGCTCCGGTGCCACCCCGCCGTAGATGAAGTCGACGTATCCGACGTGGTTGACCGCGAGCAGCGCTCCGCCGCTGGTGGGTAGGTGCTCGAGCCCGCTGATGTCGATCTGCTGGCGCAGAGCCGCGAAGCCGAGCTTGGCGATCCGGATGATCGACGAGTACACGAGCTCGGTCACGTCGGCTCCTCAGCGCCGGGTCGCCAGGAAGTCGGCGATCCGCCCGATCGCCTCGGTCAGCACGTCGACGTCCGGCAGCGTCACGAGCCGGAAGTGGTCGGGGTCGAACCAGTTGAACCCGGTGCCGTGGGTGACCAGGATCCGCTTGGCGCGGAGGAGATCGATCACGAACGACTCGTCGTCGTCGATCGGGTAGACCGCGGGGTCGAGTCGTGGGAAGCAGTACAGGGCACCCCCCGGGCGGACGGAGCTGACGCCCGGGATCTCGTTGAGCAGGCGGTCGGCCAGCATGGTCTGCTCGTGGAACCGGCCCCCGGGCACGATCAGGTCGTGGATCGACTGGTAGCCGCCCAGGGCGGTCTGGATCGCGTGCTGGGCGGGCACGTTGGCGCACATCCGCATGTTCGCGATCAGGGTGAGGCCCTCGAGGAAGTCCGCGGCCAGCTCCACGGGGCCGGAGATCATCACCCAGCCGGCCCGGTACCCGCAGACGCGGTAGGCCTTCGAGAGGCCGCTGAAGGTCAGGCAGAGCACGTCGTCGCCGGTGTACGTCGCGGCGTGGTGGTGCACCGCCTCGTCGTACAGGATCTTCTCGTAGATCTCGTCCGCCATCACGACCAGGTCGTGGCGACGGGCGATGTCGACCAGGCCCTTGACCGTGGCCTCGCTGTAGACGGCACCCGTGGGGTTGTTGGGGTTGATGATGACGATGGCGTGGGTGTGCTCGGAGATCTTGGCCTCGATGTCGGCCAGATCGGGGTCCCACCCGTGGCCCTCGTCGCACCGGTAGTGCACCGGGATGCCCCCGGAGAGGGTGACCGCGGCGGTCCAGAGCGGGTAGTCGGGCGCCGGCACCAGGATCTCGTTGCCGTCGTCAACGAACGCCTGGAGCACCATCGAGATCAGCTCGGACACGCCGTTGCCGATGAAGACGTCGTCGACGGTGACGCCGCGCAGGCCGCGCTCCTGGTAGTAGTGGGCCACCGCCGTGCGCGCCGGGTAGATGCCCTGGCTGTCGCTGTATCCCTGGGCCTCGGGCAGATGGTGGACGATGTCGGCGACGATCGCGTCCGGCGCCTCGAACCCGAACGGCGCGGGGTTGCCGATGTTCAGCTTCAGGATCCGGTGACCCTCGGCCTCCAGGCGCTGGGCCTCCACCAGGATCGGTCCGCGGACGTCGTACCGCACGTGCTGCAGCTTCTGGCTCTGGCGGATCCGGCGCACGCAGCCATCCTCCCAGCCGGCGGCACAGGCCTACGATGGTGTCCGCAGCCGTGCTCACGGAGGGGCGGGAGGAGCCATGTCGCGCAAGGTCGTCCGGATGACGCTCGACCACCTGGCCCAGCTCGACGCGCCCTGCCGCCGGTGCGTCTTCTGGGAGCTGGACCCGGTGCGTCGCGGCCGCGTCGACGAGCCCGCGGCCGAGAAGGAGGCCTGGATGTCGTCCGTCCTGCGCGACTGGGGCTCGTGCGGGCGCGTGGTGCTGGTGGACGACCGGGCTGTGGGCTACGCGCTCTACGCGCCACCGGCGTACCTTCCCGGCGCGGGCGGGTTCCCGACCGCGCCGGTCTCCTCCGACGCCGTACTCCTGTCGGCGGTGTACGTCGAGCCCGCGGCCCGCGGTGGAGGGCTGGGCCGGATGCTCGTGCAGGGGATGGCCCGCGACCTGATCGAGCGGGGCGGGATCGCCGCGGTCGAGGCGTTCGGCGACACCCGCGGGCCGGGGCGGCCGGGGGCGCGCAGCTGCGTCACCCCGGTGGACTTCCTGACCAGCGTGGGGTTCAAGACCCAGCGAGCGCACGCGACCACGCCGCGGATGCGAATGGACCTGCGCACGACCCTGTCGTGGCGCGAGGAGCTGGAAGGGGCGCTGGAGCGGCTGCTCGGTGCCGTGCGGCCGGCGCCGAAGACCACCGCCGACCATCCCCGCACCACGACCCGGTCATGAGAAGAGGCGGCTGAGCGTCTCCGCTCGTCCGCCTCCCGACGTGGGGGTCCGCTCGCGCGCCAGTCGCTGCGCGGTTCGCTGCGGGAGTCAGCGCCGACTGCCGTCGGCCGGTCGGGTCCGCTGGCGCGCCAGCGCGCTGCGCGGTTCGCTGCGGAGTCAGCGCCGACTGCCGTCGGCTCTGACTGTCCTCGCTCAGGCGATGAACTCCTCGAGCTCGCGCAGCAGGGCCGCCTTCGGGCGGGCGCCGACGATCGACTTCACGACCTCGCCGCCGTGGTAGACGTTGATCGTCGGGATGCCGTTCACGCGGTACGACGAGGGGACGACGGGGTTCTCGTCGACGTTCATCTTCACGAACGTGATCTTGTCGCCGTGCTCGTTGGCGAGCTCGTCCAGGATCGGCGCCACCTGACGACACGGACCGCACCACTCGGCCCAGAAGTCGACCAGGACCGGCTTGTCGGACTTGAGCACCGTTGTCTCGAAGTCGGCGTCGGTGACGGCAGGCAGGTTCGCCACGGGAGTTCCTTCCAGCTAGATCGGGTCGACGCCCACCATCGGGGCGTCACCTCCATGAACATCATGCCGGGGGCGGTTGTTCCCGGGCCGCAGGCGCGGCCGCGTTGTCTCGTCGATCACTCAGACCGACGCCGTGGCCGGCTCGGAGGTCGGCTCGGCGGCCGCCGCGTGATCCAGGTCGGCCAGGTACCGCTCGGCGTCCAGGGCCGCGGCGCAGCCGGTGCCGGCCGCGGTGACCGCCTGACGGTAATGGTGGTCGACCAGGTCGCCGCAGGCGAAGACCCCGGTCAGGTTGGTCTCGGTGGACGGGTGCCGGACCACGACGTACCCGTCGTCGAGGTCGACCTGGCCCGCCACCAGCTCCGAGCGCGGGTCGTGGCCGATCGCGATGAACAGCCCGGTCACCGGGAGCTCGCTCTCGGTGCCGTCCGCGGTGCTGCGCAGGGTGATCGACTCCAGCCGGTCGTCACCGTGGATCGCGACGACCTCGGAGTCCCAGATGATCTCGAGCTTCGGGTCGGCGAAGGCCCGCTCCTGCATGATCTTCGAGGCTCGCAGCTCGCCACGGCGGTGGATCATGGTGACCTTGCTGCCGAAGCGGGTCAGGAACGTCGCCTCCTCCACGGCCGAGTCGCCACCGCCGACGACGGCGATGTGCTGGTCGCGGAAGAAGAAGCCGTCACACGTGGCGCACCACGAGACACCGCGGCCCGAGAGCTCCTCCTCGCGCGGCAGGCCGAGCTTGCGGTACGCCGAGCCCGTGGCCAGGATCACCGCCCGGGCGGAGTAGGTGTCGGTGGCCGTGCTGACGGTCTTGATCTCGCCGGTGAGGTCCATCGAGACGATGTCGTCGGAGACCAGCTCCGCGCCGAACCGCTCGGCCTGGGCGCGCATCTCGTCCATGAGTGCCGGACCCATGATGCCGTCGCGGAAGCCGGGGAAGTTCTCGACCTCGGTGGTGTTCATCAGGGCGCCACCGGCCGTCACCGAGCCCTCGAAGACCAGGGGGTGCAACGACGCGCGCGCGGCGTACACCGCAGCCGTGTAGCCGGCCGGGCCGGATCCGACGATGATGACGTTGCGGACGTCCTGCGTGGACTGCGACATGGATGGACTGCTCCCAGCTGCCGGTCGGGGTCTGGTCGGGCCACCGGCAGGGCATCACGACCAGGAGTTAGAACGCATCGTAGGCGAGCCGGATTCCCCGGTCAGCCCGGTCGCTCACGGCACGGAGAGCGTCGTCGACCGGACGGGTCGTGGGTTGCCGCAGACGTACAGGTCGACGACCTGGGAGCTGCCCTCCACGCGCCGGTACACCAGCGCGGCGGGCGCGTGCTGGTACTCCGCGGCCACCGTGGACGCACGCTGGGGCACGTCCGGGCAGTCCGTGTCTCCTCCGACGGACATGGAGGCGCTCGGGCCGAGTAGCTGGCGACCGGCACGCGCGTCGGCGGAGAAGTGCTGCGGCCGGACCACGATCCGGCCGTCGCGGAGGTGCGCCTTGCCGTTCCCGCGGGCCTGGGGCGCGAGGGGATTCTTGGAGTTGCCGGTGTTGCCGAGCTCGCGGCCGCCCGCTGTGCTGTCCTCCGCGGTCGTGGCGGCCGAGGACCCGCCCGAGTGCACGTGCACGTGCGGGGCGACGACCACACCGCCGACGACGATGGCCGCGGCGGCGGCCAGCAGCCCGGCGGCCCGGCGGCGGCGGTGGGCGGCGATCGGCACCACCTCGGCGCCCGGCGGGTGCGGTCTCGTGGCCGGCGAGGTCTGCGGGGTGTCGCGGAGGCCCGCCAGGACGTCGTCCATCCGGGCGGCTACATCGTCCGGCATCGGGTCGGCGTGCCTGGCGCCGGCGAGCAGGCGGCGTACCTCCGCCATCTCGGCGGAGTCCTCGGACTCGGGTGAGTCGGGACGGTCGGTCACGGGGCACCTCCTTCGCCGGCCTTGCTGGATGTCGGGGTGGGTTTCGGGGGGACCGGTATCGGACGGGTGGCGCCGTCGTCCGGTTCCGGGTGAGGCGCGTCACGCGACGGTGGGGGCGCGTCGGCCAGGCGGTCGCGGAGCAGGGTCGCGAGGCGCTCGCGTCCCCGGGCGCATCGGGACTTCACGGTGCCCTCCGCACAGTCCAGCATCAGCGCCACCTCGGCGACGGAGTGGCCCTCCATGTCCACGAGCACCAGCGCCGCTCGCTGCTCGGCGGGCAGCGTCGCCAGCGCGGCGAGCAGGGCGCGCCGGCGGTCCTCGGCGATGGCGGCCTGCTCGGGGTCGTCGCGCTCACCGGTGGCCGTGCGGACCGAGCCGCGGCCGCCGGTCTCGTCGAGGTCGTCGGGCAGGGCCTCGGTCCGGCGTACCTTCGCGGCCCGGATCCGGTCGAGGCAGGCGTTGACCACGACCCGGTGCAGCCAGGTGGTGACCGCCGCGTCGCCGCGGAAGCTGTCCGCGCGGCGGTACGCCGAGACCAGCCCGTCCTGCAGGCCGTCGGCGGCGTCATGGGGGTTGCCCATGGTGCGCAGCGCCACCGCCCAGAGCCGGTCGCGGTGGCGGGTGAACAGGCGGGCGAACGCGTCGGGGTCACCGGCGACATGGGCCGCGAGCAGCTCGGCGTCCGTGAGCTCCTCGTCAGCCACCCTTGACCACCGCTTCGGCGATCCCACCCCGGAAGCCTCCGCCCGGCACCGCGGGGAGCTTGGTCAGCCAGACGACCACGTAGCGACCCGTCGCCGGCTGATCGAGCGAGACGCTGCCCCTGGTCCCGGCCACGACGGTGCTCCCGGAGACCTTGAGCCCGTCGAGGTTGGCCGGGTTGGTCGGGGTGACGTAGACGCTGACCGACGTGGGCGAGCCGACCGTGGTCAGGTCCACCTCGCTGACGTCGTGGCTCGCCCCGAGGTCGAGCACGAGCCCCACCCCGCTCTTGAGGCCGGTCGGCCCGAACTGCTGGACGTAGCGCAAGGTCGTCCATGCGGTGGCCGGGTCGCCGTCGACGGCGAGCGGAGCCTCCTGGGGGTTCTCGCCGTTGCCGCTCTGCGGGTCGAAGTCACGTGCCTTGACGCCGGTGAGCGCAGCGGCTGCGGTGGTGCCCGAGGAGCTCGGCGACCTGCTCGGCCCCTGGCTCGTGTCCTGCTTGGTGGTGCCCAGCGGGGTCTTGCCACGGCCGAGGTTGAACGCGATCACGCAGGCCACCAGAACCAGCAGGCAGGCCGCGATGATGCCCGCGAGGCGCAGCATGTTGGTGCCGGGCGCGTGCCGGTTGTCCTCCTCGGGCTCGTCGACGTACGCCGGGAGGACGCCGCTGCCGGTGCTCACGCCGGTCCCGCTGCTCTCCCACGGCCAGAACCCGCCACCGCCCGCGCCCTGCGTGACCGGGGCGGAACGAGGTCGCCGTACCGGCTGCCCGTCGACGGGGTCGGGGGCGAACAGCGGACGCTCGGGCGGGGGGTCGAAGGCCGGCGGCGGCGGTGGCTTCTCGGTGTGGTGCCGGAGCCACTCCACCTCGTCGGTGTCCTCGTGGAAGATCGGCATGCCGGCCTGGGTGGCCAGCGCGTCCTCGGTCGCGGGCTCGTCGGCCCGGCCGGGTACGTCGCTCGCCTCGCTCTCGTCGCCCGGCTCGCCCCGGTGGGCCCCGCCCGTCTCGGAGGGCGGCGGCTCGGCCTCCCGTGCCGGCGGATCGGGCAGCGGCGGCAGCACGACGGTCCCCTCGCCGCGCTTGGCGTGCTCGATGCGCGCCAGCCAGGCCTCGGCGGCGGTCGCGGAGGGGCCGAGGAAGTCGCTCAACGAGTCGGCGAGCATGGCGGCGGTCACCTCGGTCTCGCCCCCGTGGTTGAGCACGTGGTCGCACAGGGAGTCGAGGGTGCGAGGGATGCCCGCCCGCACCTGACGCGGCCGCAGCACGTGGCCGTGCGACGAGGGAGCCGGGTGCACCGCGGACCGGCTGACGCCGGCCCACTTCCCGGTCATCGCGGCGTACAGCAGGCCGACGAGGTCGGCGATGTCGGTGGAGATGCGGCCGGCGGGGAGGCCGTGGAGGGCGGCGTCGACGGCGAAGCCGATCAGCCGGACCGCACCGTCGGTGTCGATGAGGACGTTCTCGGGCACGAGGCGTCCGTGGGCCACCTGGGCCTCGTGGGCGAGGGCCAGGGTGTCGGCGACCTCCGCGACGATCCACGCCGCGACCGTGGGCGAGAGCGGGCCGCCGTCGGCGAGCAGGATGTCGAGGCTGGTGCCCGACCCCCACTCGTTGACCACGAAGCACCGCTCGTCCGCCTCGTCGATGTCCAGCACCCGGAGCATCCGGCGGTCGAGCACGGTGGCCGAGGTGCGGGCGGCCTTGCGCAGCAGCGGCGCGCGCTCGTCGTCGCAGGCGATGATGTGGACGGCGACGTCGCGCTGCAGCACCGAGTCGAAGGCGCGCCAGAACCGTCCGCCCTCGCTCTCGGTGAGCAGGTCGGTCAGTCGGTACCGGTCGGCGAGCACGTCGCCGGGCCGGGTGTCCTCTCGCACCTTTCCCCCTCGCGTCGCTCGCTCCCCCATGTTAGGAGGCACGGGACCCCGGAATCCGGCGCATCATCGTCTCGATCACACTCGTCACCTCGGTGATCCGCATCCACCGGGCCAGGACGACGAACAGGCCGAGGTCGATCACGCCCAGCACCACCACCCGGACGGCGGCCAGCGCGTGGGACACGTCGTCGGTGTGGCCGGGGAGCACGCGCCCGACGGCCCAGGCGACCGCGGTCGACACCCCGGCGGCGATCAGGATCCGGGCCAGGAACCGCACCAGTGCCGGGGTCTCGAGCCCGCCGAGCCGCCCACGGAGCATCACGTAGGAGACCGTGGAGCCCAGGAGGTACGACGAGCCGTAGGCGATGACCAGGGCCGGCGACGTCTGCGCGGCGGTCGCCTCGTGGACCAGCAGGATCGCGACGACGACGTTGGTCGCGCCGATCGCGCACTGGATGAAGAACACGGTGCGGTTGAGCTCGAGCGCGTAGAAGCCGCGCAGCATCAGGTAGTGCACGGTGAAGAACACGATGCCGGGCCCGAACAGGATCATCGACGGCACGTAGTGGTCGAACGTGGTCGCCGTCGCGCCGTACCCGAACAGCACCTTCGACGCGTCGTACGCCAGGAGGGGCAGGGCGAGGGCGAACGGGATCACCGCGGCCAGCGCCGTGCGCACGGTCCCGGCCAGGGTGCCGGCCAGGCCGGACAGGTCCCCGTCGGCCGCCTTCGCCGACAACCGCGGGAGGATCGCGGTGGCCAGCGAGACCGTGATGATCGCGTGCGGCACCATCACGAACAGGAACGCCGCGGCGTACACGGTGTAGCCGGTGGCGTCGGTGGCCGCGTGGTGGGCGTGGCGGCCGACGTGCTCGCACACGGAGCGGGCCGTGCCGCCCGAGGCGAGCCGGACGACCACGGTGTAGGCGACCTGGTTCACGACGACGAAGAGCACGGTCCAGATGCCGAGGCGCAGGGTGTGGCCGAGGCCGGTCCGGCGGAAGTCGTAGCGCGGCCGGAAGCGGACGCCGGCGGCCCGCAGGACCGGCAGCAGGACGACGACCTGGGCGATGATGCCGAGGGTCGCGCCACCGCCGAGGACCAGCTCCTGGGCCGGGGTGAACGCCGTGCAGCCGGCGCCGCTGTCGAGGGCGCCGAACCAGAACAGGTAGAGCACCAGGACCAGGATCGCGATCACGTTGTTCGCGATCGGCGCCCACATCATCGGCCCGAAGCGGCCGCGCGCGTTGAGCACCTGCCCGAGCAGCACGAACATCCCGTAGAAGAAGACCTGCGGCAGGCAGTACCGCGCGAACGTGATCGCCGAGTCGCGCTGTGCGGCCAGTGCCGGGTCGTCGTACGCGCCGTTGAGGTAGAGCCTCATCACCAGCGGCGCGGCCAGCACCAGGATCACCGTCACGGCGCCGAGGAACAGCACCGCGAGCGTGATCACGCGGTTGGTGTACGCCTCGCCCCGGTCCTGGTCGCTCTTCTGCGCCCGCACCAGCTGGGGGACGAGCACCGCGTTGAACACACCACCGGCCAGGAGGATGTAGAGCATGTTCGGGATCGTGTTGCCGATGTTGAACAGGTCGGCGTGCAGCTCGTTGCCGATGGCGGCGGCGAGGAGCACGTTGCGGACGTAGCCGCTCGCTCGCGAGAAGATCGTGCCCGTCGCCATCACCGCGGACGACGCGAGGATGCCGCGGGTCTCCTCGAGGTCGCTCACGTCGAGGGCCCACCCGATCGGGCCCGGGCGACGCGTCGTACCAGCCGGACGATGATCGTGGCGAACAGCAGCGCGACCCCGGCGCCGATGATCACCCAGATCAGGCGGCTCACCTCCTCGGCCCGCATCGGGAAGGGGTCGGTGGCGCCGATGGGACGGCCGTCGGGGGTGGTCAGCTCCAGCCTCACGGTGTGGACGCCGCGCTGGTGGGTCGTCGCGTTCAGCAGCACCGTGGTGCGGCCGTGGGGCGGCAGCTGCACGGTCTCGCCACCGGTGATCGTCAGCTGCGGGTCGGACACGGCCCGGACCGAGACCGTCACCGGGACGTCGAGCGCGTTGCTGACGATGGCCGAGAACCGGCCGGAGGTGCTGGCCAGGGTGACCGACTCCGGCGCGGCCACGTCGATGGCGTCCAGGTTCGCATGGACCCAGCGGGCGATGGTCTGCATCCGGTAGCGGGCCAGCAGCGGCTGGGACTCCGCGGCGTACGACGCGTTGCCGGCGACCTCTTCGAACAGCTCCTTGCGGAGCGCGCCGTCCCCGGCCAGCACCGACTCGAGCTCGCTGCCGTTCGCCAGCACGTCCCGCGCGGTCAGGTAGAGGCCCGGCCCGAGCCGCGGGGCATCGGGCGACGGAGTCAGGAGGTGGGTGGCGTCGAGCGGGATCGCGGTGCCCGCGGTGGCGCCGCCGAGCGTGGTGAGCCGGAGCCACGGGACGTCGAGCCCGGAGAAGAACCCGGGACCCAGCGGCCGCCGGGTCTCCGTCGGCAGCTCCACCACCAGTGGCTGCTGGTCGTCGAGCAGCCGGAGGGCGGCCTCGGAGAGGACCCGTTGGCGCAGCGCCAGGGAGCTCTGGGGGTTCACCGGGCCCGGCCCGCCCTGCGCCGCCGACGCCGAGATCAGGACCGTCCGGTGCCCGTTCACCCGGTTGACCACGCCTGTCTCGCTCCGTACCGCGGTGTCGGGCAGCAGCACGGTGGTGTCGTGGGGGAGCCGGGAGATGGTGTCGCCGGTGGTGCGGCCGTCGGGTGGGGCGACGGCGGTGTTCAGCGGCAGGCCCCAGGGGCGCAGGGAGTGCCCGGTGCGCCGGAACGCGGCCCGGAGCAGCGGTACGTCGTACGCGGCCGCGCTGTCCACGGCGAGGTCGCCGTACGGCAGGCCCAGGATCTCGGCGGTGTCGGCGGCCAGCAGCCGGTGCAGCTGCTGGAGCCAGCGCTCGGCGGCGCCCGAGGTGGCGGGCACGGTCCTCGCCGGGCCGGACGCGGTGGTCGAGGTGGAGGCCGTGGGCGAGACGCTCGGGGACGCGCTCGGCGACTCGTGGCCAGGTCCGGGCTGGTGGGGAGCGGTCAGGGTCCGGGGCGGGTTGCCCTCCGCGAGATGGCGTACGACGTCGGGCACGGCCGGGTCGACCAGCCAGGTCAACGGCCCACCGCTGGCCGCCTCGCCCATCGCGACCGCGTTGTGGAGTGGTCCGGACCGGAGGCTCTGGGCCCAGGCCTCGGGGTCGACCACGGACCCGTCGGGTCCGCGCGCGACGCCCGAGCGCACAGGGACGACGAGCGCCGCGTCCTCGTGCTCGCCGTCCGAGAGCGCCGACTGCGGCACGTACGGGAGGAAGGTCCGGTCGCGCCCGACGGCCACCCGCGTGCCGCCCTGGCCGTTGTCGCCGAGCACGTGGACGCCGAACCAGTAGACGCCCGGCGCCGACACCGGGAGCGTGGAGTGCGGCAGCGTGATCTTGAACGTCGTGGTCTGGCCCGGCGCGAGCGACGCGATGCTGGCGAAGGTGCCGGGCACCGTGATCCGGTGGCCGATGTCCGCGGTCAGCGGGGTGTGGGTCGCGGCGGTCAGCTCGGCGGTCGTGGTGAGCGGCGTCGAGCCCATGAACCCGTGCACGTTGATCGCGGTCCAGGTCTGGTCCGAGGCGTTGGTGACGGTGCCGTGGATGACGATCGGACCCTTGTCGGGCACGTAGTCCGGGCTGATCGACCGGATCCGCGGCACCAGGGGCTGCTCCGGGTCGCTGGGCGCCGCGGACGCGGCCCGTGCGCTCGGCGTCGCCCCGACGAGGCAGGTGCCGAGCGCGGCCAGGACAGCGGAGAGCACCACCGCCGCCGCCACTGCCAGGGCATGCGGCAGCGAGGGCGGGCGGAGCACCCCCCGATGCTAGTGGGGCGACTCCGCCCATCCCGGCCCCCCGCGCGCCCCACTACGCTGTGCCTCCGTGTCCGAAGCAGACGATCGCCGACCGCCGGGGAGCGTTCGCCTCGCCGACGCTCAGCGCGACGTCGCCGCGGAGCTCGACCGGATCGCACCGGTGCTCGACCCGCTCGGCCGACTCTTCGCCGACGCCGGGTACGAGCTGGCGCTGGTCGGCGGACCGGTCCGTGACGCGATGCTCGGCCGCCGCCACAACGACCTCGACCTCACGACGTCCGCCCGCCCGGAGGAGATCGAGCGGCTGCTGGCCGGGTGGGCCGACGCCACGTGGGACATCGGCCGGGCGTTCGGCACCATCGGCAGTCGCAAGGGGCCGTTCCAGGTCGAGATCACGACGTACCGCTCGGAGGCGTACGACGCGGGGTCGCGCAAGCCGTCGGTCGACTTCGGCGACAGCCTCGAGGGCGACCTCGGCCGCCGCGACTTCACCGTGAACGCGATGGCGGTGCGGGTGCCGTCCCGCGAGTTCGTCGACCCGTACGGCGGCGTGGTCGATCTCGCGCACGGGGTGCTGCGGACGCCGGGACGTCCCGAGGATTCCTTCTCCGACGACCCGCTGCGGATGATGCGGGCCGCCCGGTTCGCCGCCCAGCTGGGCTTCGAGGTCGACCGGGCGGTGGTCGCGGCGATGACCGAGATGGCCGGCCGGATCGAGATCATCTCGGCCGAGCGCGTGCGCGACGAGCTGGTCAAGCTGGTGCTCGCGCCGTACCCGCGACTCGGCCTGACGCTCCTGGTCGACACCGGCCTGGCCGAGCTGGTGCTGCCGGAGCTGCCGGCGCTCGCCCTGGAGCGCGACGAGCACCACCGGCACAAGGACGTCTACGAGCACACCCTGACGGTGCTCGAGCAGTCGATCGACCTCGAGGGTCGGCTGGACGGACCGGACTTCATCTCGCGCTTCGCGGCGCTGATGCACGACGTGGGCAAGCCGCGGACGCGCCGCTTCCTGGCGGACGGCTCGGTGACCTTCCACCACCACGACGTGGTCGGCGCCAAGCTCACCCGCAAGCGGATGCAGGCGCTGAAGTTCTCCGGCGACGCCACGGACGCGGTCGCGAAGCTGGTCGAGCTGCACCTCCGCTTCCACGGCTACGGCGACGGGCAGTGGACCGACTCCGCGGTGCGGCGCTACGTCCGCGACGCGGGCGACCAGCTCGAACGGCTCCACGTGCTGACCCGTGCCGACTGCACCACCCGCAACGAGCGCAAGGCCGAGCGGCTGCGGCGTACCTACGACGACCTCGAGGCGCGGATCGAGCGGCTGTCGGCCGAGGAGGAGCTGGCCTCGATCCGGCCCGATCTCGACGGCACCCAGATCATGGAGATCCTCGGCATCCCGCAGGGACGCGACGTCGGCGCGGCGTACCGCTTCCTGATGGAGCTCCGCCTCGACGAGGGCCCGCACTCGTACGACGACGCCAAGGCCGCGCTGCTCGCCTGGTGGGCCGACCGCGGCGCGACCGGTCCCGCGTCGGAGCCCCCTGCTAGACAGGACCGGTGACCACCACCGCCACCACCGACGTGCGCGCCGCCGCCGAAGGCCATCTGCGCGCCCTGGTCGGCCGTGACGACGCCGTCCTGCGCGACGACCAGTGGGCGGCGATCGAAGCGCTCGTGGTCGACCGTCGGCGATCGCTGGTGGTCCAGCGCACCGGCTGGGGCAAGTCGGCGGTCTACTTCGTGGCCACGCTCCTGTTGCGCGCGGAGGGTTCCGGGCCGACCGTGATCGTCTCGCCGTTGCTGGCGCTGATGCGCAACCAGATCGCCGCGGCCGAGCGGGCCGGCATCCGCGCCGTCACGATCAACTCCACGAACGTCGAGCAGTGGGAGGAGATCCAGACCGCGGTCAACGCCGGCGAGGTCGACGTCCTGCTGGTCAGCCCGGAGCGGCTGAACAACCCGGGGTTCCGAGACGAGGTGCTCCCACGCCTGGCCGCCACGTGCGGCCTGCTGGTCGTCGACGAGGCCCACTGCATCTCCGACTGGGGTCACGACTTCCGGCCCGACTACCGCCGCATCCGTACTCTCCTCGCCGACCTGCCCGCGGGCATCCCGGTCCTGGCGACCACGGCCACCGCGAACGCGCGGGTCAGCGCCGACGTCGCCGAGCAGCTCGGGGACGACGCGCTCGTCCTGCGTGGCTCGCTCGACCGCGAGTCCCTGCGGCTCGGCGTCGTCCGGCTGGCCACGCCCGAGCAGCGCCTGGGCTGGCTGGCCGACCACCTCGACGAGCAGCCGGGATCCGGCATCGTCTACTGCCTCACCGTCGCCGCGACGCAGCAGGTGGCCGACTACCTCCGCGGCCGCGGCCATGACGTCGCGGCGTACTCCGGACAGACCGAGCCCACCGAGCGGCTCGCGCTCGAGGAGCGGCTGGCGACGGGTCGGGTCAAGGCCCTGGTGGCGACCAGCGCTCTCGGCATGGGCTTCGACGCGACGCTCGGGTTCGTGGTGAACCTCGGCGCACCGCAGTCTCCGGTCGCCTACTACCAGCAGGTCGGCCGCGCCGGACGCGGCACCGACAGCGCGCCGGTGGTCCTGCTGCCGCAGCAGGAGGACCAGGACATCTGGGCCTACTTCGCCTCGCTCGCGTTTCCCCGCGAGGACCAGGTGCGTCACACGTTGCGGGTGCTCGCCGAGGAGGGGGTGGCCAGCACCGCCACCCTGGAGACCCTGGTCGACCTCGGCCGCAGCCGCCTCGAGCAGATGCTGAAGGTGCTCGACGTCGACGGCGCCGTACGCCGGGTCCGCGGCGGCTGGGAGTCCACCGGCGAGGCGTGGGACTACGACGCCGACCGCTACGCGCGCGTGGCGCAGGCCCGCGCCCGCGAGCAGCGGGCGATGCTCGACTACCTCGACACCGACCGTTGCCGCATGTGGTTCCTGCGCGACCAGCTCGACGACCCCGACGTCTCCGAGACCACCCGGTGCGGCCGCTGCGACACCTGCGGTGGCCTCGCCCTGTCGACGTCGGTCTCCGAGGTCGCAGTCGACGAGGCGCGCACCCGGCTGGCCCGGCCCGGGGTCGTCGTCGAGCCCCGCGTGATGTGGCCGACGGCGCTGGCCAACCTCGGCCTCGATCTGCGCGGGCGCATCGGTGAGGGGGCCGAGCCCGGTCGCGCCGTGGCCCGGTTGACCGATCTCGGCCACGGGCAGGCGCTGCGTGAGCTCTTCGCCGAGCCGGTGTCAGACCAACGCGTGCCCGAGGGTCTGGTGGGCGCCGTGCTCGAGGTCCTCCACGACTGGCGGCCGCGCGTCGAGGGCATCGTCGTGGTGGAGTCAGCGACGCGGCCGTCGCTGACCACCGATCTCGCCGAGGGGCTCTCCCGCTACCTGCGACGCCCGGTCGTCGCTCGCTGGGCGATCGTCGATCCCTCCGTGCCGCCGGGGCAGGGATCGGTGAACTCCGCCCAGCGCGTCGCCGCGGTCAACCGCCGGTTCGGGCTGGTGGGGGAGGTTCCGACCGGTCCGGTGCTGCTCGTCGACGACCAGGTGGTGACCGGCTGGACCCTCACCGTCGCAGCGCGCGCACTCCGCGAGGCCGGCGTCACGGCCGTGCTCCCGCTCGTGCTCGCGGTCCGAAGCTAGGCGAGGTCCGGGTTCGCGAGGTGCCGGTAGGTGTACGCCGCCCCGAACACCACGACCGGTACCGCGACGAGCAGCCCCACGAGGAGGGCGATGAACCCGAGGGCGACGCAGATGACCGCCAGCACCAGGAAGAGCAGCGTGTGGCCGAAGTTGTGCCAGACCATCCTCACGCTGGCCTGGATCGCCTCCGCGGCCTCGAGCTGCTGGTCGACGATGAAGAACAGCGTGTAGGAGGTCAGGAAGGCGATCAGGACCCCGGGCAGGAAGCACAGGATCGTCGCGATGCCGGTGGCCAGGGCGATGAAGACGGCGGCGAAGACGACCTGCATCTTGTTGTAGCCCTCGAGCAGCTGGCCCAGGCTGAAGTCCTCGCCGTCCATGACCCGCAGCGCGCCGCGGTAGATGCCGGCGAGCATGATCTGGGCGACCAGCGAGAGCAGGGCGGCGCCCAGTCCGGCGCCGAGGAGCTGCCGCCAGAACGGCTGGCCGCAGTCCACGGTCGTCTGGTTTCCGATCTGGCCGGTCTCGCAGGACCTCGTCCCGAAGAAGCCGCCGACGACCACGAACTGGATGAAGAGGTCCGCTGCGATCAGGATGACCAGGACCACGATCATCGGGACCAGCAGCGTGCTCGGGCGCTCCTTGAACTTCCGCCACCCGTAGCCGATCGCGTCGGTCGCCCGGTACGGCGCCCCCGACGCGCCCTCGTAGCCGGCAGGGTAGGTCGGGTCGCTCATGACAGGCAATGTAGGGGAGATGGGCAGGCGCCGATAGTCACCGGGCCGCTCGGCACCCCTCGGGCGGACCACGAACCGGACCCCGGTCCGCCCAGTGGCGGGACCGGGGTCCGAGTCGGAAGGAGTAGTCGTCAGTACGGCGAGCGGGTCACTCCTCGCCGCGGATGAAGGCCTCCACGCGGGCCCGGCCCTCGTCGTCGGGCAGCTGCACCGGCGGGCTCTTCATCAGGTAGGACGACGCCGAGATGATCGGGCCACCCTGGCCGCGGTCCATGGCGATCTTCGCGGCCCGGATCGCGTCGATGATGATGCCCGCCGAGTTGGGGGAGTCCCAGACCTCGAGCTTGTACTCCATGTTCAGCGGGACGTCACCGAACGCGCGACCCTCGAGCCGGACGTAGGCCCACTTGCGGTCGTCGAGCCATGCCACGTAGTCGGACGGACCGATGTGGACATTGCGGTCGGCGACCTTTCCGCCCAGCGAGCCGTGCAGGTTCGAGGTCACCGACTGGGTCTTGGAGACCTTCTTGGACTGCAGGCGCTCGCGCTCGAGCATGTTCTTGAAGTCCATGTTGCCGCCGACGTTGAGCTGGTAGGTCCGGTCGAGGGCGACACCGCGGTCCTCGAACAGCTTGGCGATCACGCGGTGCGTGATGGTCGCGCCGACCTGCGACTTGATGTCGTCGCCGACGATCGGGACGCCCGCTGCCTCGAACTTCGCCGCCCACTCTGGGTCGGAGGCGATGAAGACCGGAAGCGCGTTGACGAAGGCCACACCGGCGTCGATGGCGCACTGGGCGTAGTACTTGTCGGCCTGCTCGGAGCCCACCGGGAGGTAGGAGACGAGCACGTCGGCCTTGGCGTCCTTGAGCGTCTGCACGATGTCGACCGGCTCGGCGTCGGACTCCTCGATGGTCTCCAGGTAGTACTTGCCGAGGCCGTCGAGGGTGTGGCCGCGCTGCACGGTCACACCGAGCGGGGGTACGTCGCAGATGTGGATCGTGTTGTTCTCCGAGGCCTGCGTCGCCTCGGAGAGGTCGAAGCCGACCTTCTTGGCGTCGACGTCGAACGCGGCGACGAACTCCACGTCGTTCACGTGGTAGTCGCCGAACATGACGTGCATGAGACCCGGGACCGTGCCCGCAGGGTCGGCGTCCTTGTAGTACTCGACGCCCTGGATCAGAGACGTCGCACAGTTGCCGACGCCCACGATTGCTACTCGTACCGAACCCATGGGGGCTGTTCCTTCCTCGCGGTGTTTCAGGTGGTCGCGTCGGCCGCCGGGGCCGCGCTGGTGATGGTGTCCTCTGTCGAGGGGGCCGCAGGCGGCACGTCGACGGACCGGTCGGTCGTCCGCTCGGCGTTGATGAGGTCGGTCAACCAGGTGACCTCACGCTCGACGGACTCGATGGAGTGGCGGCGCAGCTCGGAGAGATAGCGGTCGTCGCCGCTGCCACCCCGGCCGGAGTGTCGTGCGCGGTCGAGCCGCTCCTGCAGCCGGGACAGGCGTCCCTCGAGGATGCGCAGCCGGACCTCGGCGTCGGTGCGGGAGAAGAAGGCGAACCTCATGTTGAAGGTGTCGTCCTCCCACGCGGCCGGGCCGGTGTCGGTGATCTGCTCGCCGAAGTACTGCCGGCCGGCGGGCGTGATCTGGTAGACGATCCGCTGGCGACGCGAGACTCCCGGGGTCGTGGCGGTGACCTCGTTGATCAGGCCGGACCGCAGCAGCCGCTTCAGGGCGGGGTACAGCGAGCCGTAGGAGAGGAGGCGACCCCAGCCGAGCAGCAGGTTGAGCCGCTTGCGCAGCTCGTAGCCGTGCAGCGGAGACTCGTGGAGCAGGCCGAGCACGGCCAGCTCGAGCGATGCCGCCTTGCGTGCCATGTGTGCCTCCCTCCGTCCTTGTCTCGTGCCGACCCACCCCGCCCGACCGACCGGGACCGGAATGGGGCATCATGTCGCGCAACGTTGTGTCGCTGCGTTCTATCGAGACAACGTATCAGCACGATATATCGCGGTTCAAACCCGCGTCGTTTCGGCCCCCTTCGGCCCCGCCCCGTACCCTCGACCCGACGACGCGGGCCGATGTGGCACCGGTGGCACCCGGCAGCACCCGGTGGCACCCGGTGGCACCCGGGGCGCTGCCGCGGGTCCGCCCGGGCCCCGACGTCGTCGCTGAGCACCGTTCCCCCGATGCACGTGGAGTGATCCGTGACCGCCAAGCGCAGGGCCGCAGGCCCGGCCGTCAAGCGCAAGCCGAAGCCGACCGGCCCGGGCCGAAGCCCCGCCAAGAGGCGCGCGCTGAAGATCCTGAAGTGGTTCCTGATCGTCGCGCTGGCCGGCTCGCTGCTGCTGATCGGCGGGTTCGTCTACCTCTACAAGACGACGCCGATCCCCGACCCGAACCAGGACTTCCAGACCCAGTCGTCGTTCGTCTACTACAGCGACGGCAAGACCGAGGTCGGTCAGTACGCCACGCAGAACCGGCAGATCATCCAGCTCGCCGACATGCCCAAGAAGCTGCAGAACGCCGTCGTCGCAGCGGAGGACCGGTCCTTCTGGACCAACCACGGGATCGATCCCAAGGGCATCGTCCGGGCCGCCTTCAACGACGCCCGAGGTGGTGCGACCCAGGGTGCGTCCACGATCACCCAGCAGTACGTGAAGATCCTCTACCTGACCCAGGAGCGGTCCCTGAGCCGCAAGGTGCACGAGGCGATCCTGTCGCTGAAGCTCCAGAAGCAGCTCAGCAAGCAGAAGATCCTCGAGGGCTACCTCAACACCATCTACTTCGGCCGCGGCGCGTACGGCGTCCAGGCCGCCGCGCGGGCCTACTTCGGCGTCGACGCCACCGACCTCTCGCTGCGCCAGAGCGCGGTGCTCGCCAGTGTCCTGAACAACCCGTCGCAGTACGACCCGGCGAACGGCAAGGACAACAAGGAGGCGCTGCTGGCGCGCTACCGCTACGTGCTCAGTGGGATGGCGTCGATGCACACGATCCCGGAGGCCGAGGCCGCCAAGGCGGAGAAGCACCTGCCGAAGTTCCCGGTGTTCAAGGAGTCCAGCAGGTACGCCGGCCAGAAGGGCCACGTGCTGACCCTGGTGCGGCAACAGCTGCACGACCTGGACTTCACCGACGACCAGATCGACGGTGGGGGGCTGCGCGTCTACACGACGCTGACGAAGAAGGCGATGGACGCCGCGGCCGCCGGCGTCAAGCAGGTCCGACCGAACATCAGCGACCGCCAGCTGCACGTCGCGGTGGCGACCGTCCAGCCCGGCACCGGGGCACTGCTCGGCTTCTTCGCCGGGCAGAACTACCTGCGCTCGCAGATCAACTGGGCCGAGGCCGGCGGCATGGTCGGCTCGACGTTCAAGCCGGTCTCGCTGGCCGCGGCGATCACCGACGGGTACTCGCTGAAGAGCACCTGGGAGGGCAACTCGCCGTACACGTTCCCCGACGGGCTCGAGGTCCACAACGAGGGCGAGGGCACCGGCACCAACTACGGGTCGAGCGTCTCGTCGGTCAAGGCGCTGGAGGACTCGATCAACACCGCCTTCGTCGACATGTCCGCGAGCATGAAGGACGGTCCGGAGAAGATCCTCTCGATGGGCAACAGGATGGGGATCCCGCCCAGCGATCCCGACCCGCACTACCCGGGCATCCCCGACTCCACGCGCGATCTCGACGCGGACGCCCTGATCACCTTGGGCAAGGCGCGGATCAGTGCGATCAACATGGCCAACACCTACGCGACGATCGCCAACGGCGGCCAACGTGCCGACGTCCACGTGATCAACAAGGTCACCGACAGCACCGGCAAGGTGCTCTACCAGTACAAGCCGCACACCACCGAGGCGATCCGGCCCGACATCGACCGCGACGTCAGCTACGCGATGCAGCAGGTGGTCCTCAACGGCACCGGCACCAACGCGCAGGCGATCGGCCGCCCGGCGGCCGGCAAGACCGGCACCGCGACCAACGACAGCGGCGACGTCTCGTCGTCCTGGTTCGCCGGGTTCACCCCGCAGCTGGCGACGGCGGTGATGTACGTCCGGGGGGACGGCGACAACGCGCTCAACGACTGGCTTCCGCCGTACAACGGTGCGGCCGGCTACTTCGGGGCCGGCTACCCCACGGCCACCTGGGCCGCGGTGATGCAGCGAGACCTCGTGGGCGTGCCCGAGGAGCCGTTCCCACCTCCGGCCAACGTGCCGGCCAAGCGCACCGACCACGCGCCCGCCCCACCGCCTCCCCCTCCGAGCTCGCACCCCCCGACGTCGTCGGCCCCGACCACGTCGAGCGCTCCCACCAGCAAGCCGACCACCTCGGCGCCGACCACACCCTCGTCGCCCACCAGCAGCAGCAGCACCCCGTCGTGCCTGCCGGTGACCTGCCCGACGAGCCCGACCTCCAGCCCGCCGTCCTCGTCGGCCAGCGCCAACCCGTCCGCGAGCGCACGGCCGGTGGTCATGGCCTCGCGTGAGCCCTGGTGGTGACCGACGAGGGTGACGACCGCCGTCCGGCCGTCCGGCCGACGGCCGACGACCCGTTCGTCGCAGCGCTGAGTCCGAGCGTCGGCGGCCCGGCCGGCGAGCACGCCGGGAGACATCCCTGGTGGACGCCGGTGCGCGTCATCCTCGCCATGACCGCGGTCTGCTTCGCGCTGGGCATGGTGCAGAAGGCCCCGTGCTACGACGCCCAGTGGACCAACAGCCAGAGTCGCTACTCGGAGATGTGCTACTCCGACCTGCCCTACCTGTACGTCGGCCGCGGCTTCGCGGAGCTGGAATGGCCGTACTCCGACTCGATCTACGTGCGCGACCGGTACCCCGACGTGATGGAGTACCCGGTCGGGATCTCGTACTACGCCTACGCCGCGGCGTACGTGACGCACTGGCTCGAGGGCTCACCCGACCTCGCCGCCCGCGGTGCCATGTCGCAGGGCCAGCTGTACGCCGACCACGAGGTGCTCCGCGAGACCCTGCTCTTCACCGCCGTGAACTCGGTCGGGTTCGGCATCTGCGCCCTGCTCGCCGCGTGGGCGCTCACCGGAGTGAACCGGCGACGACCGTGGGACGCCGCGCTGTTCGCACTCTCCCCGGTGCTGCTGTTCGAGGGCCTGATCAACTGGGACCTCCTGGCCGTGGCGTGCGTGGCGGGCGCGCTCTGGGCGCAGGCCCGCGACCGCCCGGCGCTCACCGGTGTGCTGATCGGGCTGGGCACCGCGGTCAAGCTCTACCCGCTGTTCCTGCTCGGCGGGCTGCTGGTGATCTGGGGCCGGGAGCGTCGCTGGCGAGACCTGGCCACCGCCATCGGGACCGGCCTGCTCACCTGGGCGCTGGTGAACGCGCCGGCGTACCTGTCGGGCCACCACGAGTGGAGCGTGTTCTGGACGTTCAACAAGTACCGCGATGCCGACCTCGGCTCGGCGTGGCTGGTGATCGAGCACATGGCGGGCACCACGTACACACACCACACCATCAACCTCTGGTCGTGGATCCTCTTCGGGCTGTGGTGCGTCGGGGTGGCGGTGCTCGGCGTGCGGGCGCCGCGGACGCCGCGGCTGGCGCAGCTGGGGTTCCTGGTCGTGGTCGGCTTCCTGCTGGTGAACAAGGTCTACTCGCCGCAGTACGCGCTGTGGTTGCTGCCGCTGGCGGTGATGGCGCGGCCGCGGTGGCGCGACCAGCTCATCTGGCAGGCCGGCGAGATCTACTACTTCGCGTCTGTGTGGTGGTACCTGGGCACCTACCTGAACCCGAGCGGCGGAGGTGACCCCGGGTTCTACTGGCTCGCGGTCGGCATCCGGTGCGCGGCACAGCTCTACCTCGCCGTGATCGTGGTGCGAGACATCCTGATGCCGGAGTACGACGTGGTCCGCACGCGCCCGGCCGGGGCGCGACACTCGTTCTGGCCACCGACCGAGCCCGGGCGCCTGAACCTGGGTCGGGCACCCGGCGGAGGCTAGGACCCACCGAGGGAGCCCGCCACGTTCACGCCGTACTCGCCGTCGCACCTGGTCGTCCTCGCGCTCTTCGTGGCCGGGACGGTCGGCCTGTTGGCGGCCGGTCCACGGCTGCGTGGCACACCCCGCGAGCGGCAGGTCGCGGTCGTGCTCGCCTGGGGCAACCTGGTGTTCGGCGTCGCATCTTCGGTCACCGCACTTTTCCCGTTCTCCGCGGAGAACTCGCTGCCCCTCCAGATCTGCGACCTGGCCTGGATCGTCGTCGCGTGGGCGCTGCTCACCCTGCGCCCGCTGCCGACCGCGCTGACCTACTACTGGGGGCTGACCCTGTCGGTGCAGGCGCTGGTGCAGCCGACGCTGACCGAGCCGTTCCCGGAGCTGGAGTTCTTCGTGTTCTGGGGCAAGCACGTGCTGATCGTGTGGGGGGCGGTGTACCTGTGCCTGTCGCTCCGGCACGGCCCGGACTGGGCGTCGTACCGCCGGGCGGTGAGGTGGACGTTCGGCTGGCTGGTCGTGGTGCTCTGCCTGAACGTCGTTCTCGACGCGAACTACGGCTACGTCAACGGCAAGCCGTCGGAGGCGACGGTGCTCGACGTCCTCGGCCCGTGGCCGGTCTACGTGGTGGCCGAGATGGCGATCGTGATGGTCGGCTGGGCGCTGGTCACGCTGCCGTGGACCGGACTCCCGCGCCGCGGCGTCAGGAGATGACGACCGCGTCGAAGTCGGTGGCGGTGTAGCGGACGCGCACGTCGATCTCGTCGCCGACGGCCGGGACCCGCGGACCGTGCGGGAGGAACAGCATCGAGGCCTGCATGTGCGGCGGCTCGGCGAACAGCCGCTGCTTCCCGTCGACGGTGAACGGCGAGCGCACGAACCCGACCGCGTCGAGACCTCCCCGGGCCAGGGTCGCCGCCCGGGCCCGGATCGAGTGGTCGCCGGTCGGCGCCTCGAGGCCGATGCCGTGGGCAGTGCCGCCGGAGACCACCAGGATGTGGCCGGCCTTCGGCGCCGTACGCCCGCGGTAGCCGAACACGTCGCCGCGCTGGACCTCATGGACATCGAGCACGGTCGCGGTGACCTTCAGGGCCTCCCGGTCGCCGAGCCAGAGGTCGGTGCCGATGCGTGGCCGCACCTCGAAGTCGGCGTACGACGTGCGCAGTGACGCCAGCTCGCGAGACGTCAGGTGGCTCACCCACAGCCGACGTGTCGTCAGCCCCGAGGCGACCACGTCGTTGACGAGCCCGACGACCTCGGTGAGGTGGGCGCCGGCGGCGAGTGGGAGATGGAAGGCGACGCCTTCGACCGTGGCCGGCCGGCGGTCGATGAGCTGGGCGGCGGAGCGCAGCTCCTCGGTCGACATCCCGTGCCGGCGCATGCTGGTCATCCGCTCGAGCACGACGCGGACACCGGGATCGTGGTCGAGGAGCGCGAGCAGGTCGGCGAGCCGGCTGACGGTGTGGATCACCCGGCGGCCGGTGAGGTCGTCCGGGATCGGCGAGCCGGTCGGGCGCCACGGCGTGAGCACCAGGAGATCGCCGTGGCAGCGCTGCGCCACCTCGGGCAGCTCCTCGTAGGTGCCGACGGCGAGGGTGTCCGCGCCGAGCCACTCGGCCTTGCGGGCCAGCCGGCCGAGGCCGAAGCCGTAGCCGTTGCCCTTCGCGACCGGGACCAGGCCCGGCGTCTGGTCGGCGACCGTGCGGAGGTGTCGTCGCCAGCGGTCGCCGTCGACGGTGAGGGTGAGGCTCATCGGCGCCCCGGGACCAGGGAGCGGCGGTTCAGGTAGAGCGCGAATCCCTGGTAGAGCAGGCGGTTGAGCGGAAGATCCCACTCGCCGACCGTCTCGACGGCTTGGCCGCCGGTGCCGGTCTTGAACTGGATCAGCCCGATGTGGGGATCGTCGGCATCGAGGGTTTCGGTGATGCCGCGGAGGTCGTAGACGTCCGCGCCCTGGGCGATCGCGTCGCGGATCATCGCCCACTGCACGGCGTTGGAGCCGCGGACGTCGCGCTTGTCGGTGGACGAGGCGCCGTAGGAGTACCACGCGTGCCGACCGACGCGCACGCCGATGGTGGCCGCGACGAGGTCGCCCTCGTGGTGGGCCAGCCACAGGGTGATCCGGCCGGGATCGTCCGCGCCCAGCGCGTCGTACATGGTCCGGAAGTAGGCCAGCGGCCGGGGTGTGAAGTGGTCGCGTTCGGCGGTGTGCACGTAGAGGTCGTGGAACGCCTTCAGGTCCTCGGTGCCTCCGGTCGACACGGTGACGCCGGCCTTCTCGGCCTTGCGGATGTTGCGCCGCCAGAGCTGGTTCATGCCGGCGAGCACGTCGTCCTCGGTACGGCGCGTGCCGTCGTCGTCGACCAGTGGGACGACGAACGTGTACTGCGGCTGCCCGGCGGCGAAGCCCCCGTCGGCGTCCTGGCGCCGCCAGCCGAACGCCTCGAGCTGCTGGACGACCCGGGCGCCGATCGCCGTGCGCACCAGGGGTGCGATCTCGGTCAGGCTGCGGACGCTCTCGTCGGCGATGCCGGCCTTGACCTGGTCGGCGCCCCAGCGTCGGGTGACCACCGGCGGGCCCATCCGGACCCCGAACGCTCCCTGCGAGCGCAGGTGCTCGGTCATCGGCGCCAGCCACTCGCCCAGGTCGTCGGCCGCCCAGTCGAGCACCGGACCCTCGGGCAGGTAGGCGAGGTAGCGGGCCAGGCGGGGCAGCTTGCGGTAGAGCACGAGTCCCGCACCGACCAGCCGGTCGCCGTGGTACCACCCGAGGGACTCACCTCGCCACTCGGACTTCACCGTCGCCCAGGCAGGCGTCTGCAGGAAGCTCGCCCACGGCTGCTCGCGCAGGAACGCGCGATGCTCGTCGGCGGAGATCGGGCGGACGGTGGGGACCACGGCGTCGAGGCTACCGGTGTGTATCAGGGCGCGTGGACGCTGCTCCTGAGGGGAGAACGGCGACACCACCAGCGCGAAACCCCGGCAGCGGCCGGCCAGCTCAGCAAGGACAGCACGACGGTGAACCTCGCACCGATGACCCAGCCTGCCTCCGCCCGACGTTGTCGGCGACGGTTCGCTCCGCCATGCTCCTACGAGGACCCTGATCGCCCAGCGACGTCCCGAGGAGGCATCCGATGAACGATCCGCACCTCCCGGACGAGCTGCTCTTCGCCGACGTACGCCGCGCCACCGACGCCTACGACCCGCTCCCCGACGGGATGGTCGAGCGGATGGTGGCCGTGACGCGCGACATCGCCGACCACGATCCCGACCTCGAGCTCCAGCTGATGTTGGTCGTCGAGCGGTTCGCCGAGCTCGTCGGCACCCGCGGCGGCGCGCGGTCCTACACGCTGCGCTTCGGCGGCGAAGGGGTCGACCTGCTGGTCCGCGTCGGCGTCTCCGAGGAGGAGGGTCGCGCCCGGCTCGACGGCTGGGTGGTCCCGGCGGCGAGCGCTCCGGTGCAGATCCACGAGGTCGGCGGAGAGGGCCGGACGTTCGACGGGATGGCCGCCGACAGCGGGCGTTTCGAGTTCCCCGACCTGCCCACCGGTTTCTACCGTGTGTCCCTCAAGCTCGCCGACGACCAGACGTTCGGCACCCCTGCCTTCGAGATCTGATCACCCACCAGCCCGCAGCGAGGACCCGACATGCCTGACTCCCGCAACGTCCGCCTGGCTCGCGAGCCCCGGATGCCCCGACGGGCCCACCTGGACGCTGCCGAGGCGCGCATCCTCGATCCCGACCGCGGCCCGGTCGTCGACGGGGTGAAGGGGAGTCCGACGGCCTACGTCGGCACCCGGCTGATGATCGCCAAGGGTGACCGGCTCCAGGAGCACATCCACCTCCTGACCACCGCCGCGGAGAGTCTCGACTGGCGGGTCAAGCTGGACACCGAGCCTGCGAAGGCGCGCAAGCTCCCGCTCGGCGTGCGCACCGTGCGCATCTCCGGGCCGGCGACTCCGGTGACGCAGACCCCTGATGCGTGGGTGCTCCTCCAGACCGCGCGTGCGCTGCACGGCCGCAAGGCGATGCGCGGAGTCGATCTCGACCACGTGGTGTCGACGACCCCGCTGACGCCGGATCCCTGGGACGTGCCGCATGCGCCTGACCCGTCGGCGTGGATCCAGCCGCAGCCGTGGGACGTGCCTCATCCCTGGGACGTGCCGCACCCCGACGGCTCCACGGGGGCCTCGGCCGGGCTCCTGAGCTACGGCCTCCTCGGCAGCGGCGGCCGCCAGCCGATCGCGTACGCCGGCCCGAGGCCCGCTCGCTTCCCCAACTCCGCGATCACCGGGCGCCGTCCCGTCGTCGCCCTCCTCGACACCGGCTGCTACCCGCACTTCTGGTTCGACGGCGGCGTCGTCAAGACCGACGTGAAGCTCTACGGCCACCACATCGGCGACTCCGACCCGGCGACCGATCCCGAGCGCCATGGCGACCTGAACGGCCCGTTCGACGGCTCGATCGACCGGATCGCCGGTCACGGCACGTTCCTGGCCGGCCTGGTCCACCAGGCCTGTCCGGACGCCCAGATCCTGTCCTGGCGCGGCATCCCGGCCGACCGGCCGCTCGTCGAGTCGGAGTGGCTGACCACGCTGGCACAGATCACCGAGCTGGTCCGGCTCGACCGCGAGGGCAAGCGCGGAGGCCACCCGATCGACGTGCTCAGCCTGTCGATGGGCTACTACCACGAGAACAAGGCCGACGACCTGCTCGACCCGATCCTGCTCACGATCCTGAGGGAGCTCGCCGGCCTGGGCGTGGTCGTCGTCGCCTCAGCCGGCAACGACGCCACCGACCGGCCGTGCTACCCGGCGGCCTTCGCGCCCTGGAGCAACCGCAAGGGCCCCGTGCACCGCCACCGCGATCGGGTGCCGGTCGTCTCCGTGGGTGCCCTGAACCCGAACACCTCGGACGCGCTCTTCAGCAACGCGGGCTCCTGGGTGCGCGCCTACGCACCGGGGGCGTCGTTGATGAGCACGATGCCGCCGTTCCAGGGCGGCCTGCAGCCCACGGCGAAGACCTGGGTCGACGGACGGCTTCGCGAGTCGGTCGACCCCGACGACTTCCGGTCGGGGCGACGTCGCGACGGCGAGCAGCGCGGCGGCTTCGGCGTGTGGAGCGGGACGTCGTTCGCGGCACCGCTGATGGCGGGCGCGCTGGCGGCCGCGATGTCGAAGAGCCTGATGAACCGGAAGAACCCACCGCAGGGTGCGGCGGCGGCCGTCCGTCGCGGTTGGCGGGCGGTGGAGCGCCTGACCGACATGCAACGGCCAGAATAGGCGGGTGCGGAGCGCCCACGAGCTCCATCAAGCGGGCCTGGAGGCCCTGGTCGGTCGGCGGCTGCCTGCTGCCCGCCGGCTGCTGGAGCGCGCCCGCGACGAGGCGGTCGAACCCGACCTGGTGGCCAGGATCGAGGCCAGCCGCGCCTTCCTGATCGCCGAGCTCGGCGACCTGACGGGCGCGCTCCGGGTCTGCCGCGACGCGCTGGCCATGGCGGGCGTCACCTTCGAGACCCTCGGGGTGCTGCACAGCCAACGGGCGCTGATCCTGTTGCGCCGGGGCGAGACCGCCGAGGCGCTGGACGCGTTCGGCCTCGGGATCTCGATGCTGACCGATCCCGTCGAGCTGGGGAAGGCGCACATCAACCGTGGGAACCTCCACCTCGCGCGCGGGGCCGGCCACCATGCGGCGGAGGACTTCGCCACGGCCGTCACCCTGCTCCAGCGCAGCGGCAACGAGCTCGAGGCCGCGATGGCCGAGCACAACCTCGGGTACGCCGACCTCCTCAGCGGCGACCTGGTCTCGGCGCTGCACCACATGGACGCGGTGCGACCGGTGCTGCTGCCGCTGAGCCAGGTCGGAGCCGCGATCTGCAACCAGGACCGGGCGGAGGTCCTGATGGCCGCGGGACTGACCCGCCGGGGGCTGGCCGCCCTCGACGAGGCGGCCCGGACCTACGGCCAGCACCGGATGCCACATCGCCGTGGCGAGGCCGAGCTGATCATCGCCCGGGCGACGCTGGCCGACGACCCGTCCCGGGCCTTGGCGGCCGCTCGCGCCGCCCGGGCTCGCTTCGCGCGGATGGACGCCCCGGCGCTCCGCCTCAAGGCCGAGGCCCTGGTCCACGGCGCCGAGGTGCGGCTGGGACGTACCGGTCCCTCGCTGGTGCGGCGGGCGAGGGCCCTCACCGCCGAGCTCGAGGCGCTGGCCCTGCGGTGGTGGGCTCTCGACATCGAGCTTGACGCCGCCCTGGTGTCGATGCGGAGGGGCGAGCTCGACGACGCGCGGCACCGGTTGGCCTCGATCCGGGTCCCGGCGCGGGCCCCGCTCGGCGTACGACTGCGGGAGCGTGACGTGCGGGCCGCCCTCGCCGAACGAGCCGGGCGGCGGGCCGACGCATTGCGGCACCTGCAGCACGGCCTGGCCGACCTCCACGAGTGGCAGAGCTCGTTCGGGAGCCTCGACCTCCAGACGATGGTGACCGGGCACGGTCGTCGCCTGGCCGTCCGCGGGATCCGGGTAGCGGTGGCGTCGGGATCGCCCGGAGTCCTCTTCGAGTGGTCCGAGCGCGCGCGGATGCTGGCCAGCCGGGTCCAGCCGGTGCGGGTGCCCGGCGACGAGCGCGTCCGGGCCGACCTCCAGGAGCTGCGCGCGCTGGCCACCGCCGAGGACACGTCGCGCGGCGGTGCGGCCCGTCAGGCCGAGCTGCGGCAGCGGGTCCGGGAGCGTGCCTGGCGGAACCGGGGGTCGGGTGAGTACGACGATCCGGCGACGCTGGTGGACCTCCAGGCCCGACTGCGCGACGACCAGACGCTGGTCGCACATGTGGTCACCGCCCAGGAGGTGGCCGCGCTGGTCGTCACCTGCCACGACGCGGTGGTGGTCGATCTCGGGCAGCGCTCGGCGCTCGACGCCCTCATCGGCGGGCTGCTGCCCGACCTCGACATGGCCGCCGCCGAGCTGCCGGGCCCCTTCGCCGACGCCATCAGGTCCGAGCTCCGGTCCCGGGTCGGGCGCATCGACGGCCTCCTGATGGCACCGCTGGCAGCGGCGATCGGTGACCGCGAGCTCGTGCTGACGCCGTCCGGCGTGCTGGCGACGGTGCCGTGGACGATCCTGCCGAGCAATCGCGATCGTCCGGTGACCGTCGCGCAGTCGGCCACGTCGTGGCTGACCCGATCGGGCACGCCGTTGCGCTCGGCGTCCGCGGGCTTCGTCGCCGGGCCACGGGTCGCCCAGGCGGAAGCCGAGACGGCGGCCGCCGCGTCGGCCTGGCCGGGAGCGGTCGTGCTGCACGGCGCCGAGGCGACGGCCGGGGCGGTCAGCAAGCTGGCGGGGTCGGTGGACGTGCTCCATGTCTCCGCGCACGGCCGGCACTCGTCGGAGAACCCCCTGTTCTCGGGCTTCGAGCTGGCCGACGGGCCGTGGTTCGGCTACGACATCGACCAGCTGACGTCCGTGCCCGACGTCGTGCTGCTCTCGGCGTGCGAGGTCGGACGGTCGACGCTGCGTGGTGGCGAGGAGCTGATCGGGATGACCGCGGCGTGGCTGCACGCCGGATCCCGGTGTGTGATCGCCTCGGCCGCCGCCATCAACGACGCGGTCGCGCACGACGTCCTGGTGTCGCTGCACGGGGAGCTGTCAACCGGCCGGGAGCCGGCGGGGGCGCTCGCGCGGGCGCTCGGCGAGGTCGACCCGGACGGCCCGCCCGCACCGCTGGTCTGCTTCGGCTGAGGATCAGAGCCGGGAGCGGACCGCGGCGAAGTCGGCGACGTGCTCGTCGGCGCCACCGGGGGTCTCGAAGACCACGGGGGCCCCCGCGTCGCGGACGACCGACGCCAGCAGGTCGGGGTCGATCCTCCCGGCTCCGACGTTGGCGTGCCGGTCGGCGCCGGAGTCGAACTCGTCTCGGCTGTCGTTGCAATGCACGAGGTCGATGCGGCCGGTGATCGCCCGGATCTCGTCGACCACCGACTCCAGCGGGATGCCGCCGGCGTGGGCGTGGCAGGTGTCGAGGCAGAACCCGACGTCGTCCGCGCCCGAGGCGGCGCCGGCGATCGCGTCGAAGACGCCCTTGATCCGGTCGAGGTAGCGCGCCATCGCGTTGTCGCCGCCCGCGGTGTTCTCGATCAGCAGCGGGATCTTGATGTCGGTCGCCTCGACCGCCTTGCGCCAGTTGTCGAAGCCCGTGCGAATGACCTCCGGGTCGTTCGACTTGTTGTCCACGTGGCCGCCGTGGACGATCAGCCCGCGCGCCCCGATCGCGGCGGCGGCGTCCATGTGCTGCTGGAGGAGCTTGCGCGACGGGATGCGGATGCGGTTGTTGGTGGTGGCGACGTTGACGATGTACGGCGCGTGCACGTAGAGCCCGACGCCGGCCGCCTCGGCGTCGGCCCGCAACCCGTCGGCGCCGCCTGCGTAGCGGACCTCCGGCCCCCGGTAGCCCTGCGGGTCACCGAGGAAGAACTGCACGTGCGGCGCCTGCCGCGCCTCGGCCTCCGCGATCGGGTCGGTCTGCTCGACGTGCGCTCCGAGGGGGATGGTGCTCATGCGAGCCATCGTAGGAAGTCACACCGACAGCGCGACCGCGACAGGTCAGTGGCAGGCTGACCCCATGGACCTCATCGTCGTGATCGTGCTGATCCTCGCGCTGTGCGCCATCGTCGCGGCGGCGCTGATGACGATCGCGGTGGCGATGAGCCGCAAGAAGCAGGGCTGAGCGACCTCCCGGCTAGTGCGCCCAGCGGCTCGCCGCCGCGACCTCTTCGGGCGAGGCCCCGTCGAGGAGCTCAAGCTCCGACTCGCGTACGGCGCGGATCGCACCCATCAGCGGCTCGCCGAACGCCGTGGCCAGCACCCCGTCGGCGGTGAACGAGTCCAGTGACCCACGCAGGGTGTCGGGCAGCCGCGCGATCCCGCGAGCGGCCAGCGTCGCCTCGTCGAGCGACGCCGGGTCGACGTCGACGGGATCGGGCAGCGCGGCGCCGCCGTCGAGGCCGGCCGTGCCGGTGGCCAGCAGCCCGGCCAGCATCAGGTACGGATTGGCGTGCAGGTCGAAGCACTTCACCTCGAGGTTGGCCGCCCACTCCTCGCTGCCCCGCGAGCCGGTGACCATGCGCAGGGCTGCCTCACGGTTCTCCAGGCCCCAGCACGCGTAGGCACCGGCCCAGTGCTGCGGCACCAGGCGGAGGTACGACGCCACCGATGGCGCACCGACCGCGAGCAGCGCCGGCAGGTGCTCGAGGATCCCGGCCGCGAACGCCGCCGCCTCGTCGGTCAGCCCGAACGGCCCCGACCCTCCCGCCATCAGGTTGCGCTCGTCGCGACCGAGGCTGAGGTGGACGTGGCCGCCGTTCCCGACGCCGGCCGCGTCGACCTTCGGCGAGAACGACGTGCGCAGGCCGTGCTGGACACCGACCCCGCGGATCGTGTGCCGGACCAGCACGGAGGTGTCGGCCGCGTGGACCGGCGACTCCGGCGACACCGACAGCTCGAGCTGCCCCGCGGCGTACTCCGGGTGGAACTGCTCGACCTTCACGCCCTGCGCGTCGAGGGCGGTGAGCACGTCGCGGCAGTAGTCCGACGCGTTGGCCAACCGCGCGAGGCCGTACGCCGGACCGGGCGCCGCCGGCACGTACTCCTCACCGCTGCTCGAGACGACCCACTCGATCTCGATGGCCGCCAGCGCGCTGATCCCCCGGCCGGCGAGCTCGCGGGTCAACCGGGTCAGCAGCAGCCGCGAGTCGAGCGGGTAGGGGTCGCCGGTCTGGGCGTACCGCTCGCCCGGCGCCCATGCCCAGCCCGGCTGGGCGGCCAGCACGACCAGCCGGTCGAGGTCCGGGAGGATCCGCTGGTCGCCGACCGGTGCCTGCCCGCCCGGCGGGGCCGCCACCCAGTCGTCGAAGCGGAAGTAGTCGAACGCGGTCGAGAACCCGACGCCCCACGCGGCCAGGGCCGGCAGCCGGTCGAGCGGCACGGACTTGACCCGGGAGATGCCGGCGTTGTCGACGAAGCTGGTGGCGACCGCGACGACGCCGCGATCGGCGAGCTCCCGGACCAGCCCCTCGGCGTGGGTCATGCGGCGTTCGCGGTCGGAGAGGTCCACGAGCTTCCCTTCGGATCCGTGCGTGCAGCCGGGCACGCGCAACGGATGGAGCGATCTGGACAAAGAATAGGGCCGGGATCACACTCCGGAGTGGTCACTTCTCACCGAGAGGAATCCCCATGACAGCACCGGTCCGCGAAGGCACCTCCCTGCGACGCTCGCTCTCGGTCTGGCAGGCGGTCGGTCTCTCGGTGGCGTTGATGGCGCCGAGCATGGCGGCCAACATCAACCCGCAGGGCACCGCCGGCCTCGTCGGCCGGGCCACGCCACTGGCGTTCTTCCTGGCAGCCCTCGCCGTGCTGCTGATCGCCTACGTCTTCGTCCGGCTGTGCCAGTACTACCGGCACGCGGGCTCGGTGTACGTGTTCACCGGTGCGACCCTCGGCCCCCACGCGGGCGCGGTCGCCGGGCTCGGCCTGATGGGCACCTACGTCTTCTACGCGCTGGTCACGTCGTCGGCCGCGGGCATCTTCGGGGCGTCGTTCCTCGACATCATCGGATTGTGGAACAACCAGCCCGACTGGGCCGGCTTCCTGGTCGGGTTCATCGCCCTCGCCCTCGCGCTGCTGCTGGCCATCGTGCCGGCCAAGCGGGCGGCGGAGGTGCTGCTCAGCGCGGAGGGCATCACGGTCGCGCTGATCGTCGTCGTGGCCGTCGTCGTGCTGATCAAGATGCTCGCCGGTACGGCGCCGGGCGACGCGGAGTTCACGATGAAGGTGTTCTCGGTGCCGTCGGGTACGCCGACCTCCGATCTCTTCCTCGGGATCATCTTCGGCCTGCTGTCGTTCGCCGGCTTCGAGGCCGCCTCGACGCTGGGCGAGGAGACCAACGACCCGCAGCGCGACATCCCCCGGGCGATCCTCGGCACCGCGATCTTCGGCGGCATCTACTTCACCGTCGTGACCGCGATCGAGATGATGGCGTTCGGCACCGACGACAAGGGCGTCGCCGACTTCATCGCGTCGCCGGCCCTGATGGGCGACCTCGGTACGTCGTACATCGGAGCCTGGGTGGGGCACCTGATCACCCTGGGTGCCTGCATCTCGGCCTTCGCCTGCTGCCTCGCATGCGTGGTCGGTGCGTCGCGCCTGCTGTTCGCGATCACCCGCGACCTCGCCCCGGGTCACCCGCTGGGCCGCACGGGCACCAACGCGACCCCGGCCCGCGCGGCCGTCGTGGTGTGCAGCACGGTCTTCCTGATCGGGCTGATCTGCGCGGTGTTCTTCGGCGCGGAGCCGTTCGACACGTTCCTGTGGAGCGGCACGATCGGCACCTTGATCCTCCTGGTGGCCTACCTGCTGGCCACGGTCGGCTGCATCAAGCTGATCTGGATCGACAAGAAGATGCCGCAGGTGCCGACCTGGGAGATCGTCATCCCGATCGCCGCGGTGATCGTGATCGGGTACACCCTCTACCGCAACGTGTTCCCGTACCCCGACGCCAACCCCGCGCAGTGGTTCCCGGTGGTGGCGTTCGGCTGGGTCCTGCTGGTCGCGATCGTGGCGTTCGTCGTCCCGGGCTTCGCGCAGCGGCTCGCCGACGGGCTGCGGGAGCTGGACCACGGTGGGCCGCACGGGGAGTCGGAGGTCGTGGGTGGCTGACGCCCCGGATCTCGCCCCCCACCTGGTCGACCTGGTCGACCATCACTGCCACGGCATCCTGACCGGCGACCTCGACCGGGCCGCGTTCGAGGGGTTGCTGAACGAGGCCGTCCGGGCGTCACCGCTCGCGACGACCCTGTTCGACTCGACGCTGGGCTGGGCGATCCGCCGGCACTGCGCGCCGGTGCTCGACCTCGAGCCGTTGACGCCCGCCGACCGCTACCTGGCACGACGTGGCGAGCTCGGCGGGCCCGAGGCCAGCCGGCGGCTGATGGCGGCCACCGGGATCGGGACGCTGTTGGTCGACACCGGGCTCGGCCCGGACGAGCTGACGCCGATGGACGAGCTCGCGGCCCTGTGCGGAGGGACGGCGCGTGAGGTGGTCCGGCTCGAGCGTCTGGCCGAGCGGGTGCTGGCGGCGGGCGGCTGGAACTTCCCGGGAGAGGTCGAGGACCGGCTGCGCGCCGCGCGGCAGGCCGGCGCGGTCGGGGCGAAGAGCATCGCGGCGTACCGCGTGGGGCTGGACCTGCCGGCGACCAAGCCCTCGACCGATGAGCTGGCGCGGGCCCTGGCCGACGTCGACGCGACGCGGCTCGTGGACCGGACGGTGAGCGGCTGGCTCGCGCACACCGCGATCGAGCTCGGGCTGCCGCTGCAGTTCCACGTGGGGTACGGCGACAGCGACCTCGACCTGCTCGACTGCGACCCGCTGCGGCTGACGGCGTTCCTGCGGGGGACCCAGGAGCACGGCGTGCCGGTGCTGCTGCTGCACAACTGGCCCTACCACCGGCAGGCGGCGTACCTCGCCCAGGTCTTCGACCACGTCTTCATGGATCTCGGCCTGACCACCCACAACACCGGGGCCCTGTCGACCGGAGTGCTGCGTGAGACGCTCGAGCTCGTGCCGTTCGGGAAGCTGCTGTTCTCGTCCGATGCGTACGGACTGGCGGAGCTCTACCTCGTGGGCGCGGTGCTCTTCCGACGCTCGATGTCGACGGTGCTCGGCGAGCTCGTCGCCGCGGGCGAGGCGACAGCGGACGACGCGGAGTACGTCGCAGGGCTCGTCGCGCGCGAGAACGCACGGCGGGCGTACGCCCTGTGACCCACGAGCTCGCGTCCCGGTGGCGGGCCGCCGTGCAGACCGTGCTGCCGATGGCCGTCGAGCTGCGGCACGAGCTGCACGCGGCGCCGTCCCTGGGTGGGCAGGAGGCGCCGACGGCACGGACCGTGGTCGACTGGATGGGAGTCGGTGACGGCTCGGTCGTGGCCGGGACCGGGCGGCTGCTGCGCCTGCCCGGTGGCCAGGGTGCGGGGATCGCGGTGCGGGCCGAGCTCGACGGGCTGCCGGTGGCCGAGACGAGCGCGGTCCCCTGGGCGTCGAGGAACGGCGCCATGCATGCGTGCGGCCACGACGTCCACCTCGCGGGGGTGGCCGCCGTGGTGCGTGCGGCCGCCACGATCGAGCTGCCGCGTCCCCTGGTCGCGCTGCTGCAGCCCCGCGAGGAGGGCGTGGACTCCGGCGCGAAGGACGTCGTCGACGAGGGCGGCCTCGACGGGATCGAGGCGGTGGTGGCCGCCCACGTGCAGCCGCGCGTCGACACCGGCGTGATCGCGGTGACGCCGGGGCCGGTGAACGCGGCGATGGACACGTTCCGGGTCGAGGTCGGCGGCCGCGGAGGCCACTCCGGGTATCCGCACACCGTCGACGACTCGGTGCTCGCCGTGTCCGCTGTGGTCGTCGCGCTGCAGCAGGTGGGCGCGCGGAGGATCGACCCGACGGCGGGGGTCGCGTGCATGGTGACCCAGGTGCACTCCGGCACGGCCGACAACGTCGTGCCGTCGCGGGCGGTCTGCTCCGGGACGGTCCGCACGATGCGCCCCGACGATCGGGTGACGGCCCACCGGGTGATCGAGGAGATCGCGACGTCGGTCGCGGCCGGGTACGGCTGTCGCGCCACGGTCACCATCGGGCGCGGAGAGCCGGTGCTGGCCAATGACGTCGGGCTCGCCCTGCGCGCCGGGGAGATGCTCAGCGAGCTCGGGCATGCGGTCGATCCCACCTTCCGGTCCTTCGGGTCCGACGACTTCGCGGTGTACTGCGAGCACGCGCGCGGCCTGATGATGTTCGTCGGCACGGGCGCCGAGCACGGTGGGCTGCACGACGCGTCGTACCTCCCCGACGACGCGTACGTCGCCACCGTGGCCGACGCGCTGATCACCGGCTACTGCGCGGCCCTCGTGCCCTGACCCGCCGGCGCCGATCTGGTCGACCGGAGGTGCTCGCGAGTCGTGGTGCCGGGACGGCTGTGCACCGTAGGTTGCTCCGTATCCACGGCCCAGGGCCTTCCTCCTGTGCGGTGGAGACCGGCGCACCGGATCGGCGCGCCGTCAGTCGGAACCGGGAGAATGAGGACACCAATGACTGACCAACACGGGGAGAACCCGTCCGAGCCCCTGGGTGAGGGCTCGCCTCCGCCGGAGAGCTCGACCCCACCACCACCGGCCGCCCCGGCGCACTCGGGTGGGCCGCAGCGCGGCCTCGGTGACGCCACCTCGGCGCTGCAGGCATCGAACCCGCTCGACCTCGGCATGGTCGCGGCGGGCGTGGTCGCCTTCATCGCCTCGATGCTGCCCTACTACACGGCCTCGGTGAGCGCCGGTGGCTTCAGCGCCTCGGGCCACGCCAGTGCCTGGCACGGCTTCTTCGGCTGGTTCGCGGCGCTGGTGGCGCTGGCGACGGCCGTCGTGGTGGCGCTGCCGCTGTTCCAGGTCAACGTGTCCCTGCCGGTGTCCACCGCCCAGGCCGCGCTGGTCGGCTTCGGCGTCGCGCTCGTCTGCACCCTGCTGGCCCTGTTCATCTTCCCGGGCGGAGCCAGCTGCAGCGACGTGAACGGGCTGGGGATCACCATCCACTGCGACACCGGCCGCGGGTTCGGCTACTGGCTGATGCTGCTCGCCGTGGTGGCCGGGACCGTGCTCGCGTTCCTGCGGGGCAGGGACACCGCCGCGACGACCGCCTGAGGGCTCCTCTCCTGCCTCGACGACGGGCGTCGGCCGATTCGGCCGGCGCCCGTCGCCGCTGCTAACCTTGCGCAGTCGTCCGGCACCGTCCGGACGCCGCGGCGCGCGATCCACGTCGTACGCCGCGCAACGCAAAGCCCTCCTGCCACGGATGGTCCGTGGCCGCTCTAGTCCAGAGGAGGTGGAGACCGCTGTGCGTGCCTATGAAGTGATGGTCATCCTCGACCCGAGTCTCGAGGAGCGAACGGTCGAACCGTCGCTCGACAAGTACCTCAACGTCATCCGCAAGGACGGCGGCAGCGTCGAGAACGTCGACGTGTGGGGCCGGCGTCGCCTGGCCTACGAGATCCAGAAGAACGCCGAGGGCATCTACGCGGTCATCAACCTCACCGCTGACCCCGCGACGGTCAAGGAGTTCGACCGCCAGCTCGGGCTCAACGAGTCCGTCCTGCGCACCAAGGTGATGCGTCCCGACGCCCACTGAGCCGCTTGTGGATCGGTGGTGGCGCATGTCGGTGCCACCGACCACGATGAGCCCCGACGCTTCCTGCAACCCCGAGGAGACCTGACATGGCAGGCGACACCCAGATCACCGTGGTCGGCAACCTGGTCGACGACCCCGAGCTCCGCTTCACGCCGTCGGGGGCCGCGGTGGCCAACTTCCGGATCGCCTCGACGCCACGCACCTTCGACCGCCAGACCAACGAGTGGAAGGACGGCGAGGCGCTGTTCCTGTCCTGCTCGGTGTGGCGGCAGGCCGCCGAGAACGTCGCGGAGTCCCTGCAGAAGGGGATGCGCGTGATCGTGCAGGGCAACCTGCGTTCCCGGCAGTACGAGACGCGTGAAGGCGAGAAGCGCACCGTCTTCGAGATCCAGGTCGACGAGGTGGGTCCGTCGCTGCGCTACGCCACCGCCAAGGTGACGCGCACCCAGCGGTCCGGCGGCTCGTCGTACGGCGGGCAGCAGGGCGGGGGCCAGGGCGGTCCGTCCGACAACGACCCGTGGGCCACGCCCGCGCCCTCCTCCCAGCCGGCTCCGGCCGCCGGAGGCGCTCCTGCCAACGACCCGTGGGCCACGCCGGGCGTGAGCTCGGACGAGCCGCCGTTCTGAGCGCGACGGTGCCAGGTCCGGGCCGTCGAGACCTCGTCACCGACGTACAACTCAACATTCGATCTGAAGCCACACACCATTCCGGCTCGCGCCGGGCTCACTGAATCTCTAGCAAAGGGAGCACCACAATGGCCAAGGCAGTGATTCGCAAGCCGAAGAAGAAGGTTTGCCAGTTCTGCAAGGAGAAGGCGACCGGTGTCGACTACAAGGACACCACGCTGCTCCGCAAGTTCATCTCCGACCGCGGCAAGATCCGCGCGCGTCGGGTGACCGGCAACTGCGTCCAGCACCAGCGCGACGTTGCGATCGCGGTGAAGAACGCACGCGAGGTCGCGCTGCTGCCCTACACCTCGACCGGCCGCTGAGGGGAGACACGACGATGAAGATCATCCTGACCCAGGAGGTCACCGGCCTCGGGCAGCCCGGCGACGTGGTGGAGGTCAAGGACGG
>DATAOY010000019.1:0-22480 GCA_036265495.1 Nocardioides sp. | reverse complement strand
AACACCAGGATGAAGGTCAGCCCGGCGGTGTAGCCGCGCACCCCGAAGACCCGTTCGCCCAGGAGCGGCACCACGGTCCGCTCCTGCCCCAGCATTCCGCCGACCAGGGCGTTGACGGAGACGAGGAGGATGAACTGGGCCAGGTTCTGGCGCAGGCCCAGCTGGATGCCGGGCGCAGCCGGCGTGGCCTTCTGGGTCGCCGGGGTCATCGGGTGGACTCGAGTGGTCGCCCGGTGGCCCTGGCCCAGTCGTCGGGGCCGCCGCCGAGGACGGCCAGATCGGCGCGACCCGCCCTCTGGAGCAGGCTGGCGGCGCTCATCGCTCGTTCCCCGTGCCCGCACATCACCACCGTTGGTCCCGAGGGCAGATCGGGAAGGTGGCTCATCAGGCTGCCGAGCTCGAGGTGGAGCGCTCCGGGCACGTGCCCCGCGTCGTACTCGTTGTCCTGGCGGATGTCGAGGACCTGAGCACCGGAGAGACTTGCCGCATCGACCAGCGGGATGACCGCGGCTTGCCTCCCGGCGGCGGTCCAGGCGTCGATGCCTCCCCCGAGCTCGCCGACGATCCGGTCATAGCCGATCTTGTGGGCCTGCCAGACGACCTCGTCGACGTCCTGGTCGGGCGTGCGCACCACCACAATCGGAGTGTCGGGAGCGACGAGCCAGCCGAGCCACGTCGCGAACGCCGGGCGCAAAGGAATCGACACCGAACCGGGCAGGTGGCTGGCGGCGAAGCCCGCCGGGGGCCGGACGTCGACCACCTCTGCTCCCTCTGCCCTCAGCTTTGCCACGTGTTCTGCGGACAGTGACGCCATGGCCTCCTCCGCGACCAGAGCTGGGCCACGCCGGTTGATCTCTCCCAGACGGGAGAAGTACGCCGGGAACGTTCCCAGGGAGTCCAGGAGCTCCTTGACGAACACGTCCTCCGATCCGGCGCGGAGCAGCGTGTTGGTGGCGCGCTCGGTGCCGATCGTGGAGGTGCGGTCGGTCCCGGGAGGCGCGGAGCAGAACGAGCCGGCACCGTGGGTCGGCCATACGGCCACGACGTCGTCAAGCTCGGCGAGGCGCTGCAACGAGTGGTATTGCGCGCGGGCCAGCTCCTCGGTCCGCTCGGGTGACACCAGGTCGGTGCGGGCAGCGGAACCGACCAACAGGGAGCCGCCGGTGAACACACCGAGCACCTGCGAACCGTCGAGCAGCTCGAAGGCGATGTGCTCGTGGGTGTGGCCCGGCGTTGCGAGCGTCCGCAGGGTGAGCCCACCCAGGTCGACCTCGTCACCACCGCTGAGGCCGCGATGGGGGAAGTCACGGTGGCCGGCCGCCGAGGCGAGCACGGTTGCACCTTCAGAGGCGGCCAGCTGCAACGCACCAGTGAGGAAGTCCGCATGCAGATGCGTGTCCGCTGCGAACCGGATCCGCAGGCCCGCCTTCCCGGCGGCAAGCTTGAGAGCGCGCAGGTCGCGGGAAGCGTCGACCGCGAGCGCAGAGCCATCCCCCAAGTCCAGGAGATAGCTGCTGTTCCCCAACCCCTCGTCGACCATCGCGTGCAGGACAAGATCGCTCACTGGCGGGACATTACATCATTCCACAGAACTATGGAACATCCCTCCTATCGCGCTCATCGGTCATGCCGGACCGCTCGCCGGAGCTCGGTGATCCCGAGAAGGGCACTTCGCCACAGCCCGAGCTGTCGCAGCACCTGGATCGTGTCGGTCGCTGCCCAGTCCTCCACGATCTGGCCGTTGACGACGCGGCTGGTCACCAGGCCCCCACAGCTCGATCGACCGGCCGCGGTAGGTGCCAGTGACGGTGAACCGGGAGCAAACCCGGTCCCCGTCGACGAGCTGCTCCACGACACCGATCCGATAGCCGTCGCCGAACATGCGCCGATACCGGCCACTGAACGGCGAGCGCCGTCGCGGCCGTGATAGGTGGTCCCGTTGACGTGGTCGACGAAGTTCTCCGCGTAGAGCTCGTCGAAACCAGCGTCGTCTCTGTTCGAGCACACTTCCTCCAACGCCCGCCGCGCGATCTCAGCGGCCGCCGAAGGCCCGGAAGGAGAGCTGTTGAGGGTCACTGCGTCGCCTGGGAGTCGACGCCTTGCACGAGCGCTGCGATGGCGACGTCGACGTCGTCGGTGGTCGACCAGCGGCCCAAAGAAAGTCGGACGGCACTGAGCGCCCGCCGGTCGTCAAGGCCCATGGCCACCAGGACGGGCGACGGCGTGTGGGTACCGCTGTGGCATGCCGAGCCGGTCGAGGCTGCAAGCTCTGAAACGACATCGACCAGCTTGTGGCCCAAGCTTCCGTCGATGCTGACGTTCAGGGTGTTCGGCAGTCGCTGCACCGTCGGCCCGTTCAGATGTACTCGCTGTGGCAACGCTCGTTCCAGACCCTTGTGGAGCCGCTCGCGTAGTTCGGTGATCCGCATGCCCGATCCGTGCTCCAGGTCGTCCGCTGCAAATCTCGCAGCCACACCGAATCCGGCGATGAGGGCAACGTTCTCGGTGCCTGCTCGCAGGCCGCGCTCCTGCCCGCCGCCGTACACGACCGGCTCGAGCTCGACGCCGGTCCGGACGTACAGGGCGGCGACACCCTTGGGGGCGTACATCTTGTGCCCGACCACCGTCATGAGATCGACGCCGAGAGCCTGGACGTCGATGGGCACCTTGCCGGCGGCCTGGGCTGCGTCGGAGTGCATCAGGGCACCGTGCGCGTGGGCGACGCCTGCGAGCTCGGCGACCGGCTGGATGGCGCCGGTCTCGTTGTTGGCGGCCATGACCGAGACCACCGTCCGGTCACCGACCGTCTGTTGCGAGTCCGGATTCGCCAGGACGTCGAACAGGGCCTTTGGGTCGAGCAGGCCGTCTGGTCCCACCGGGAGGATCGTGACGCGGGTGCCGTGGTGCCGCGCGAGGGCCTTGCACGTCGCTAGAACCGCCGGATGTTCCGTCGCCTGGGTGACGATGTGGGAGCGCGGGTGGGCGGCGGCGAGGACGGCGCCACGCAGTGCGAGCAGGTTCGCCTCCGACCCGGACCCGGTGAACAAAACGTCGCCCGACCCTTTGGCCTTGATCAGGGCCACGATCTGGGAGCGCGCCTGCTCGACTGCCTTAAGCGGCCCGTCGCCGAAGGCGTGCAAACTCGACGGGTTCCCGAAGTCGCGTGTCAGGTACTGCTCGATCGTGTCTGCGACTCGCGGATCCACTGGCGTCGTTGCGTTGTAGTCCATGTACACCGGCCCCAGCGCCAACCCCTCCGGTCGCACCGGCCGAGCCCCGTCGGTCGTATCCCGTGGGGCGGTCACGCGAGTGCACCTAGTGGGGCCGGGCGTTCAGCCAGACGCCACTCGAAAGTGCCGCCCTCCCCGTGCGTCGACGTTGTGAGGCCGCGGGGGGCCGTACGCGACAGCGACTCCCGGGTGCGTTCGCGCCGGGACATGAGGTCCAGCACTCTTGGGCCCCCGCCGGTCAGGAACCCCTTCCGAGTCGCGGGGAAGGGATCGCAAAGCCTGGCGGCCACCGCTCCAGCGTGAGCTCTAGTCGCGTTCTGCGTGGCCATGCCTACCCCCTGCTTGGGCCGTGTGCCCGAGCACCTCCCCGGATTGTCTCCACCCAGCAGGCGCAATGGCCAACCTTCCATGGGATTCCAAGAGCTTCGAGCACAGAGCATGACGAACGGGAGCGCTTCAGGTAGTCGTCCTTGCGGTGGATGTAGCCGTGGGGCGCGGTGGTTGCCTGCGTGTCCATGTCTGGCCCCTCTGGCTATTCCTGGTCAGATCTTGGTGGTGCGGAGTCGCAGGGCGTTGGTGATGACGCTGACCGAGGAAAGTGCCATGGCTGCAGCCGCCAGGATGGGAGAGAGCAGCACTCCGAACGCGGGGTAGAGCACGCCTGCGGCGATCGGGATTCCCGCGACGTTGTAGGCGAAGGCGAAGCCCAGGTTCTGCCGGATGTTCGACATCGTCGCGTTCGACAGGTGCCGGGCGCGGTTGATGCCGGTCAGGTCGCCGTGCAGCAGCGTGATCCCGGCGCTCTCCATGGCCACGTCCGTTCCGGAGCCCATAGCGATCCCGACGTCGGCTGCGGCGAGGGCGGGTGCGTCGTTGACGCCGTCTCCGGCCATGGCCACCACGCGGCCCTGCTCGCGGAGACGGGCCACCACCTCACCCTTGCGATCGGGCAGCACCTCGGCCTCGACGCGGTCGATGCCGAGTCGGCCGGCGACCGCCTCGGCGGTGACCCGGTTGTCACCGGTCAGCATGACCACCTCGATGCCCGCCGATCGGAGCTCGGCCAAGGCTTCTGGTGTGCTCTGCTTGACCTGGTCGGCGATAGCGATGAGGCCGACGATCTCCTGATCAGCGGCCACGAACACAGCCGTCGCTCCATCGGCACGAAGCGAGTCCGCCTGGCCTGCGACGGCGGCGGTGCCGATGCCGTGACTCTCCAGGAAGCTCGGGCTGCCGACAAGGACCCGGTGGCCTTCCACGGTGCCCGTGACTCCCTTTCCCGTGGGAGCGTTGAAGTCCGCCACGGTGGGTAGCACCTTGCCGCTGTTCTGCCCAGTCTCTGGGCGCGCTGCTTCGACGATGGCGCGGGCCAGGGGATGTTCGGAGACCTGCTCGACGGCGGCTGCCGTCCGAAGGACCTGCTCCTCATCCCAGGAGCCGGTCTGCACCACCGTGGCCACCGAGGGCTTGCCCTCGGTCAGGGTGCCGGTCTTGTCGACGACGAGCGTGTCAACCTTCTCCATACGCTCCAACGCTTCGGCGTTCTTGATCAGCACGCCGGTCCGGGCTCCGCGTCCCACACCGACCATGATCGACATCGGCGTAGCGAGTCCCAGCGCGCAGGGGCAGGCGATGATCAGCACCGAGACCGCGACGACCAGCGCGTGAGCCAAACGCGGCTCGGGTCCCACGGTCGCCCAGACCAGGAACGCCAGGGCGGCGACGCCGATCACGGCGGGCACGAACCACGCCGAGACCCGGTCGGCCATCCGCTGGATGGGGGCGCGCGAGCGTTGCGCCTCGGCGACCATCTGGACGATGCGGGCCAGCATGGTGTCGCGGCCGACGGCGTCGGCGCGGATCACCAGGGTCCCGCTCTGGTTCAGGGTTCCGCCGATGACCTGTTCTCCGACTGACTTGTCCACGGGCAGAGACTCACCGGTGATCAGGGCCTCGTCCAAGGACGATCGACCCTCCTCGACAACGCCGTCGACGGGGACCTTCTCGCCCGGGCGGATGCGCAGCAGGTCGCCGAGCTGCACAAGATCGAGCGTGACGTCCTGCTCGGCGCCGTCGGCGCCGAGCCGATGCGCCATCTTCGGGGTCAGATCGAGCAGGGCTCGGATCGCCCCGGAGGTCTGCTCGCGGGCCCGCAGCTCGAGGACCTGGCCCAGGAGCACCAACGTGGTGATCACGGCCGCGGCCTCGAAGTAGACCGCGACGGTCCCGTCCATGGTCTGGAACGAGTCCGGGAACAGCCCGGGAGCAACGGTGGCCACCACACTGAACAGCCAGGCCACCCCGGTTCCCATCGCGATCAGCGTGAACATGTTCAGCTTCCGAGTACGAACCGACGTCCACCCTCTGGTGAAGAAGGGCCGGCCGGCCCAGAGCACAACCGGGGTGGCCAGCGCCAGCTGTAGCCATACCGAGAGCTTCGCGGGTACCGCGTTGTCGATCGCCGGCACCAGTTCAGCGCCCATTTCCAGAACGAGGATCGGGATGGACAACGCGACGGCGACCCAGAACCGTCGCGTCATGTCCGCCAGCTCGGCACTCGGCCCGGACTCGGCGGACACCGTCACCGGCTCGAGAGCCATCCCGCAGATGGGGCACGGGCCAGGGCCCAACTGGCGGATCTCGGGATGCATCGGGCATGTGTACTCCACCCCTTTCTCGCCGTGGACCGGAGCGCTTGCGACGTCCGGGCGCCGCGTCTTGTCTGCGTAGGTACCCGGGTCAGCCTGGAAGCGGTGCAAGCAGTGCTCGGAGCAGAACCAGAACGAGCGGCCACCATGCTCGAGGCGCGGCCCGTCCCCTTGTGGATCGACTTCCATGCCGCACACCGGGTCAGTCACAGACTGGGTGGATGTCGGCGGGTGTACGTGGGTGCGTGCTGCGTCGTTCATGATCCCGACTATACCCCCCGGGGGTACCGTTCTCATAGGGGTCGAAAGACCGGTTGGGAAGAGCGCCAGGAGGTGCGAAAGAGGAGCCCTGTGGGAGTGGTTCCCGAAGGAAGACTCCTGGAAGGGTGTGAGTGGACACCGCCCTCGAGGCGCGGAGCGGCGATGATGCTGGCACGTGGCCGCACATAGCAGAGCCGGGTGCGCGGCGATCCACGAACCCGGCTCGCCGAGGGGCGACGTCGGTTACCACAGGTGGTTCGTGCCGTGAGCGAGGTTGTAGTACATGCCGATATGCGTGTAGAAGTTCATCGCGCCGAAGAGCAAGAGCACCACGCCGCCGAGAAGCCAAGCCCACACGGCCGAGCGGAGCAGGTGCAGACGCTCGGTCCACAGGGCGACCGCGAAGAGGATCGCGCCGAGGGCGATCACGCCCCACAGACCGCCGAGGAAGAGCGCCTCGATGATCGGTACGTCGCCGACCCGGCCGCTGATCGGCTCTTCCGGCGGAGCGGCCCCGAGCTGGAAGCGAACGAACGCGATGGCCAGGACGGCCATGCCCAGACCCAGCGCGCCGACGAAGATGCCGACCGGCTTGAGTGCGGCGAGCGTCTTGTTGTTGGCATCATCGACCTCGCCTTCATAGCGGGTGCGGTGCCGCCACAGGTAGATCGCTGCGAAGAGCAGCAACGCACCGAAGCCCGCAGCAGGCTGGCCGAACGCGATGTTTGCGTACTCGAAGCCGTCGCCGCCGAACGGCCAGGCGACCGTCGTGTGAACTCCGAGGACCAGCAGCAGAAGACCGCTGACGCCGAAGAACGCCGCCCAGCCCTCGCTCTCGATCCGCTTGCCCCGAACCAAGTCGGCCAGGAATGCGGCAAAGCCAAGGAGACCGGCTCCGGCGGCGACGGCCACCAGCTCGTTGTAGACGACCACTTCGTCCACCATCCTTCCGCGGGGCCAGTGCCCCGTATCGATCCGTAGAAGCTTTCGACCACTTCAACAGTTCGATGGAAGTTTTCATTTCGCTACGGGTAGCGTTTTTTAAGTGACGAGTGTCACGCCTGTCTCATAGAGGCCCCATCGTCTAGCTGGAGTCAGTGCTGGGACGCTCGCCCCTCATGGATCCCCACATCAGGTCGACGCACTTCTCGCTGAACCCCTGGTCGACCCGGCCACGGCGAACCAGCTCACCCAGGTAGGCGCCGATCAGCAGGCTCACCACCGTGTCAGGGTCCAGGTCACGGCGCAGCTCGCCGACCGCCATGTCCCCGCGGATCAGGTCGACCAGTGCGTCGGCATACGGAGTGAGCACGCTGCGGAACAGCCGCGTGAAGGCGGGTTGGGTGTTCTGCACGATGGCTGAGACCCCACCACGGCCGAGCACCTCAGACATCTGGTGCCAGGTCTGATCCAGTGACCACCGGATCTTCTCTCGCGGCGTGTCCCCGATCGGTTCCTCCGGCGCGGTGATCGCAGCCTTGAGCGCAGCGCGCAGCACGGCCTCTCGATCCGGGTAGCGACGGTAGATGGTCGTTTTCGCGACGCCGGACTCGGTCGCGACCGCTTCGACTGTCACGGCAGCCGGTCCGCCCGCGCGTAGCAGGCGAAGGGCCGCCCCGTGGATGCTGTGGTCGGTCTCCTTCCGCCGGGGCCGGCCGCGTGCAGGACTGGCGGCGCCACCGGCCGTACGTCCACGGGGCATTCTTCCATCCTCTGGGAATAGAGTTCGCTACGCGTAGCGTTACGGTAATAGACTCCAAACAGAAAGGTCAACCCATGACTGTCACCGCAAACCTCGTCTGGTTCCTCGCGATGGCTGTGGCGACCACGACACTCCTGGTGGTGGGCACCCTGACCGCGGCCGACATCATCCACTTCCGGCGGCCGCGGAAGCCCGCTGAGCGCCCCAACCCCAGGGGAAGGTGAGCACCATGGAAACCCTGCTCGCGCCCGCTCCCTACACCCCAGCGCCGACTGCAGAGGAGGTCGACGGGTGGGGCATGGACTCCTTCCCCGCCAGCGATCCACCGCAGAACTGGTGAGAAATGGCACCCCCATGCCGTCCGTCCCGACTCAGTGCTCCCCGGCGTTTTCGAGGGCGTAAGAGCTGCGAGCGGCGGAGCCTTTGACGCGCGGACTGGGATGCAGCCGCTCAGACCAACCCCGCGACGAAGGGGTCATCACCGCCGCTTGGCCACCGTCAGCAGCACCACGGAGTCCTCGACAGCGTCCAAGGCATGTGGCCCCTGCGTCAAGCATGGCGCTCATCCACGTGGTCATCGTGGTTCTGGCCAGCGGTGGCTCGCCATGCCGTCCGCACCAGGTCAGGTAAGTGCGCAGGCCGTAGGTGTAGGTATCGATGGTGCCGGGGCTCTTGGCCTCTGCGCGCAGCGCAAGCTGCCAGTGCGGCAGAAGCGCGTGGGCGCCGTCGGCGGTGAACCGCCTGAGCTGAGTGACTGTGTCCATGCACCCACCGCACGAAGGCCACCGTGTCCCCGGTTCAGTTGTCGGCTCGGCGACGAGGGCAGGCGCCGCCGTCGTGGGCCGCACCCAACGATGACGAGCGACCGGATACCGGGGCGCGGGCTCGGCAGCAGCAGGAGCGCTCACGAGATCGCGTCGTCCCAGTCGTCACGCTGGACGGCGTTGGTGCGGCTGAGTCCGGATAACCCGGCCCTAAGTGGACACTCGATCAAGTTCGTAAATGCTTTCAGGCTCGGAATCCGTAGATTCCGAGCCTGAAATTCGTAGCGGGGGCGGGATTTGAACCCGCGACCTCTGGGTTATGAGCCCAGCGAGCTACCGAACTGCTCCACCCCGCGTCGTCGCATCGCACTCTACGGGAGGGCGCCGGGGCCGTTCAAATCGGGACGGCGCCGCTACCTGAGCAGGTTGAGCGCCCGAGCCACCTCGACGCGGGCCCGGTGGCTGAGGCGGATCCACTCGGCTCCCTTGCCCTCGGCAAGCGCCTGGTCGGCGGCGGCGAAGTCGGCCTGCGCCTTCTCGAGGAGCGCGTGGGCCTTGGCCATCGCACCCTTGACCTGGTGGTCGCCACCGTTGTTCCCGTGGTTCCCATTGCCGTTGTTCCCGTTGTTGCCGGTGTTCCCGTTGCCGGTGTCGGGTGGCGGGCTCGTCCCGGTCATGTCGGTGATGGCGTCCACCAGGGTGTCGCCGATCCCGACCTTGGTCCCGAAGGACACCATCACGTACCGCAGCGTCAGGTACGACGACGAGGAGGTCTGCTGCCGCGTCGCATACACCGGCACGACGTACATCAGGCCGGACCCGAGCGGCACCGACACCACGTTGCCGTACGACGGGGTGGCGTCGCCGAGGCGGAACGACTGGGTCTTGCGCGTGATCCGCGGGTCGGAGATCAGCTGGCTGTAGGCCTGGGCGGGGCCGGGGAGGTTCCCGCTGACCGGCTCCTCGACGGTGATCGCCCCGTAGTCCGAGGTCGTCGGGTCGGACTCGGCGGTGACGAAGGCGGCCAGGTTGGTCTTGTTGTTCGGCACGTAGCTCGACGTCAGGGACCAGGTCTCGTCGCCGTTGGCCGGATCGGGTGTGAACATCCGGATCGGCGCCTGGTTCTCGTCCTTGGTCACGGCGTCGGGCGAGACCTGCCACTGGTTGTTGGCGTTGAAGAAGTCGGTGGCGTCGGTCACGTGGTACCGGGCGTACTGGAACCGCTGCACCTTGAACATGTCCTCGGGATAGCGCAGGTGCGGCAGCAGGTCGCTCGGGATCTGGTCCCGGTCGAGCACGGTGCCGGGGAACGCGCTCCGCCATGCCTGCAGGATCGGGTCGGAGTCGTCCCAGGCGTAGAGCGTGACCTTGCCGGTGTAGGCGTCGACCGTCGCCTTGACCGCGTTGCGGATGTAGTTGATCTGGTCGGTCGGCAGGGTCCGCACGCCGGGTGGCCGGTTGACGACGTCGCTGGTCATGTCCGAGAACGAGTCGCGCTCGGACTGCGGGTACTGGTCGGTCGTGGTGTAGCCGTCGAGCACCCACAGGATGTGCCCGCCCTCAACCACCGGGTAGACGTCCTTGTCGAGGGTGAGCCACGGGGCGACCTTCTCGACCCGCTGCGTGGGGTCGCGGTAGTAGAGCACCCGGCTCTCGGGGCCGACCCGTGACGACAGCAGGAAGTTCGCGTCGCCGAACTTGATCGCGTACATCAGCTTGTGGAAGAAGCCCCCGACGCCGACCCCGCCTCCGCCGTCGTACGTCGTGCGGTCCTGCGCGCCCGTGGCGTTGAGGTCGATCTCGCTGTCCGGGGCACCGGGGGCCTTGCCCACGATCGAGTAGCCGGGGCTGCCCTCACCGAAGTAGATCCCGTTCTCGAACGAGCCGGTCGACTTCTCCAACGAGTCCTGCCCGGGGTCCTGCCCCTGTGCCCACTGGATCTGCTGGCTCTCGGCGGAGTTGTCGGGCGGTCGTTGGTTGCCGAACGCCGCGATGACCCCGCTGCCGTGGGTGTAGACCGTGTGCAGGTTGGACCAGTTCTGGTCGGTGCTGTTGATGCCGCCCTGGTCGAGCTCGCGAGCGCCGATCACGACCGCGCGGTCCACGCCGTCGATCGGGTAGTGGTCGACGTCGAGCACCGGGCCCACGCCGTAGTAGCCGTAGACGGCCTGGGTCTGCTGGAACGCACCGGCGATCAGGGACGGGTCGACGACCGGCACCGATGAGGTCTGGTCGATCAGGGTCTGCACGCTGGCGGGGGTCGCCGGAGCCGCCTTCTTCGTGACCAGATTGATCGAGTCGAGGTCGTAGGCCTTGCGCGTCGCGGCGATGTTCGCGGTGATGTACGGCGCCTCCTTGTCCTGCCGGTTGGGGTCGACCTGGAAGTGCTGGACGAACGCCGGCCAGATCAACCCGAGCAGGATCGAGGTCACCACGAGCAGCGAGATGCCGACACCCGGCAGCAGCCAGACGCGTCGCCACGCGGTCAGGAAGAACAACAGGGCGCAGATCAGCGCCACCCCGATCAGGATGTTCCGCGCCGGCAGCAGGGTGTGCTGGTCGGTGTAGCCCATCCCGGTCGCCACCGATCCCGAGCCGGTCACCAGGTCGAACCGGTCGAGGTAGTAGCCGACCGCCTTGGCCAGCAACGCGAGCCCACCGAGGATCGACAGCTGGATCGTCGCGGTGGCCGACATCCGGTCGGTGGAGGCCTGGAGTCGGATGCCGCCGTACAGGTAGTGGACGACGATCGCGGTGAGCGCCGACAGCACCAGGATCGCGATCACGAACCCGACCACGAAGTGGAGCCACGGCAGGGTGAAGACGTAGAAGCCGACGTCCTTGTGGAAGTAGGCGTCGGAGGTGTGGAACGGTTCGCGGTTGGCCCAGAGCAGGAACGTGCGCCACTTGCCGTTGGCCGCGACCCCGCCGAACAGCCCGATCACGCCGGCCACCGAGACCAGGAGCAGGGTGCGGATCGGGGCGACGGCGTCGCGGTAGCGATCGAGCCCCGTCTGCTCCGGGGAGTCGGGGCGATGGAACGGTCGGGCCCGGTAGGCGATCACCATGTTCGCGGCGACGCTCAGCGCCATCAGGAGGCCGAACCCGAAGAACAGCCCGATCCGGGTCCACAGCATCTTGTCGTAGACCGCGGCGTAGCCCACGGAGCCGTACCAGAGCCGGTCGGTGTAGATCGAGGCGAACAAGGTGACCAGGAAGAACGCGATGATCAGGCCGAGCAGCGAGAAGAGCAGGATCCGCGCCCGGCGTGACCGGCGCGGCGGGAAGTCCTCGAACTCCTCCTCCAGCGGGTCGCTCATCGCTGCGTCTCCTCGGAACCGTCGGGGCTGGTGTCGGGGTGGTCGTCCAGGGTGGCCTGCACCAGCCTCAGCAGGCCCGGCACCAGGTCGGGACCGGTCAGCACCGACTCGTCGTCGTCGTGGGCGCGCAGCCGTAGTGCACAGTACGACGCACCTGTTCGCGTCGCGGCGGCCACGATCCGCACCTCCTGCCGGTCGGGGTGCTCGGAGGCGAACGACGCGGCCCGGTCGGGCTCGTCGGGCAGCTGTGCCTCGACGTCCGGCGGCAGCACGACCCGCTCGACCAGGGCCGCGCATCCGTGCACCGTCTCGGGCCAGCTGATCGCGGTCAGCTGGTCCTCGAACGGCCGCCCGGCGGCGATCCCCTCCTGCTCGACCGGGGTGAGCGGGGTGTCGCCGAGGCTGTCGGCCAGCTGCGGCTCGCGCGCGACGAGCCGCGCCGTCTCCACCAGCGCGAACAGCCGAGCGGGCTGGTCCCAGCCGGCCTCCGCCGCGTGCCGCTCGATCTCGAGCACGGCGGTGGCGAGTCCCTCGTCGGCACGCGGGTGCGGGCTCATGGCGTCGCCCTGTCGGAGGCCTGGCACTGCGGCAGCGGGGCGTCGTGGTTCTTGCCCCACGCGGTCACCTCGGCGATCGCGTCCTTGAGGGTGGCCGCCTTGGCCAGCCGCATGGACCCGTGGTCACTGGTGAGGGCGTCGGGGCAGTTGGCCGGCGGTACCAGGAAGAGCTGCGCGCCGTCCTGCTTGGCCCCGACGATCTTCTGCTGGATGCCGCCGATCTCGCCCACCCGGCCGCCGACGGCGCTGATCGTGCCGGTCCCGGCGACCGCTCCGCCGGAGGTCAGCGACCCCGGCGTGAGCGTGTCGTAGATCGAGAGGGCGAACATCAGGCCGGCGCTGGGGCCGCCGATCGAGTCGCTGATGTTCACCGACACCTTGAACGGGAACGTGTAGCCGATGCCGAGGGTGACCCCGATCAGCCGCGTGCCGTCCTTGGTGGTCGGCGTGACCCGCACCCGGACGGGCCTGCCCTTGCGCTCCACGGTCATCGAGACCGTGTCCCCGGCCGGAACGGCGTGGATCAGCTTGCCCAGGTCGGTGGCGGCGGTCACCTTGGTGCCGTTGAAGCGGCGGATCACGTCGCGGACCTCGAGCTTGCCGTCGGCCGGCATCCCGGGCGTGACGCTGAGGATCTCGAGGACCGGGCTCACCTGGTACCCGAGCTGCCGCAACGCGGCCGCGATCGCGGAGTCCTGGGAGCCGATCATCTCGACCTGCCCCTCCTGGGTGTCCTCCTGTTGCGACCCCCCGCCGCCGTACTGGATGGCGTAGGGGTAGATCGCCCGGTCGCGCGAGAACCACGTGCGCAGGAGGGTGAGGAGGTCGAGCCGGGCGTCGCGCTGGGTCACCGAGACCGTGGTCATCCGCAGCTCACCGGCGTCGCGGTAGGTGGGGTGTCCCTGGACCTCGATGATCGGCTTCTTCCCGTTGTCGCCGAGCACGTTGATCGTCGGGCCGGGTGAGTAGGTGACGAACGGCAGCGGCGTGACGGCGGTGTAGATCCCGAGCGCCACGAACAGCGGCACGGCCAGCACGGCGGCCAGGGTGCGCTGCGTCATGCGGGCAAGCCTCTCACCCGGCGGAAGTCAGGAGGCGCGACGGGTGGAACCCGCGGACCGGCGTGACGGGCGGCGGACGGCGACGCCGGTGCTGCGCTCCCCCGCTGCGGGTGTCCGGGGCGGCGTGGGGCGTGCCGCGACGCGGTTCGGTCTGGCCATCGCGTCGCCGAGGCGGCGTACGGCGACCTCGCGATCCACCTCGCCGCGACCTTCGCGGCTCAGCCAGGAGACCCAGAGCATCGCCAGCACCGTCGCCACCACGGGCGGGGCGAGCCACCACAGGATCTCCATGCGCCCCAGGGTAGGCACCGGGCGCAGGGCCTCACGCGAGGCGCGCCCGAGCGCTAGGGCGTGCCGACCCACTCCTCCGTGCCGTCGGCGAACTGCTGGTGCTTCCAGATCGGCACCTCGGACTTGAGCGTGTCGATCAGGGCGCGCGAGGCGTCGAACGCCGTGCCGCGGTGTGCCGACGCAGTGGCGACGATCACCGCGATGTCGCCGATCGAGAGCCGGCCGACCCGGTGGACCGCGGCGACGGCACGCACGTCGTACTGCTCGGCGACCTCGGCACAGACCCGCCGGAGCGCGTCGAGCGCGGTCGGGTGCGCGGAGTACTCCAGCCCGCGTACGTCGAGCCCGTGGTCGTGGTCGCGGACCCGGCCGACGAAGAGGGTGAGCCCGCCCGACGTCTGGTCGTCGAGTGCGGCGACCACCTCGGCGACCTCCAGCGGTGTCTCGCGGAGGGCGACCAGACGGACGACGTTCGGGTCGGGTGTGGGCACATGGTGACCCTAGCCACCGGTCGTCACCTGGGTGGCAATCACCGTCCACGGCGTACCGTTGTCGCATGACCGAGCAACCGCCGCCCGACGACCAGAACCCGTTCCGGGGCACGCCGTTCGAGCAGTTCTTCGCCGGCGGCACGCCCGACATCGGCCAGCTCTTCAGCCAGCTCCAGTCGATGATGCAGCCCTACGACGGTCCCCTGAACTGGGAGCTCGCGATCGACACCGCCCGCAAGACCGTCGCCCAGCAGCCCGACCCGACGCCCTCGCAGAAGCAGGGCGACGAGATCGCCGACGCCGTCCGGCTGGCCGACCACTGGCTCGACGAGACCACCCACTTCCCCTCGGGCGTCACGTCGACGGCCGCGTGGAGCCGCGCGGAGTGGGTCGTCGGCACGACCGACGTCTGGAAGATCCTCGTCGAGCCGATCGCCGCGTCGTCGGTCGGTGCCCTCGGCAACGCCCTGCCGGCCGAGGCCGCGAGCATGGGCGGTCCGATCCTGGCGATGCTCGGCAAGGCCGTCGGCGCCATGCTCGCGACCCAGGTGGGCTCGGGGCTGGGTGCGATGGCCGGTGAGGTGGTGTCCGCCTCCGACATCGGGGTGCCCTTGGGAGCTCCCGGCAAGGCGGCACTGGTGCCGGCCAACGTCGCCCGCTTCGCCGAGGGGCTCGACGTACCCGAGAGCGACGTGCTGCTCTACCTCGCCCTCCGTGAGGCCGCCCACCAGCGCCTCTTCGCCGCGGTGCCGTGGCTGCGCGACCACGTGATCAGCGCCGTCACCGACTACGCCCAGGGCATCGAGATCAACACCGACCGCATCCAGGAGACGATGGAGGAGCGCCTGCGCGGCGTCGACCCGACGAACCTGGAGAAGATGCAGGAGCTGATGGAGGGCGGGCTCTTCGACATCCCGCGCTCGCCCCAGCAGGACGCCGCGCTGCAGCGGCTCGAGATCGCCCTGGCGCTGGTCGAGGGCTGGGTCGACGAGGTGGTCGGCGAGGCGACGGCCGAGCGGATGCCCACCGCCACCAAGCTCCAGGAGGCGGTACGCCGCCGCCGCGCCGCGGGAGGTCCGGCCGAGGAGACGTTCGCGTCGTTGGTCGGGCTCGAGCTGCGGCCCCGGCGGCTGCGCGACGCCTCGACGCTGTGGGGGTCGCTGCGCACCCGCCAGGGCGCCGAGGCCCGCGACGGCGTCTGGATGAGCCCCCACCTGCTGCCGACCGACGCGGACCTCGACGACCCGCTCGGCTTCCGCGAGGGCAGCGAGGCGCCCGAGCAGCTCAGCGAGGACGACTTCGACGCCGAGCTGCGCAACCTCCTCGACGGCGGCATGGGTGGCGCGGACGGCACCCCCGAGGGTCCCCGCGAGGAGTGAGCGCCCACGCCGCGGCGCTCACCACACTCCGCTCGTGGGCCCCGCCGACGCCTGCCCAGGCCACGCTGCGTGACCGCTTCGTCGCCCACCTCGAGCGGCACCCCGACGGGCTGCGGCGTGCCTGCTCGCCCGGCCATCTGACCGCGGGCGCGCTCGTCCTGTCTCCCGAGCTGGACGCCGTCCTGCTGGACCTGCACGGCAAGGCACATCGGTGGTTCCACTTCGGCGGCCACTGGGAACCCGGCGACGACTCGCTCCTCGCCACCGCGACCCGTGAGGCCTCCGAGGAGTCCGGCATCGTGGGACTGCGCATCCATCCGCAGCCCGTGCACCTCGACGTGCACGAGGTCGGGTTCTGCCGGGGCCACGATCGGGCGGGCCACTTCGACGTGCGGTACGCCGCGGTCGCTCCGGCCGGCGTCGACGCACGGGCGAGCGACGAGTCGCTCGCGGTGCGCTGGTGGCGGCTGGCGGGCCTCCCGGACCTCGAGCCCGAGATGCACGACCTGATCCGGCTGGCCCGAGCGAGGCTTCAGGTGTCGCCGCCGGCGAGCCTGGCTCCGGCGGAGTAGCCGTCGAGCCAGGCCTTCGCCCGCTCCATGTGGGGATAGCGCTCGACCCAGGCCCAGAAGCGGTCGTTGTGGCCCGCCTCGATCAGGTGGGCCAGCTCATGGACCAGTACGTAGTCGACGACCCAGTCGGGCATGTCCTGCAGCCGTCGCGAGAGCCGGATCGACCGGTCGACCGGCGTGCACGAGCCCCAGCGGCTGCGCTGGTTGTCGACCCAGCGGACCGTGGCGGGAATGGCCCGCCCGCGCAGCCAGGTCTGGCTGAGCGCGGTGGCCCGCCGCAACAGGTCCTCGTCGCTGGGCCGGCGCCGGGCCTCGGCCTTCTCGACGCGGGCCACCATCGTCTCGACCCACTCCGCCTCCTGGCGGCGGCTCAGGCTGGCCGGGATCAGCACCACGATCCGATCGCCCTCGCGGTACGCCGAGACGGTCCGGCGGCGCCGTGTCGAACGGCGCACCTCCACCTGAGGCTGACGCTCCACGGTCATGGCGAGACGGTAACGGTCCGGCCCGACACCGCGAGGTAGCCGCTCCGTAACGTCGGGCTAGGCGTCCTTCGCGGCCCAGGCCAGGAGGCGCTCGCGCGGCCAGGTGTTGACGATGCGATCGGGCTCGAGGCCGGCCGCCTCGGCCCGCTCACAGCCGTAGTCGAGGAAGTCCAGCTGCCCGGGCGCGTGGCTGTCGGAGTCGATCGAGAACAGGCAGCCGAGGTCGCGGGCCAGCTCGATCAGTCGGGTCGGCGGGTCGCGGCGTTCGGGACGGGAGTTGATCTCCACGGCGACGTCGTGCTCGGCGCAGGCCTGGAACACCGCCTTCGCGTCGAACTCGCTGCTCGGCCGGGTACCGCGGTTGCCCATCACCATCCGGCCGGTGCAGTGCCCGAGCACGTTGGTGCGAGGGTTGCGGATCGCGCCCAGCATCCGCGCCGTCATGCCCGACGCGTCCTGCCGCAGCTTGGAGTGCACGCTGGCGACGCGCAGGTCCAGCCTCGCCAGCATCTCGTCGGTCTGGTCGAGCCCGCCGTCGTCGAGGATGTCGACCTCGATCCCCTTCAGCAGGGTGAAGCCCGAGCCGGCGAGGTGCTCGTTGATCGCGTCGACGACGCCGAGCTGCTTGGTCAGCCGGGCTGCGCTGAGCCCGTTGGCGACGGTCAGCCGGGGCGAGTGGTCGGTGAGCACCAGGTACTCGTGGCCGAGCTCGATCGCGGTGAAGGCCATCTCCTCGATCGGCGAGCCGCCGTCGGACCAGTCGGAGTGGGAGTGCAGGTCACCGCGTAGAGCGGCCCGCAGCGCACGCCCGCCCTGGGTGAGCGGTCCGGCGTACGCCGCCTCGAGCCTGGCGAGGCGTTCCGGCTGCTCGCCGCGGACCGCGGCCTCGATGACGGACGCGGTGCTGGGCCCGATCCCGGACAGCTCGGTGAGCGTGCCCGCCGCGACACGCTCGGCCACCTCGTCGGCCGACAGCGGCAGGATGGTGGCGGCGGCGTTGCGGAACGCCTGTACGCGGCGAGTCTCCTCCCGTCCCCGCTCCATCAGGAACGCGACGCGGCGCAACGCCGCCACCGGCCCCTGCTCGTAGGCGTCGTCGTGGCGCGTCTCGCTCATCGGTCTCCGTCCGCTGTCCCCAGGCGAGGGATTTTCCGTCCACACCCGGTGCACGACATTCTTGCTGGTCAGCGGCGGCGCAGCGCACCCCCGTGCCCGGGGCTCCACAGTGCCTCCCCAGCCGATCCCCGCCAGACAGGCGGTTCTCCACAGGCTGCCCGGGCCTTGTCCACAGGCTTGTCCACAGCGGACCCGGGGAACCACGGCCGATGCGTTGACCCTGTCGTCGGCTCGCTCCTAGCGTGTGCCGCAGACGGGGTCCCGGGACTGCGGGCGGCGTTCGCAAGGGGAAGGCAAGCGGCGTCCGGTGCCCGGGTCCCCGTCTCGCCATCTCTTGGGCCATTTCTCGGGTTGGCCCGGGAGCGTCCCCACGGACCCCCGACAGGAGGGCCTCAGCGCCCGTGAACCTCGGTTCGCGCCGCCCTCCCCGCAGCGTTGAGGCCCTCCTGGACCTCCGCTCTCTCCCCTCGCCCGCATCGCGCGCGGCGAGGGTGAGGACTGCCATCCCCTGATCGGGGTCGATCGACACGCAGCCGGGTCGCGGACCTGCCGCCGGCCCCGAGGGGGCGACCAGGGGTCCTGAGCGTGGAATCAGGCTCTTCCACGCTCACCGGTGCGCCGACTGCACGCGGTGGCCCCCGTGCCGTAGGGTCGTCGACGACCGGGTGCCCCACGTGGCCCGGTCCCGGCGGGCTTCCCCTGACTCCCCGTCGCGACGACCGTAATGAGAACAAGCAAGGAGGCCGTCATGGCGGAGACCTGGAGCGGCGAGTTCTACTGCGTGAAGTGCAAGGAGAAGCGCGAGGCCGAGGGCGAGGTGCGCGTCAACGACAAGGGCACCCGGATGGCCAAGGCCGTGTGCCCCGTGTGCGGCACCAACCTCAACCGGATCCTCGGCAAGGCCTGAGACACCGCACAGACCTCAACGGACGGCGCCACCCTCGGGTGGCGCCGTTCGTCTGTGGATGACCACCGACCTCGGGCCGGCGGGTGTGCCAGCGTCGGGGCATGACGGCGTGGACGGACCTCTCCCGGCCCGTGCTGCGCGACGGGCTCCACGTCGTACGCCGTGACGACCGGCACCTCCAGGTCGGGCTCGACCCGCCCGATCGGCTGGTGCTGACCGACCGGCCGGGGTTGCGCGACGCCCTCACCCATCTCGACCGCCGCCCGCCCGACGCGGTGCGCGGCGTGGTCGACCGGCTCGTGTCCGAGGGCTGGGTCGTCGATGGGGCAGCACCACGACGGGACGCGAGCTCGCGCGCTCCGGTGGCGCTCACGGTCGACGCCACGATCGAGGACCGGATGGTCCGAGCCTGCCTGGCGGCGGGACTCGCGCGGTCGCCCGACGCGAGCACCCGGCTGGTGGCGACCGTGGGCGAGCCGCGCCGCCGGGTCTCGGACGCGTTGGTCCGCGACGACATCTGCCATCTCTGGCTGGCCGTGCTCCCCCGCGTCGTGCGGATCGGGCCGTTCGTCGAGCCGGGCCGGACCGCCTGTCTGCGCTGCGTCGACGCGCACCTCGGCGACCTCGATCCGCGTCGTGCGACCGTGCTCCACCAGCTCGAGGAGCTGCCGAACGCACCGGCGAGAGACCCTGACCCGTGCCTGGTGCAGATCGGGATCGCCTGGGCTGTGCGCGACGTCGTACGCCGGCTCGACGAGCGCGACCCTGCCCTCCGGTCGGCGACGCTCACCGTGTCCGAGCACCTCGACGTCACGCGTCGTGACTGGCTGCGGCACCCGCACTGCGGCTGCGCGTGGGGCTGACCGGGCGCTACCAGGCCGATTCGTGCCATTGTGAAATCGCTGTGGGCGTCTACGTTGCTGGGTAGCTGCGACCGGGGGGTTCCGCACGATGGCTGACGCAACGACTCGCATGAGAAGGAACGGGTACCGCCTCTCGGCCGCGGGGCTCACCGCAACGGTGGCGATGGCGCTGGCGGCGACGACCGCCGCGGCCCGTCCGGCACCGCACGAGACCGGGAGCGCGACCGCGGACATGCAGCTCGTGTGCGGCACCCTCACGCCGGATGCGAAGTACCGGTCCGACGCGCGCAAGCTCGGCACCGAGCACGCCTGCGAGCACCTCGAGGGGCGTGCGTACACCGAGTCGGCCGCGGCCACCCGTCACGATGCTGCGGAACGTCGCACGCTCATCTCGGCGCTGGCGTCCACCGACCCGACAGACATCGGGCAGTGGAGTGCCGCGCGCAACCCCGGCACCAAGACGATCGGGATCGCCGCGGTCCTGCTGCACACTGGCAAGGTGCTGCTGCTCGGCGGCAAGTACACCTCGACGTACAAGAACACCGCGTCGTACCTCTTCGACCCCACGACCTTCACCGGTCACGAGGCCCCCGCGCCGGCCGCGGTCTTCTGCGGCAGCGTCACGCCCCTGAGCGACGGGCGGATCCTGTCCGTCGGAGGCACCGTGAAGATCCCGCACGGGATCCCCGACGTGTACCTCTTCGACCCGGTCAAGGAGACCTGGATCCGCCAGCCCGACACACCCCTGGGCCGCTACTACCCGACCGCCACCCGGCTGGCGGACGGGACCGTGGTGGTCGCCGCCGGCACCGAGGCCGACGGCGTCACGAAGAACCCCACGGTGGAGCAGTACACCCCACCCGCGAGCGGCACCGACGTCGGCACCCTGCAGGTCGTCGGGCCTCCGCACGTGACGAACTACTACCCACACCAGTGGCTGATGCCCGACGGGACCATGCTCCAGATCGACAAGAGGAAGGACTACAAGCTCAGTCCGGCCACCTGGACCTGGACGACGTTGCCGCAGCTGCCGAAGGGCGGGAACGGCCCCGGCTCGTCCTCGATGCTCCTGCCCGGTGGCTCGGGCGGCACGCCGAACGTGATGGTGTTCGGTGGCCTCAACGCGGGAAGCGCCCTGGTCACCACCGAGGTCTTCGACTACAGCAAGCCCACCGCCGGCTGGCACTTCGGGACATCGATGCCGACCCCGAGGGCACACATGAACATCATCCAGGTGCCCGACGGCACGGCGTACGGGATCGGGGGCAACGCCCAGGACCTCTACGGCTCGGGAGAGTTCGAGACGCTGCACCTCGACCCGGCCACGCAGACGTGGACGAACATGGCCGTCCAGACGGTACGCCGGGGCTACCACTCGACCGCTCTGCTGCTGCCGGACGGCCGGATCATGTCGGCCGGCGACACCGGAGCCGGCGGTGGCGCCCAGCAGATCGACTTCTACTCGCCGCCGTACCTGTTCAAGGGGCCGCGTCCCGCCATCACGTCGGCCCCGAACCAGGTCGACTACGGCGCCAGCTTCGACATCGCGACGTCCGGTCCGGCAGTCGACTCCGCCGTGCTGATGGCACCGGGCTCGACGACACACGCGGTCGAGATGAACGCTCGGCGCGTGCAGCTGTCCGTCACCGCGACCCCGACCGGCTTCACCGCCACGGCACCCGCGTCGCCGAACCTGGCACCTCCGGGCTGGTACATGCTCTTCGTGATGACGCCGGACGGCATCCCGTCGGTCGCCACGTGGGTACACGTCGGGTCGTGACCCGGGATCACCACCACTCGCTGTCGAGCTTGCTCTCGATGGCGCGCAGGTGCTCTCGCGAGCAGGTGTCGCAGTAGGTCTTCCTGCGGCCGTTCTCGACCGAGGTCACCCAGGTCATGGTGTCGGCGTCCTCGGCCTGCTTCCCGCACATGTCGCAGGTCTTCACCGCACCAGGTTAGGCCGCCACCGCCTCAGGGTCCGGAGCGGAGACCGCAGGAGCGTGCGCAGGCGCGGCGGCCGCCGGACCCACGCCACCCCACGCCGCCCGATGCGGCCGACGCGCGGCCGCCAGCGACACAGGTCTCCGACGGAGCCGGCCGCCCGGATACCCGGCCGCCACCGCTTCAGGGTCCCGGAGCAGAGACCGCAGGAGCGTGCGCAGGCGCGGCGGCCGCCGGACCCACGCCACCCCACGCCGCCGGACGCGGCCGACGCGCGGCCGCCAGCGACACAGGTCTCCGATCCGGGGCCGGCCGCCCGGATGCCGGCCGCCAACGCCTCAGGGTCCCGGAGCGGAGCGTGCGCAGGCGCGGCGGCCGCCCGACCCACGCCACCCCACGCCGCCGGACGCGGCCGACGCGCGGCCGCCAGCGACGCAGGTCTCCGATCCGGGGCCCGGACTCGCAGACGCCCGCCAACTCTCACCGCCGGACGCGGCCGACGCGCGGCCGCCAGCGACGCAGGTCTCCGATCCGGGGCCCGGACCCGCAGACGCCGTTGCTCCCGGCCGCCCGGATGCCCGGCCGCCACCGCCTCAGGGTCCCGGACCCGCGGTCGCCCGCCGGAGCCGGGACGCCTCATTCTCAGCTGGGCTCTCGCCCGCTCGGGTCCGGGCGTGCGAGAGCCCGGTACGACTGGGTCGTACCGGGCTCCCGGAACACTCGCGATCAGGTCGAGGCGGTGTTCCTCAGTTGGCGCGGGCCAGGGCCAGACGCGCCTGCCGCGCGGCCTGCTCGGCCTTGCGGCTCAGCCGCCGCGCCGCCGCCTGCTGGCGGCCACGACGGAGCTGCTGCGCCTCTCCCAGGCGCGCGGCCATCTGTGCGCGCGCGAGGT
>DATAOY010000018.1:0-28764 GCA_036265495.1 Nocardioides sp. | reverse complement strand
CACGGTCGCGCCGTGGCATGCTCGACCGGTGGGCGACTACCTGGACTCCTCGAGGCGACCCGACCGCATCGCCGGAGGTGTGCGGATGCTGCCGGTGTCCACGCCGGCGGGTGACTTCCGGGTGTGGACCAAGCGGTTCGGCAACAATCCCGACCTCCGGGTCCTGCTCCTCCACGGCGGCCCCGGGGCGACGCACGAGTACCTCGAGTCGGTCGACGGGTACCTACCGGCCGCAGGCGTCGAGTACTACCTCTACGACCAGCTCGGGTCGCACTACAGCGACCAGCCCGAGGACCCCTCCCTGTGGCAAGTGGAGCGGTTCGTCGACGAGGTGGAGCAGGTCCGGGTCGCACTCGGGCTCGGTCCGGAGAGCTTCGTGCTCTACGGACAATCGTGGGGCGGCATCCTCGCGATCGAGTACGCGCTCGCTCACCCGCAGCACCTCAAGGGGCTGGTGATCTCGAACATGATGGCCAGCATCCCCGCGTACAACCGGTACGCCGAGGAGGTGCTGATGCCGGGCATGGACCAGGGGGCCCTGGCCGAGATCAAGCGGCTGGAGGCGGCCGGCGACACCGAGGGCCCGGAGTACGAGCAGCTGCTGAAGGAGCACCACGACGTGGTCCACGTCTGCCGGCTGCCGGCCGACGAGTGGCCCGAGCCCGTGACGCGGGCGTTCGGGCACACCAATCGGTCGATCTACGTGCCCATGCAGGGCCCCAGCGAGCTCGGCGCCAGCGGCACCCTCGGCGACTGGGACCGCACCGCCGACCTGCACCGGATCGAGGTGCCGACCCTGGTCATGGGCGCCGAGCACGACACCATGGACCCGGCCCACCTCCGCTGGATGGCCGCCGAGCTGCCCCAGGGGCGCTACCACCACTCGCCGCACGGCAGCCACCTCGCGCTCGTCGACGACGCCGACACCTACTTCGCCGGGCTGGTGGAGTTCCTGCACGGGCTGTAGCCCGCGAGCGCCCTCGGGGGCTCCTCGGCCGTGCGCAGCCGGACCGACGGTCGACCATCGGGTCGCCGCAGAGGACCGCGGGCGGTACCCTGGGCGCACCATGTGGATCGCACGCTGAACCGACTCGCGCCCGTGGCCACGCCCGGCGAGTCTCCCTGCACACCGGCGAAGGCTCCCGCATGTCAGCGACCACTCTCCCCACGCTCCACATCTCCGACCTCGACGTCCGGTTCGGCACCCGGCAGGTGCTCCACGGCCTCGACCTGACCGCCCAGCCCGGGCGTCGGATCGGCCTGGTCGGTGAGAACGGGTCCGGCAAGTCCACCCTGCTCCGGGCGATCGCCGGGACCCTGCCCGCCCGGGCCCTGGTCACGGGCCGGATCGACCGGCCCGACGATGTCGCGATGCTGGGCCAGGAGCCGCCATTCGGCGACGACCAGACCATCGGCGAGGTGCTCGCCGGTGCGCTGACCCCGCTGCGCGCAATGGTCGTTGACGTCGAGCGCCTCTCGCTCGAGCTGACCCATGACTCCGACGACCTCACCCAGACCGCGTACGCCGCGGCGCTGGACCGCGCGATCGCGCACGACGCCTGGGACGCCGACCGTCGGGCCGAGGAGGCCGCGGAGCGGCTCGGGCTCGGAACGCTCGACCCCGAACGGCGTATCGGCAGCCTGTCCGGCGGCCAGCGCACCCGTCTGGCACTGGCCACGCTGATGACCACGCGGCCGGCGTGCCTGCTGCTCGACGAGCCGACCAACCACCTCGACGACGACGCGATCGAGCTCGTCTCGTCGTTCCTCCACGACCTGCCCGGGGTCGTGCTGCTCGCGAGCCACGACCGGGTGCTGCTGGACGACGTGGCCACCGACCTGTTCGACCTGGACCCCTCGGAGCTCGGCACCGACGGACGTGGTGGGCGACGCTTCGGCGGCGGCTGGACGGCGTACGAGGAGCACCGCGCCGACGCCCGCCGCCGGTGGGAGGCGACGTACGCCGAGCAGCAGGAGGAGCTGAGCCGGCTCCGTGCGGCGACCAGGATCGGCACCTCGGCCATCGCCCACAACCGGCCGCCCCGGGACAACGACAGGTTCATCTACGGCTTCAAGGGCGCACGCGTCGAGCGGACCCTCTCGAGACGGAAGAAGGACGCCGAGCGGAGGCTCGAGGCCGCCGAGCGCGAGCAGGTGCGGAAGCCCCGGCCGCCGCTGCGCCTACGCGCGTCCCTGACCAGCCATGGCGCGGTGGGGAGGGTGGTGCAGGTCCGCGAGCTGGAGGTGGCCGGCAGGCTCGGCCTCGGCCGGCTGGACGTGGATGAGGGGGAGCACCTGCTGGTCTCCGGCCCGAACGGGTCGGGCAAGTCCACCCTGCTCGGCGTGCTGTCCGGGCGCCTCGCTCCCACGACAGGCTCGGTCGTCGTGACCGCGCATCGGGTGGCCGAGCTCGTGCAGGACGTGCACTTCCGCCACCCGGAGCGCAGCGCAGGGGCGACGTACGACGCGCTGGTCGGGGAGGACCGGGCGGCCCGGGTGCCGCTGCGCGAGCTGGGCCTCGTGCCACCCGACCGGCACGCCACCCCGGTAGCACTGCTCTCGGTCGGCCAGCGCCGCCGGCTGGGCCTCGCGGTGGCGATCGCGTCCGAGCCCGACCTGCTCCTGCTCGACGAGCCGACCAACCACCTGTCCCTGGCCCTGGCGAGCGAGATCGAGGACGCCTTGGCCACGGCCCCGGGCACCGTGGTCGTCGCGTCGCACGACCGGTGGTTGCGCCGGCGTTGGGACGGCGCCGAGCTGCGGCTCGTCGCCGCGGGTCAGGACCCGGGCGCCGTGTAGGTCAGCGAGGACGCCTTCGCCAGGATCGCGCCGAGGTCACCGGACTCGACCAGCTCGTGGCTCTCGAGGTGGCTGAACGCACCGGTGCTGGTGACCGCGAGACTGATCGACGCGACGGAGGCCGAGTCGGGCAGGTCGACGACGGTGAAGCCGTCGTACCGGCTGCCGAGCATCAGGTAGTAGCTCTCCATCGAGCCGCCCGCGGACTCGCACAGGGAGCGGACCACCGCGGCCCGGTCGCTGGGCGTGGCCATCAGCGCCTTGATCGCCTCGGGACGGAACGTGAAGAACACGGCGTACTTGGACATGGGCTGACCCCCCGGGTGAACGGCCGGGCGGGGCGTCCGGCCTCGGGATCAGCGTGTGCCCCACTCGCGGATCTGCGCAAGGGCCGGCGGCGCGCGGCGGGCGCGGTCAGCGATCGAGGGCGAGGCCGAGCCACTCCGCAAGCGCGCTGATCTCGGCCTCGACGGCCTCGGTCATCGACCGGGTGAACGGCACGTCCTCATGGACGGCGTCGACGAAGAAGCGACCGGCCTTCCGATCGGCTGTGGCGTCGAGCTTCCCGACGAGTCGGTCGCCGTGCAGGATCGGCAGCGCGAAGTACCCCCAGCGGCGCTTCGCCGCCGGCTTGTACATCTCGAGGACGTACTCGAACTCGAACAGGTCCTCCATGCGCACCCGGTCTCGGGTGACCGGGTCGAACGGCGAGAGCAGCGCCGTACGCCCCTCGAACGGCAGCCCGAGCTGAGCCGCGTCGACCCGCCACTCGCCGTCGGTGCCCTCGACCACCGCCCGCTCGCCGGCCCCGCCCACGTGGACCGGCTCTCCGGGGATCACGGTGCCCTTCGCCCGCGCGATCCCGAGCCCGCGGAGCCGCGCCTCGTCGCGCAGCCGGAGGGCTTCGGTGCGCGGCACCGCCTCGACACCAGGTGGGTAGACCCGCTCGGCCAGGTCGTACTTCCGCTGGGTGCCGGCGCGTCCGTTCACGGCCACCTCGCCGCGCGACAGCAGGCAGGAGAGCATCATCCGGACGTTGCGGTCGACGTTCCACCCCGACGACCGCCAGGGCACCTGAGCGGTCGCGCGGACACCGCGGGACGGCAGCGGCCCGTCGGCGTCGAGCACGTCGAGCACCTCGTTGCGGAACAACTCGTTGGCCTCGAGCCACTCGCGCGTGCCGTCCCAGGGCGGCCAGGCCTCCATGTCGGCGAGGTGCAGTGCCAGGTCCGACATCGGCCGGATGCCGTCGGCGTCCTCGTACAGCTCACGGGCGGCCAGCAGGTCGTCGAGGTCGTCGGGGTCGTACGCCGCGCCCAGCCGCGACCAGCAGACCAGGTCGTAGCTCGGGGCGATCGCCCTGGTCGGCTCGACCGGCAGGGCCCTGAGGCGCTCGACCACGGTCATCAGGTTGGTCGGACGCGCGGCGTCCAGCATCGTGGCCCGGACCACGATCTGCCGCGCGTCGGCCCGGGTCAGCTCGTGCACCGGGTGGTCGGGCGGCGGCATGGCGGCGACGCTAGTGGACCCCACGGACGGTCCGGGGCCGGTAATCCGGTTGTGCGGCGGGACCGGACGCCGATTCACTGACCGCGATGCAGATCACCTCAGGAGCCGCGCAGATCGCCGCGGAGGAGTACGGGAGGGGCGAGCCGGCCATCCTCTTCATGCACGCCGGCGTGACGGACCAGCGCAGCTGGCAGCACGTCGTCGAGCGGCTGCCGGACCATCGGTGCCTGACCTACGACCAGCGCGGCTACGGCCGGACGACGTACCAGCGCGAGGACGGCTGGTCCAGCGTGGCCGACGCGGTCGCGGTGCTCGATGCGTACGACGTCGGGTCCGCCGTGGTCGTCGGTTGCTCGATGGGCGGACGGGGCTCGCTCCACCTCGCGCTCAGGCACCCCGAGCGGGTGCGCGCCCTGGTCCTGATCGCGCCCGCGGTCAACGGCGGACCGGCGGAGGTGTACGAGCCCGAGGTGGACGCGCTGGGCGAGGCCCAGGACGCCGCCTTCGAGCGCGGTGACCTCGCCGAGGTCAACGAGATCGACGCCCACGTCTGGCTGGACGGGCCGCTGGCGCCGCGCGGACGGGTCGGCGGGGCCGCGCGCGAGCTCTTCCTGGACATGAACCGGATCGCGCTGGCGGCCGAGGACCCGGGCGAGAGGGGCGACGACGAGGAGGCCTGGGACCGGCTCGGCGAGATCGCCGTCCCGACCCTGCTGATGATCGGCGAGCTCGACCTGCAGTACCTCAAGGACGCGGCGGCGCACGCGGCCGCGCACATCCCCGGCGCCCGTCTCGTCGAGCTCCCGGGCGTGGCCCATCTGCCCCAGCTCGAGGGCGACGAGCGGATGATCGCCGAGGTCGCGGCCTTCGTGGCGGGGCTCGGCTAACCGGGTCGCCCGGCGCCCCGGCGCGGAGTCCGACGTACGGACTCTCCCCTGCTAGGGTCGGCAGCGCTCGACATCCTTTAACGATCCGTCCCGTGAGGCGGAGAAGGAGGTACGGCGTGCCGCTGCATGGTCTCGACCAGGCTCGACCACCCACAGCCCTGCTGGTCCTCGAGGACGGTCGGTCGTTCCGGGGTGACTCGTTCGGGGCCGAGGGGGAGACCTTCGGCGAGGCGGTGTTCGCCACCGGGATGACGGGCTACCAGGAGACGCTCACCGATCCGTCGTACCACCGCCAGGTCGTGGTGATGACCGCTCCACACGTCGGCAACACCGGCCTCAACGACGAGGACCCCGAGTCCGCACGCATCTGGGTGGCCGGGTACGTCGTGCGTGACCCGGCCCGGGTGCCGTCCAGCTGGCGCGCGCGGCGGCCGCTCGACGCGTCGCTGCGCGAGCAGGGTGTGGTCGGCATCTCGGGCATCGACACCCGTGCCCTGACCCGCCACCTCCGCGAGCGGGGCGCGATGCGGGTCGGGATCTCTTCGTCCGAGACCGACCCGGCGGCGCTGCTCGAGCGGGTCCGGGCGTCGGCGGAGATGGCGGGCGCGAACCTCTCCGGCGAGGTCTCCACGATCGAGCCCTACGTCGTGCCCGCGCTCGGCGAGCGGCGCTTCACGGTGGCCGCGCTCGACCTGGGGATCAAGGCGAACACCCCGCGGATGCTGGCCGAGCGCGGCGTCGAGACCCATGTGCTGCCGGCCACCGCGACCCTCGACGACGTGCGCGCGGTCCGGGCCGACGGGCTGTTCTTCTCCAACGGCCCCGGTGACCCGGCGGCCACCACCGGCCAGGTCGAGCTGCTGCGCGGTGCGTTGGCCGAGGGGATCCCCTACTTCGGCATCTGCTTCGGCAACCAGCTGTTCGGCCGGGCGCTCGGCTTCGACACCTACAAGCTCAGCTACGGCCACCGCGGGATCAACCAGCCGGTGCTGGACCGCACCACGGGCAGGGTCGAGGTGACCGCGCACAACCACGGGTTCGCCGTGCGCGCGCCCCTCGATGCCGCGACCCCGACGCCGTACGGGCCGGCGACGGTGAGCCACGTCTGCCTCAACGACGACGTGGTCGAGGGGATCGAGCTCCGCGACGACACCGGTCGGCTGACCGCGTTCTCCGTGCAGTACCACCCCGAGGCCGCCGCCGGCCCGCACGACGCGGCGTACCTCTTCGACCGCTTCTGCACCCTCATGGAGGTTGAGCCGTCCCAAATCCTCCCTCGAGCCGTCCAATTCTCGGACGGCTCAACGGAGGATTTGGGACGGCTCAACGGAGAGGGGGCCTGATGCCGAAGCGCAGCGACATCACGAGTGTGCTGGTCATCGGCAGTGGGCCGATCGTGATCGGGCAGGCCTGCGAGTTCGACTACTCCGGGACCCAGGCGTGCCGGGTGCTCCGGCAGGAGGGCGTCCGGGTGATCCTGGTGAACTCCAACCCGGCCACGATCATGACCGACCCGGAGTTCGCCGACGCGACGTACGTCGAGCCGATCACGCCGGAGTTCGTCGAGCAGGTGATCGCCCACGAGCGGCCGGACGCCCTGCTCGCCACGCTCGGCGGCCAGACCGCGCTGAACTGCGCGATGAGCCTGGCCGCGGCCGGCGTCCTCGAGAGGTACGGCGTCGAGCTCATCGGAGCGAGCATCGAGGCGATCGAGAAGGGTGAGAACCGCGAGTCGTTCAAGCGGGTCGTCGAGGGGCTGCCGGCCGAGTGGGGTGCTGAGGTCGCGGCCTCGGCGATCTGCCACACGATGGAGGACTGCCTGGGCGCGGTCGCGGACCTCGGCTACCCGGTCGTGGTTCGCCCCAGCTTCACCATGGGCGGCGCCGGCTCCGGCCTGGCCTACGACGAGGAGGACCTGCGCCGGATCGCCGGGCTCGGTCTCTCGTTGAGCCCGACCACCGAGGTGCTCCTGGAGGAGTCGATCCTCGGCTGGAAGGAGTACGAGCTCGAGGTGATGCGTGACCGCAAGGACAACGTCGTCATCGTCTGCTCGATCGAGAACGTCGACCCGATGGGCGTGCACACCGGCGATTCCATCACGGTCGCGCCGGCGCTGACCCTGACCGACCGGGAGTACCAGCGGCTCCGCGACATCGCCATCGGGGTGATCCGCGAGGTCGGGGTCGACACCGGCGGCTGCAACATCCAGTTCGCGGTCAACCCCGACGACGGCCGAGTCGTCGTGATCGAGATGAACCCCCGGGTCTCCCGCTCGAGCGCTCTGGCCTCCAAGGCGACGGGCTTCCCGATCGCGAAGATCGCCGCCAAGGTGGCAATCGGCTACACCCTCGACGAGATCCCCAACGACATCACCACCCGTCCCGACGGTCGGAGCACGCCGGCGTCCTTCGAGCCCACCCTCGACTACGTCGTGGTGAAGGTGCCGCGGTTCGCGTTCGAGAAGTTCCCCGGCGCCGACCCGACCCTCACCACCCACATGAAGTCGGTGGGCGAGGCGATGGCGATCGGCCGCAACTTCACCGAGGCCCTGCAGAAGGCCCTGCGTTCCCTGGAGAAGCCCGAGGCGGTCTTCGACTGGCACCGCGAGTGGGTCGAGCTGGACAAGGAGACGCTCCTCGAGCGGGCGCGCATCCCGCACGACGGGCGGCTCAAGGTGGTCATGGACGCGATCCGGGCCGGCGCGTCACCGGAGGAGATCTTCGAGGTGACCCGGATCGACCCGTGGTTCGTCGACCAGCTGGCGCTGATCAACGAGGTCGCGGCCGAGGTCACCACGGCCCCCGAGCTCACCCCGGACCTGCTCCGACTGGCCAAGCGGCACGGGTTCTCCGACGCCCAGCTCGGCAAGATCCGCGGGATGACCGCCGATGTCGTCCGCGGCGTCCGGCACGCGCTGGGCATCCGGCCCGTGTACAAGACCGTCGACACGTGTGCCGCCGAGTTCGCCGCCGCCACGCCGTACCACTACTCCTCGTACGACGAGGAGACCGAGGTCGAGCCCCGCGAGCGGCCGGCGGTGATCATCCTCGGCTCGGGGCCGAACCGGATCGGCCAGGGGATCGAGTTCGACTACTCCTGCGTCCACGCCTCGATGGCGCTGCGACATGGGACCGGGCAGGGCGAGGATGGCGCGGGCTTCGAGACGATCATGGTCAACTGCAACCCCGAGACCGTCTCCACCGACTACGACACGTCCGACCGCCTCTACTTCGAGCCGCTGACCCTCGAGGACGTCCTCGAGGTCGTCCACGCCGAGCAGCAGGCCGGCCCGGTCGCGGGCGTCATCTGCCAGCTCGGCGGCCAGACCCCGCTCGGCCTCGCGCAGGGTCTCGCCGACGCCGGGGTGCCGATCGTCGGCACCACGCCCGAGGCGATCCACCTGGCGGAGGAGCGCGGGGCGTTCGGCAGGGTGCTCCACGAGGCGGGGCTGGTCGCGCCCCTGCACGGCATGGCGTCGTCGTACGACGAGGCCGCCGCGATCGCCGCCGACATCGGCTACCCGGTGCTGGTGCGCCCGTCGTACGTGCTCGGCGGCCGCGGCATGGAGATCGTGTACGACGACGGGGCGCTCGAGGGATACATCGCCCGGGCGACCGCGATCAGCCCGGAGCACCCGGTGCTGGTCGACCGGTTCATCGACGACGCGGTCGAGATCGACGTCGACGCGATCTTCGACGGGGACGAGCTGTTCCTCGGCGGCGTGATGGAGCACATCGAGGAGGCCGGGATCCACTCCGGCGACTCCTCCTGCGCGCTGCCGCCGATCACCCTGGGCGACCGCGAGATCGACCGGATCCGGCAGGCGACCGAGGCGATCGCACGCGGGGTCGGGGTGCTGGGGCTGATCAACATCCAGTTCGCGCTCGGCTCCGACGTGCTCTACGTGCTCGAGGCCAACCCGCGCGCGAGCCGCACCGTCCCGTTCGTCTCCAAGGCGACCGCGACCCCGCTCGCCAAGGCCGCGGCCCGGGTGATGATGGGCGACTCGATCAAGCAGCTGCGCGCGGAGGGCCTGCTGCCCGCGGCCGGCGACGGCGGCACCCTGCCCGGCGACTCGCCGATCGCGGTCAAGGAGGCGGTGATGCCGTTCAACCGGTTCCGTCAGCCCGACGGCCGCTACGTCGACACCGTGCTCGGTCCGGAGATGAAGTCCACCGGGGAGGTGATGGGCTTCGACGCCGACTTCGGGCGGGCGTTCGCCAAGGCCCAGGCCGCGGCGTTCGGCCCGCTGCCGACGTCCGGCAAGGTGTTCGTCTCGATGGCCAACCGCGACAAGCGGTCGATGATCTTCCCGATCAAGGTGTTGGCCGACCTCGGGTTCGAGATCCTGGCGACGCAGGGAACGGCCGACGTGCTGCGCCGCAACGGCGTGCGGGCCGAGGTGGTGCGCAAGCACTTCGACGGCACCGGCCCGCACGGCGAGCCGACGACCGTGCAGCTGATCGCGGACGGCGATGTCGCCCTCGTGGTCAACACGCCCCACGGCTCGGCCGGCAGCGGCGGGTCACCTCGAGACGCCTCGTCCGCGGGCTCCTCGGTGCAGGCGGTGCGCGTCGACGGCTACGAGATCCGCACCGCCGCGGTCCGCGCGAACGTCCCGTGCATCACCACTGTGCAGGGCCTGGGAGCGGCGGTGCAGGGGATCGAGGCACGCATCCGGGGCGAGATCGGGGTCCGCTCGCTGCAGGACTGGGCCGCCCGGTGAGCCCGCCGTGACGACGTACGACGTGCTGTTCCGGTCGGTCCTCGCCCGGATGGACCCGGAGCGGGCGCACCGCCTCGGGTTCCGAGCGATCCGCGCGGGTCGTGGCGTCGCTCGGGCAGTCGTCACGGTGCCCGCGTCGCCCGTCGAGGCGATGGGCCTGATCTTTCGCAACCCTCTCGGCCTGGCCGCGGGCTTCGACAAGAACGCCGTGGGCATCGACGCCCTCGCGGCGCTCGGGTTCGGCTTCGTCGAGATCGGCACCGTGACCGCCCTGCCCCAGCCCGGCAACGCGCGACCGCGGCTGTTCCGGCTGCCCGAGGACCGCGCCGTGGTCAACCGGATGGGGTTCAACAACGACGGCGCCGAGGCCCTGGCCCGGCGGCTCGCGAAGCGCGCGCGGCGGCTGGACCGTCGCGACCGTCGGGCGAGCGTCAACGTCCGTCACATCGCGAGCCGCACCACCCGACCGGTGCTCGGCATCAACGTCGGCAGGTCCAAGGTCGTGCCCGAGGACGACGAGGCCGCCGTGCTCGCCGACTACGCGACCAGCGCGCGCCTGCTCGCGCCGTTCGCCGACTATCTCGTGGTGAACGTGTCCTCCCCGAACACCCCCGGCCTCCGATCGCTCCAGGCGGTCGACCGGCTGGGGCCGCTCCTCGACGAGGTACGCCGTACCGCCGACGAGGCCGCGCGCCGCCCGGTGCCCCTCCTGGTGAAGATCGCCCCCGATCTGGCCGACGAGGACGTGCTCGCCATCGGCGAGCTCGCTCGCGACCGCTCCCTCGAGGGGCTGATCGCCACCAACACCACGATCTCGCGCGACGGACTCCGCTCGCCTCCCGCCCAGGTCGAGGCGATCGGTGCCGGCGGGCTGTCCGGGCCGGTCCTGCGGGACCGGTCCGTGCAGGTCACCCGCCTCCTCCGCTCCCAGGACCCGAGGATCACGCTCATCTCGGTGGGCGGCATCTCCAGCGGCCACGACGTACGCGAGCGACTGAAGGCCGGTGCGACCCTGGTCCAGGCCTACACCGGTTTCGTCTACGGGGGTCCGCTCTGGCCGCGGCGTGTCCTGCGCGAGCTCGCCGGATGACCACGGCGACGCGCACGGCCACGGGGCCGGTCCACGTGACCGCCGAGGTGCTCGCGACGAAGTCGGTCGGGGCGTTCCACCATCTCAGCCTGGTCGCACCGGACGTCGGGGAGCGCTCGCGTCCGGGAAGCTTCCTGGCCGTCTCGGTCGGCGACGGCCACCTGGCCCGCCGGGCGTTCTGGATCCACCGGGTCGGCCCGATGGGCGGACATCGGGCCGTGGTCGAGATCGTCGTCGAGGAGCGGGGCGCAGGCAGCCGGGCCCTGGCCGCGCTGCCGGCCGGCGCGCCGGTGGCGGTGACCGGGCCGTTGGGGCGACCGTTCGCGCTGCCCCGCGAGCCGGTCCGTTGCCTGCTCATCGGGGACGGGTACGCCGCGGCCGCCCTGACCGGTCTCGCCGAACGGCTCCGCGAACGCGGCTGCGGGGTCCACCTGGTCCTCGGTGGCTCCGACGACGCCCACGTGCTCGAGCCGCTGGCGGCCCGGCGCAGCGTCGGACACGTCGAGGTCGCCGTCGGTGACCTCACCGCCGCGGTGCTGCGGGCCCTCCCCGAGGTCGACGTCGCGTACGCCGCGGCCTCACCGGAGACGCAACGGTTCGTCGCCGACGCCGTGGCGGGCACAGGGGTCACCTGCCAGGTGGCGCTCGAGCGACCGCTGACCTGCGCGACCGGGCTCTGCCACGGCTGCCCGGTGCCGGTCCTCGACGACCAGGGTGATCCGCACGTCGTCCGGGCGTGCGTGGACGGACCCGTGTTCCGCGCCGGCCGCGTCGACTGGGAGGCGCTCGGGTGAGCGACTGGCCCTTCACCAACCCGGTGCTCACCGCGTCCGGCTGCGGCGGCACCGGCCGCGAGCTCGCGGCGTACGGCGACCTGACCGAGCTGGGCGGGTTCGTGACCAGGTCGGTGACGCTCCAGGAGCGTCCGGGCGGCGGCGAGCCGCGCATCGTCGAGTCCCCCAGCGGGCTGGTCAACGCCATCGGCCTGCAGAACCCCGGAGTCGTCGGGTTCCTCCGCGACGAGCTGCCGCCCCTGGTGGATCTCGGCGCCCCGGTCGTGGTGAGCATCGCCGGTCACTCGCTGGGGGAGTACGCCGAGCTGGCCCGGACCGTGGGGCGCACCGACGGTGTGATCGCGCTCGAGGTGAACCTGTCCGCCCCCGACCCCCTCGGCAGCGGGCTCCTCGACGCGCGGGAGCCGTTCCAGGCCGGGAGCGTGGTCGGGTCGTGCCGGCGAGACCTCCGCGCTGACCTGCTGCTGCTGGTCAAGCTGCGCAGCGACGTGAGTCGAGTGGCCGAGACGGCGCGGGCGGTCGTCGAGGCCGGCGCCGATGCGGTGGTCGTCGGCAACGCCCAGCCGGCCGCGCTGCCCGACGGCCGCGCCGGGGGACTGAGCGGCCCGGCGATCCGGCCCCAGTCGCTGCGGTGCGTCGCGGAGGTGGCCCGGGCCCTGCCCGACACCCCGCTGATCGGCTGTGGCGGGATCATGGACGCCGACGACGCCCGGGAGTACCTGGCGGCCGGGGCCCGCGCGGTGCAGGTCGGCACGGCGCTCTTCCACGACCCGACGACGGCGTTCCGGATCGCCCGGGAGATCGGGCCGCAGACCGAGCCACCTGCTGGAGAGGACGACAGATGACCACGTTCGGAGCACGGCTCCACGACCTCATGCACGCCCGTGGGCCGCTGTGCGCCGGGATCGACCCCCACGCGGGACTGCTCCGGGAGTGGGGGCTCACCGACGACCTCGCCGGGCTCGAGCGGTTCGCGCTGAGCGCCGCCGATGCGCTGGCCCCTCGGGTGGCCGTGGTCAAGCCGCAGTCGGCGTTCTACGAGCGCTTCGGCAGCCGGGGCATCGCCGTGCTGGAGCGCCTGATCGGCGTCTGCCGGGACGCCGGTGCGCTGGTGCTGCTCGACGTGAAGCGGGGTGACATCGGCTCGACCAGCCAGGCGTACGCCGACGCCTACCTCGACCCCTCCTCGTCCCTCGCGGTCGACGCCGTGACGGCCAGTCCGTATCTCGGCTTCGGCTCGTTGACCCCGATGGTGGAGACCGCGCAGAAGCACGACGCCGGGCTGTTCGTGCTCGCCCTCACCTCCAACCCCGAGGGCCCGGAGGTCCAGGAGGCGCGGGTGGGCGACGCGACGGTCGCCGACGTGGTCCTCGACCACCTCCGCGCGCTCAACGAGGGGGCCGACCCACTGGGCTCGTTCGGCGCGGTCGTGGGCGCGACGATCGAGCGGGGGGTCCACCGGCTCGACATCAACGGTCCCGTCCTCGCCCCGGGGTACGGCGCACAGGGCGGCACCGTCGACGACCTGCGCCGGATCTTCGGTGACGGAGTGCGGCACGTACTCCCGAGCACGTCCCGCGAACTGCTCCGGGAAGGACCCGACGGCCTCGCGGCCGCCGCCGACCGGCTCAACGACCGGCTCCGCGAGCTCGCCGGATGACCGGTCGGCTGACGACGCTGGCCACCGGGCTGCTGGCCCTGCCACTGCTCGCGGGCTGCGGTCACGGCCAGACCTACTGCGCGGCGGTGATGGACCATCAGTCCGACCTCGGCTCGATCGCCGGCGGTGGCGACCGGGCCGCGCTGATCGAGGCGCTGCCCATCTTCGAGGACCTCGAGGGCAAGGCCCCCGACGACGTGGCGGACGACTGGGAGCTCCTGGTGACCCGGATCAGGGCGCTGGACACGGCGTTGCACGACGCCGACGTCGACCCGGCGACGTACGACGCGAGGCATCCGCCGGCCGGACTCAGCGCCGAGGACCGCGGGCTGATCCGGCGCGCCGCGGCACAGCTGGCGGCGTCGGACACCCAGCAGGCGTTCGCGGCGGTGCAGCAGGAGGTCCTCGACGTCTGCCACACGCCGCTGGAGCTCTGAAGCCGCCGCCCGCATTCCCGACCGCGGAATCCCGCTCTGCTGCTGGGGTGTTGCCCGGGGGTGTGCGAACGCGAGGCCGCGTTGCTGACATCTCGTCCGGGTGACTAGATTGGCCCGGTTCGTCCGATCACCTAAAGAGGTTGGCCCGTGGCTCTTCCACCCCTGACCCCCGAACAGCGACAGGCAGCCCTCGACAAGGCGGCTGCCTCGCGACGGGAGCGGGCCGAGGTCAAGAACCGCCTGAAGAACTCCGGTGCCTCGATCTCGGAGGTGCTGCACCAGGGTCAGCGCAACGACGTCATCGGGAAGATGCGGGTCGTCGACCTGCTGTGCTCGATGCCCGGTGTCGGCAAGGTCCGGGCCAGGCAGCTCATGGAGCGCATCGGCATCGCCGAGAGCCGTCGGGTGCGCGGGCTCGGGTCCAAGCAGGTGGCGGCGCTCGAGCGCGAGTTCGCACCCGGCGAGTGAGCGGGACCGGCCCCTCGGCGGACGGCGCGCGTCGTACCCGACTGACCGTCCTGGCCGGCCCCACCGCGGTCGGCAAGGGCTCGGTGTCGGCCGACATCCGGTCGCACCACCCCGAGGTCTGGATCTCCGTCTCCGCGACCACCCGGGCACCACGCCCGGGCGAGCAGGACGGCGTCCACTACCGGTTCGTCTCCGAGGCGGAGTTCGACCGGATGATCGAGCAGGACGAGCTCCTGGAGTGGGCGGTGGTGCACGGCGCGGCCCGCTACGGCACCCCACGGGCCCCGGTCGAGGAGATGCTGGCCGCCGGGCGTCCGGCCCTCCTGGAGATCGACCTGCAGGGTGCGCGGCAGGTGCACGCCGCCATGCCGGACGCGTTGATGGTGTTCCTGGCGCCGCCGTCGTGGGAGGAGCTGGTCAGCAGGCTCGTCGGACGGGGCACGGAGGGCGCGACGGAACGCGAACGGCGGCTCGCGACGGCGCGGCTGGAGCTGGCCGCCGAGGACGAGTTCGACGTGACGATCGTGAACACACGAATTCACGATGCCGCCGAGGAGTTGGTAGCCTTGATGGTCGGCCTACCTGGCCACTCGATCCCGACTCCCGATTCCGACTCTTTGTGAGGCTGAGGCGTGTCTGCCCCCACTCCCGCTGCCGAGGGCGTGACCAACCCCTCGATCGACGATCTGCTGACCAAGACCGACAGCAAGTACAAGCTGGTGCTCTACAGCGCCAAGCGCGCGCGGCAGATCAACGCCTACTACTCCCAGCTCGGCGAGGGCCTGCTCGAGTACGTCGGCCCGCTCGTCGAGACCCACGTCCAGGAGAAGCCGCTCTCGATCGCCCTCCGCGAGATCAACGACGACCTGCTGACGTGCGAGGACGTCGACCCGGCCGAGCTGGCCGCCGAGGAAGAGGCACGCAAGGCCGCCTCCCTCGAGTCCGGCTTCTCGGCCGAGTGAGCCGACCCCTCCCACGACCATGACCGACATGGCCGCTCCCGGCGCCTCCACCGAGGCAGGGGGGCGGCCATCGGCTCCTCGGGGCGGCTCCTCGGGGACCGTCGTCCTCGGCGTCGCCGGCGGGATCGCGGCGTACAAGGCCGCCGAGCTGCTGCGCCTCTTCACCGAGTCCGGGCACGACGTGACCGTCGTCCCGACCCCCTCCGCGCTCCACTTCGTCGGTGAGGCCACGTGGGCCGCCCTGTCGGGCCATCCGGTGCACACCCAGGTCTGGGAGTCGGTGCACGAGGTGCCGCACGTGCGGATCGGCCGGTCCGCCGACCTCGTCGTGGTCGCGCCGGCGACCGCCGACCTGCTGGCCCGGGCCGCACACGGCCGCGCCGACGACCTGCTCACCAACGTCCTGCTGACCGCCTCCTGCCCGGTGGTGTTCGTCCCGGCGATGCACACCGAGATGTGGGAGCACGCCGCCACCCAGGACAACGTCGCGACGTTGCGGCAGCGCGGCGCCGTCGTCGTCGAGCCCGCCGTCGGCCGGCTCACCGGCGCCGACTCGGGCAAGGGTCGGCTGCCGGACCCCGACGAGATCTTCGCGATCTGCCAGGACGTGCTCGCCCGTGGCGCGGGGGAGCCCGACCTGGCCGGGCGGACCGTCGTCGTCTCCGCGGGAGGCACTCGTGAGCCCCTCGACCCGGTGCGCTACCTCGGCAACCGGTCGTCCGGTCGTCAGGGCCTCGCCCTGGCCCGCGCCGCTGCGGCCAGGGGAGCGGAGGTGACCCTGGTCGCGGCCAACGTCGCGCTCCCCGACCCCGCCGGCGTGAAGGTGGTTCGGGTCGAGACCACCGAGGAGCTCCGGGACGCCGTGACCGCGGCCGCGGTCTCGGCCGACGCGGTGGTGATGGCCGCGGCCCCGGCGGACTTCCGGCCGCTGGCCACCAGCGAGTCGAAGATCAAGAAGACGACCGACGGCTCGGCGCCCACGATCGAGCTGACCCAGACCCCCGACATCCTGGCCGAGCTCTCCCACGACCGGCTGCGCCCCGGCCAGGTCGTGGTCGGCTTCGCCGCCGAGACCGGTGACGACACCGGGTCGGTGCTCGACCTCGCCCGCGCCAAGCTCGCTCGCAAGGGCTGCGACCTGCTCGTGGTGAACGACGTCGGTGGTGGTGCCGTCTTCGGGGCGAGCGACAACCAGGCCGTGATCCTGTCCCGAGACGGCGAGCGGCGCGACGTACCCCTGGGGTCGAAGGCGGCTCTCGCCCACGTGATTTGGGACGAAGTGGCCCGCAGGCTGCAAGATTGACCACCGACCCGCTCAACCGCCGAACCAGGAGCATCGACACCGTGACCGGACGCCTCTTCACCTCCGAATCCGTCACCGAGGGGCACCCCGACAAGATCGCCGACCAGATCAGCGACTCGGTCCTCGACGAGATGATCCGGCAGGACCCCCACAGCCGGGTCGCGGTGGAGACCCTGCTCACGACGGGGCTCGTCGTCGTGGCCGGCGAGGTCACGACGACCGGGTACGTCGACATCAAGCAGATCGTCCGCAACCGCATCCTGACGATCGGGTACGACTCGTCCGAGAAGGGGTTCGACGGCGCCTCGTGCGGCGTGATGGTGGCGATCGGCGGCCAGTCCGGTGACATCGCCCAGGGCGTCGACACGGGGCACGAGTCGCGCACCGGCTCGATCGACGCGATGGACAAGCAGGGCGCCGGCGACCAGGGGCTGATGTTCGGCTACGCCTGCGACGACACCGACGTGCTGATGCCGCTGCCGATCGTGATGGCGCAGCGCCTCGCCGAGCGGCTCTCCGAGGTCCGCAGGGACGGCACGCTGGAGTACCTCCGCCCGGACGGCAAGACCCAGGTCACCATCGAGTACGACGCGGACAACCGGCCGGTGCGGGTCGACACGGTCGTGCTGTCCACCCAGCACGCCGAGGACGTCGATCTCGACGACACGCTCGAGCCGGACATCAAGAAGCACGTGATCGACCCCGTGCTCGCCACTTTCGACATCCCCTCCGAGGGCTACCGGCTGCTGGTCAACCCGACCGGCCGCTTCGTGGTGGGCGGCCCGATGGGCGATGCCGGCCTGACCGGACGCAAGATCATCGTCGACACCTACGGCGGCATGGCCCGCCACGGTGGCGGTGCGTTCTCCGGGAAGGACCCGTCCAAGGTCGACCGCTCCGCGGCGTACGCCATGCGGTGGGTGGCCAAGAACGTCGTGGCCGCCCGGCTCGCGACGCGCTGCGAGGCGCAGGTCGCCTACGCCATCGGCAAGGCCCAGCCGGTCGGCGTCTTCATCGAGACCTTCGGCACCGGCGTCGTCCCCGACGAGGAGATCCAGAAGGCCGTCCTCGACGTGTTCGACCTCCGGCCGGCGGCGATCATCGAGGACCTCGACCTGCTGCGTCCGATCTACGCCCTGACCGCGGCGTACGGTCACTTCGGTCGCGAGCTCCCGGAGTTCACGTGGGAGCGCACCGACCGGGTCGAGCAGCTGCGCAAGGCCGTCGGCGTCGAGGGCTGACCGTCCCCTCCGGCGCCGTCGCGACCGGCCGCCGTCTCGGGCATGATCGTGACCAGTTCTTGACCTGTGGCGCCGCCTGCGGTGGCTAGATTGCCCGGAGACGCCGGCCACGACGGCGCGACGGAGGCGATCGGTGACTCGCAGGACTGCAGCGCTGGGTGCGGTCCTGGCCCTCGCCACCACCACCCTGACGCAGGCCGCGACCACGGCACCGACCGGCGCGTCCGGCTCGCAGGGGCACCCGACGCCGTCGCGCTCGGCCCTCGCCCTCTCCCGGCTGGCTGCCGAGTCGGCCGGCCCGGTGCGCGTGACCCGCGGCCCGGACGGGCTGGGACGCGTCGTCGGCGTCACCGGCGCCCGCAACCCCGACGTCACCCGCGCCACCTCCGCGCGGGACGCCGCGCTCGCCCATCTCGACCGGTACGGCGCGGTGGTCGGCGTCGGCCCGGGCACCCGGCTCGACGTCGGCAGGGTCACCCGGAGCGTGACCGGCGACGACGTGGTGCGGTTCACCGAGCGTCGCCACGGCCTGCCGGTGATCGGGGGAGCGGTCGCGGTCGACGTGCGTCGCGACCGGCAGCTGGACTCGATGACGGCATCCATCTCCCGCGCCTCCGTGCCACGCGCGACGTACTCGAGCCGGGCGGCGACGCGGGAGGCGCTGGCGGTCGCCGCGAAGCGCCTGGACCCGGGCTCGCGGGTCGCGCTGACCGCCGACCCACCGGAGCGGAGGCTCTGGGACCCCGCGGTGCTCGGCGTGCCGCGCACCGCTGACCCGGCGACCCACGCCCGGGGCGTGTGGTGGGTCGAGGTGCACGGCGGACCGGCGTTCCACCGGCTCCTGCTCATCGACGACCGCAACGGCGCCGTCGTCCAGGATCTCGACCTCGTCGAGCACCTCAACCGCGTGGTCTGCGACAACAAGAACGACAACACGCTGCTCGACCTGCCGTGCACGAAGGGCTTCGCGCGCACCGAGGGCGGGCCCCCCAGCCCGGTCCCGGACGTGAACGACGCCTACGTCCTGGCGGGCGCGGTGTCGCGGTTCTACCACCAGATCGGCGGCATCGACGTGACCCGGCTCCTGGGCGTCGACGAGGGCGGCCACAAGAGCCTGTCGTCGACGGTGCGCTACTGCGACCCCGGGGCGCGACCACAGGACTGCCCGCTCCAGAACGCCTTCTGGAACGGCGTCGGCATGTTCTACGGCCAGGGCTACGCCTCGGCCGATGACGTGGTCGGCCACGAGATGACCCACGGCGTCATCTCGCACAACGCCGACCTGTTCTACTGGGGCCAGTCGGGGGCGATCAACGAGTCGCTGGCCGACATCATGGGCGAGATCATCGACCACCGGCACGCCGGCCCGGGCGACGCGCCGCAGAACTGGGCGCTCGGCGAGGACCTGCCAATCGGCGCGGTCCGGAACATGAAGCACCCCGGCCGGTTCGGTCAGCCCGACACGATGACCAGCAGGCTCTATGCGCGCGGGCTGTTCGACAACGGTGGCGTTCACTTCAACAGCGGCGTCGGGAACCGCACGTTCTACCTGATCTCGCAGGGCGGCAAGCAGGGGGGCGAGAAGGTGCGCGGGATCGACGGGCGGCGGTCGTTGAAGAAGTCAGCGACCCTGTACCTCGACGTGATCCAGCACCTCGTCTCCGGCAGCGACTACGCCGACCTCGCCTCGGTCCTCGACCGCAGCTGCCGGCACCTGGCCCGGCACCACACGGCGGGGATGACCGCCAGGAACTGCCGCAACGTCCACCGGGCGACGCTGGCGACCCGGCTGCGCACGTCACCGCCGCGGGCGAAGCAGCCGCCGGACGCGCCGATGACGTGCCCCCGGCACGCGGGTCCGGTGCGGGTCCTGTTCGACTCCGAGAAGGGGCACCCGGCGGACAAGGTCGACGCCGGGTCCACCTGGCTGCGCGCGCCGAGGCTCGCGGCGTTCCCGTCGGTACCGGCCAACGCCACCTCCGGTCACACCTCCTGGTACTCCTACGACCCCGAGGACACGACGGTCAGCTCGCTGCGGATGCACCCGGTCGCGCTGCCGGCCGGGCAGCCGGCGTACCTGTGGTTCCAGCAGTGGCGGATCATCGACTTCGGCACGAACGTCAACGGCACCCCGGTGAACTACGACGCCGGCACGGTGGAGGTCGCCGACGCCACGCGCGGGCACCGCCCCAGGCGAGCGGAGAGGATGCCCTGGGTCAACGGCCCCGACGACGTGATCACCGACCAGTTCGGCAACCCGTCGGCCGGCCGGGTGGGCTTCAGCAGGGACAGCCGGGGGTATCTCGCCAGCCGGCTCGCACTGAAGAGGTACGCCGGACACGCGGTCGCGCCGCAGTTCACCATGAACACCGACAACAGCGTCAGCGAGCCCGGGTGGTATCTGGACGACATCCGCGTCTACACGTGTGGTCGCGGGCCCGTGCCGCGGAAGGCGCCGCGCATCCACGGCACGCCCACAGTGGGGAGCCGGCTGACGGCGAACGCCGGCCGCTGGTCGCCGTCGCACGTGAGGCGACACCTCCAGTGGTACGCCGCGGGCCACCCGATCGCCGGCGCCACCGGCACGTCGTACCGAGTCCGGCACGCCGACCTCGGCCAACGGATCTCGGTGAAGGTGACGGCCACCGCCCACCACCGCCACACCTCGACGTTCTCACCCGGCACCCCCCGTGTCAGTTGACCCGTCCCAAATCCGCCCTCGAGCCGTCCCAAATCCTCCCTCGAGCCGGTCAGATTCACGGCTCATCGTGGATATGAGACGGCTCAACGAGGGATATGGGACGGCTCGAGGCCGGGTATGGGACGGCTCAACGGGGGATATGGGACGGCTCAACCGATCGGGTGCCCGTCCGCGGGGGCTGGTAGAACAGCCGCCGTGGCCGAGCGTGGTGAGTCCCCGCCCGAGACCCTGCCGGGTCTGCGGGAGAGGGTGCGTGCCGCGCGGCCGAAGCGAGCGGCCGAGGCCGACCCGCTCGCTTCCTCCGGCCCGGTCGCCCGCGTCCTCGTGGACACCCCGCTGGCGCACCTCGATCGACCCTTCGACTACGCCGTCCCCGCCTCGCTGAGCGACGACGCCGTTCCGGGTGCCCGGGTGAAGGTGCGCTTCGCCGGCAAGACGCTCAACGGGTTCGTGGTGGCCCGCGCCGCCGACACCGACCACACCGGCACGCTCAGCCGGCTGCAGCGTGTCGTCAGCCCCGAGCCCGTGCTCCGGCCAGCGGTCGCCGAGCTCGCCGGCGTGCTCGCCGAGAGGTACGCCGGCACGCGCTCCGACGTGCTCCGGCTCGCCGTGCCTCCGCGTCACGCGACCACCGAGAAGCAGCCCTCTGCGCCGGAGGAGCCGCTCGACATCGACGTGCCGTCGGCGGGTACGGCGTGGTCGGCCTACCCGGCGGCCGGCGCGTTCCTCGGGCACCTGGCCCGTGGCGGTACGCCGCACGCGGTCTGGTCGGCGCTCCCCGGTGAGGACTGGCCGCGCCTGCTCGCGGCCGCGGCCGCCCTCACCTTGTCCGGAGGCCGCGGCAGCGTGCTCGTCGTGCCCGACCGACGCGACGTCGCCCGCCTCGACGCGGCGCTCACCGACCTGCTCGGCCAAGGCCATCACGTGGTGCTGACCGCCGGCGCCGGCCCCGCCCGCCGCTACCGGGAGTTCCTCGCCGTCGCACGCGGCACCCGCCGGATCGTCGTGGGCACCCGCGCCGCGGCGTTCGCCCCCGTGCACGACCTCGGTCTGGTGGCGATCTGGGACGACGGCGACGACCTGCACGCCGAGCCGCGCGCGCCGTACCCCCATGCCCGCGAGGTCCTGCTCAGCCGGGCGCACCTCGAGGGGGCCGCGGCCCTGGTCGGCGGCTTCGCGCGCAGCGTCGAGGCCGAGCAGCTGCTGGCGTCCGGGTGGGCGCACGAGATCGCGCCCCCGCGCGACGCCCTCCGCGGTGCGGTCACCGTCTCGGTCGCCGGGGCCACCGACTTCGAGCTCGACCGCGACCCGCTCGCGCGCGCCACCCGGATGCCGAGGCAGGTGTACGACGCCGTCGCGGCCGGACTCGAGCGTGGGCCGGTGCTCCTCCAGACACCACGTCGTGGGTACGCCGCGTCGCTCGCCTGCGAGCGCTGCCGCACGCCCGCACGCTGCGCCGTGTGTACCGGGCCGCTCGCGGTCGCCGGGCCCGCCGTGCCCCCGGCCTGCCGGTGGTGTGGCAGCGTCGAGGAGGCGTGGGCCTGCACCGTGTGCGGTCACCGCGGCCTCCGCGCGCCGGTCGTGGGGGAGCGACGGACCGCCGAGGAGCTCGGTCGCGCCTTCCCCTCGACGCCGGTCGTCGCCTCGGGCGGCGACCACGTCGTCGAGACGGTGCCGGCGAGACCCGCCATCGTCGTGGCGACGCCGGGGGCCGAGCCCGTGGCGGCCGGCGGCTACACCACGGTGGTCCTGCTCGACACGTGGCTGGCCGTGGCGCGCCCCGACCTGCGCACCGACGAGGAGGCGCTGCGGCGCTGGCTGGGCGCGGCGGGCCTGGCCGGCCCGGGTGCCACCGTGCTCGCGGTCGGCGACCCGACCCATCCCGCCCTCCAGGCGATGGTGCGCTGGGACCCGGGCGGCTTCGCCCGCCGCGAGGCCGCTGCCCGGTCGGAGGCGCACCTGCCACCGGCCAGCCGGCTGGCGACCCTCACCGGCGAGCCCGGCGCGGTCGACGACGCGCTGACCCTCCTCGACCGGCCGGACGGCACCGAGGTGCTCGGCCCGGTCGAGGTCGACGACGGCGAGTCGCGGGTCGTCGTCCGGGTACCACGCGCGCACGCATCGGCGCTGTCCCGGGCGCTGGGAGAGGTCCAGCGCGTCCGCTCGGCCCGCAAGCTGGACGCCGTGCGCATCCAGGTCGACCCGGTCTCGCTGTGACGACCGGCTACCGGGGCCGACAGCCCTGGGGTCCGTCGTCGACCACGCGGAACACGGTCAGCGTCTCGTCCTGGGCGTACCGATCGAGCCCCGGGCAGCTCTCCAGCGCCCGCAGGTCGGGCGGCGGCGTGTCCCAGACGTTGCCGGTGCCGAGCGCGTGGTGGCTGCCCACGACCACCCACGACACGTCGTTGCTGGCGAGGAAGTCCCAGTGCCGCGCGGGGTCGCTGAAGAACGCCTGCCCGCCGCGCAGCAGCCCGTTCGCCCGCCGCAGCTGGGCGTCGAACGTGTACGGCGCGCGCCCGTCCAGCAGTCCCCGTGCCCCCGTCACGTCCGGGATGAACCCCTCGGTGTAGCCGTTGGCCAGCACCACGTCCCGACTGGTCATCGGGAGGGATCGCCACAGGGCGAGCTCCTGGCGGCTCGGAGCCTGGCCGTCGTCGTAGTCGGCCACCCTGATCAGCGAGATCGCCCCGCCCACCGACAGCGCCGCGAGCAGGACCAGACCGGCGAGCCGCGGCTCCGGCACGAGTCGGCGCCGTCTCCAGGTCTGCGCATCGCGCACCAGGCACTCCAGCCCGATCGCGACCAGCGGGGGACCGAGCAGGCTCGCCTCCAGCACGATCCGGGAGGCGCCGGTACGGCGCGGAACGTAGCCCTGCCACCCGAACATGAAGACCGACGCGACAACGATCATGCCCAGCAGGGACAGCAGCGTGAACGACACGACCTGGCGCGCCGCGGCGTCCCGCCTGCGGCGCCAGAGGCCGACGATCGCGAGCAGCAGGGCGGGCACGAACCACCAGCGCTGCCAGTCGTAGAGCTCGCGCACCGACTGCTCGACCAACGCGGAGTTGCTCGGAGGCATCGATGTCGTCTCGTCCCGAGCCGCTCGGAAGAACTCCCACGTCGGATCGGCGAGCCCGCCGCGGTCGACGAGCCCGCCGGCATGGACGGTGCCGGAGGCCTCGCGGAAGACCAGCCCGGTGACGACCACGGCCGCGAGCAGCACCACCAGGCCGATCGCGGTCCGCCGCAGCTGCTCCACGCGCGGACCCCGCGCCAGCGACACCAGCGCGGCCGCGGCGACCATCACCCCCGACGTGAGTGCCGCGATGCCGTGCACCTGCGACAGGGTGGCGGCGAGCAGGGCGGCGCCGACGAGCGATCCCCGGTTCCGGGAGTGGAGCCAGTCGATACCGAGCGCGACGAGCAGCAGTGCGACACCGAGGGCGAACCCTTCGGGGCGGTACGACGCGAGCCGCAGCGGCGCGACCCCGGCGGCGACCGCGACCGGCACCGCCAGCAGCGCCGCACCGCGGCCCGCGCCGAGCGCGGTCGTGAGCGCCACCGTGCCGAGGCCGAGCAGGAGGACGCCGATCAGGTTGACGGTCGTGATCACCGCGATCGGACCCCCCGGATGCTGCAGGAGCAGCATCGCCGTCCCGGTGGTGAACAGGTGATAGTCGTTGAGGAACGGCGTCGTCGTTCCGAACTCGATCGACGTCACCGGAATGGAGCCCAGGTCGGCCACCTGGCGGGCGAGTCCGTAGTAGTACCACGGCGTCGACCCGAGCGGCGACCACGAGATGCGGACGATCGCGTACCCGAGCGGCAGGTACACCAGTGCCGTGAGCCCGCAGACCTCCGCGAGTCGGCGTCCCATCGGTCCCAGCACGGCGCGCAGCCGCGCGCGATGGTGCGGGAGGAGCAGGAAGACGAGCGAGGCCGCACCGATCACTGCGTCCCACACCCACACCGAGGTCGCGGTCAGGCCGACCGTCCGGGTGAGCAGCCCGGAGCCGAGCAACCAGGTGGCGATCCCGCAGGCGAGGCCGCGGGACAGGGCCAGGTCCGGTACGACGTCACCGGGGACCCCGGCGGCGTCCCGACGCGATCCGGACAGCAGGACCGCGCCGGCCAGGGAAGGCAGGACCAGGACCAGCAGGAGCCCGGCGAGCGCGCTCATGGCGTGTTCATGCCGTCTCCCGCGCCCCCGATCGTGGGTCGCGAGCACGGACCCACGAACGGACGATCGCACCGAGGAACCCCGACGCGTAGCGCAGGCCGCGCGGCTTCTTGCTGCTCCCGACCTCCCGGCTGCGGATGTGGACGGGCACCTCGCGGATGCGCAGGCCGCGACCCGCGGCCTGGATCAGGATCTCCGAGGCGGAGAAACGGTCCTCGACCAGCTGCAGCCGTGACAGCGCCTCACCGTCGATCGCCCGGAAGCCGTTGGTGCAGTCGGTGATCCCGGTGCGGGTGAGCAGTCGGATCAGTCGGGTGAAGCCGCGGATGCCGAGGTCCCGGGCGCCGCCGGCGTCGTCGTACGTGCCGAGGAAGCGTGAGCCCTGCACGTAGTCGGCGTCCCCGGCGACGATCGGGCCGACGAGGTCCGGCAGCTCGGAGGGGTCGTGCTGACCGTCGGCGTCCATGGTGACCACGACGCGGGCCCCGAGGCGCTGCGCCATCGCGAACCCGGTGCGCAGGGCGTCACCCTGGCCGAGGTTGCGTCGGTGTCGCCCGACCAGGGCACCGGCCCCACGCGCCAGCTCGGCGGTCCGGTCGGTGCTGCCGTCGTCCACCACAACGGGCCGGACGCGAAGGCCGCAGACCTCTTCGGGCAGCGAGACCAGGAGCGGGCCGATGCTGCCCTCCTCGTCGTACGCCGCCATCACCACCGCGAGCAGAGGGGGGCCGTCGTCACGGTCCGGTGCGGCACCGCCGGCCAGCGCCTCGTCGACCGCGGCCACGCGTACGTCGCGCGCGAGGGCCCGCCGGGCCGCCTTCTGGTGGTGCCGCTGGGCCTGACCGGCGACCAGCGCCACGAGCCCGAGCCAGGCCGCCGCGGTCCGCCGACGGGTCACCCGCCCGACTCCCGGAACCAGGCCACCGTGCGATCGAGCCCGTCCTCCAGCCTGACCCGCGGGGCGAAACCGAACAGCGCGCGGGCGGTGGAGATGTCGGAGGCGCTGCGCGCGACGTCGCCGGCGCGAGGGGGGCGGTGCTCGACGGAGACCCCGCCGAGCCGCTCGGCCACCAGGCCGGCGACCTCGAGCACGGTGGTCTCGGTGCCGGACGCCAGGTGCGCCACCACGCCGGACCCGCCCGCCGCCACCGCCGCAGCGATCCCACGACACAGGTCCTCGACGAAGACGAAGTCGCGGGTCTGGGTGCCGTCGCCGTAGACGACCAGCGTCTCCCCGGCGAGCGCCCGCTTGCAGAACGCGGCGACGACCGAGCCCTTGTGGTAGCTGTACGGCCCGTAGACGTTGGAGAACCGCAGCACGACCGTCGGCACGCCGTAGGAGCCGGCGAAGGCCGAGCAGTAGGCCTCTCCCGAGAGCTTGGAGGCGCCGTACGGCGACGTGGGTCGCGGTACCAGACCCTCGTGCGCCGGGGGCGTGATCTCCCCGAGCGGCGCGTTCGACGACGCGAACACGAACCCGGTCACCCCGGCGTCGCGGGCGGCGAGGAGTGCATGGAGGGTGCCACGGACGTTGGTCTCGCAGTCGGCGAGAGGGTCAGCGACCGAGGCGGGTACGCCGGCCTGGGCCGCGAGGTGTACGACGTGCGTGCAGTCGCGGGTCGCCGCGCAGAGCGCCTCGAGGTCGAGGACGTCGCCCTCGACGATCTCGTCGTACCCGGCCCTCTCGGCATCGTCGCGGTGCCCGGTGGTGAAGTCGTCGAAACAGCGGGTCGCGAACCCGAGGTCCGCGAGAGCAGGGGCGAGATTGACCCCGATGAACCCGGCGCCGCCGGTCACGAGTACGCGACGCTGCGTCACCGCCATGTGGTCCGCGGCGCGATGGCGTCGTGGATCGCTCGGTCCCGGTAGGTCAGCAAGGTGCTCAGCGTCGCCGTGACCAGGTCCTCGGAGAGCAGCGTCGGCTGCAACCCGAGGTCGAGCAGCTTGGTGTGGGTGGGGTTGTAGTAGTGCTCCTGGGCCTCGGACCGCGGGTTCTCGATCTCGCGGATCTCGACCTCGAGGCCGAGCTCCTTGCCGGCCTGCTGCACCTCGACCGCGAGCTCACGGATCGAGAAGGACTCGGTGAACTGGTTGTAGACCCGCATCTCGCCGGCGTCAGCGGGGTTCAGCAGCGCCAACTCGACACAGGCGAGGGTGTCGCGGATGTTGAGGAACCCACGCGTCTGGCCCCCGGTGCCGTAGACCGTCAGCGGGTGTCCGACGACCGCCTGCAGGCAGAACCGGTTGAGCGCGGTCCCGAACTGCTCGTCGTAGTCGAACCGCGTGAGCAGTCGGTCGTCGAGCAGCGTCTCGTCGGTGTGGACGCCGTAGACGACGCCCTGATTGAGGTCGGTCGCCCGGAGTCCGTAGACCCGGGATGCGAAGTGGATGTTGGTCGAGTCGGCGACCTTGCTCGCGTGGTACCAGCTGTGCGGCATCTTCGGGAACGGCAGGGTGTCCGTGCGGCCCCTGTGCTCGATCTCGATGAAACCCTCTTCGATGTCGATGTTGGGGCAGCCGTACTCACCCATCGTCCCGAGCTTGACCAGGTGGCAGTCGGGGTCGTTCTCCAGGATGGCGAAGATCACGTTGAGGTTGTTCCCGATGTTGTTCATCTGGGTCAGGACCGCGTGGCGGCGGTCCTTCATCGAGTACGGCGCCGACGGGATCTGGCCGTAGTGGACGACCGCCTGGGGCTGGAACTCCCGGAAGACCCGGTTGACCAGGTCGTAGTCGCACAGGTCGATGAGGTGGACGTCGATGGTCCGACCCGACACCTCCTTCCAGACCTGGGCCCGCTGCGAGAGGTTCAGGATGGGGGTGAGGCTGTCGCTGCCGGACTCGGTCACCATCTGCCGGCGCAGGTAGTTGTCGGCGACGGCGACCTCGTGGCCGTGCGCAGACAGACTCATCGCGGTGGGCCACCCGAGGTAGCCGTCGCCGCCGAGCACGAGAACACGCACCGTTGGCTCCCTTCATCACAACCAGACGGACGGCAGAAACCTAACGTGTCGCGGTCAGGAATGCCCGTCAGGGTCGGTCCGTCCGTACCCAGTCGGCCGCCTCGGCACCGGGTTGCCGTGTCCGAACGCGTGCGTCCAGGGCTTCCCAGGGCGCCTGCGTCGGCGCCTACCTCTGTGCCTACATCGGTGCTTCCGTCGGTGCTTCCGCCGGTGCGAACAGGCGGTCGAACAGCAGGAACCTGAAGACGAACATCACGACGTACACGCCGAAGTAGGTGCCGGCGACGATCAGCGTCCGCGCCGCGTCCGAGAGGGACGTGCCCTCGAGCGCGGCCGCGGCCGCCGCCGTCGCGACGATGGCCAGGCCGAGCGTGCCGAGGATGATCGCGGCGTACGGCAGCAGCTCGCGGCCCAGGCTCGGCCGTCCGCGCCGGCCCCACGTCCAGGAGCGGTTGAGCCAGTAGTTGGGGACGGCACCCGCGAGCCAGGCGAGCGTGGACGAGACGGTGGTCGAGGCGTGGACCGGTCCGTACAGGACCAGGAACGTCGCCTGGCTGCAGACCACGGCCACGATCGAGCCGGCGCCGTAGCGGAAGACCCGACGGAACAGGTCCGAGCGGCCGTCGCGGAGCTCGGCGATCCTCCCCGCGACCCCTGACATGGCTGAGATCGTACGCGGATGGGAATCCTCGGATCGCAGGGACGTCCGATGCTGTTCGGCCACGACGACGTGGTGCTGCGGCGGGTCCTGGCCACCCCCGTGCCCGAGGCGGCCGAGCCGGACGGCGCTGTGGCCCCCTGGCCCGCTCGCGCGCGGGTCCGGCTCGCCGGCATCGGCTCCTGCTCGGTGGTGGACGACCCGGCCGTCGTGCGGTCTCTGACCACCCGCGAGGAGACTTCTACCGCCAGGGCGGGACGACGTACGACGTGGCCGCCGCGGTGCTGCTCCCCGGCGACACCTGCTCCGCCTGAGCGCGCTCCTAGACTCGGCGCGTGGCCATCCAGCCGATCCGCCTCTTCGGGGACCCGATCCTGCGC
>DATAOY010000017.1:0-11418 GCA_036265495.1 Nocardioides sp. | reverse complement strand
GAGGTCGAGGTCGTCGTCGCCCACCACGAGCGCGCGACCCTCCGCGTCGGCGACGTGTTCTTGAAGATCGACGCGGACCAGACGCGCAGCGACGTCGAGGTCGAGGCGATGACGATGGCGCCGATCCCGACTCCGGAGATCCTGTGGCGGACGCCGCCCGTGCTCGCGCTCGCCGCGCTCCCAGGGACGGCACTCGGCCGGCTCGGCGAGCCGTCGACCACGTCGCCTGCGGCCTGGGAGGCGGCGGGTGCCGCAGCACGGACGCTGCACGACGCGCCGCTGCCGCCATGGCCCGGGCGGAGCCTCGACGAGATCGCAACGGAGCTCGACACCGAGTGCACGTGGCTCCTGGGGAACGACGTCCTCCCCACCGATCTGGTCACGCGCAACCGCCGGATCGCCCAGGTCGCGCTCCGGCCGTGGACACCGGCGTTCACGCACGGCGATCTGCAGGTCGCGCACGTGTTCGTCGACGGTGACGAGGTCACCGGCGTGGTCGACTGGTCCGAGGCGGGGCAGGGCGATGCCATGTACGACCTCGCCAGCCTGACGCTCGGACACCCCGAGCACCTCAGCGACGTCGTCGCCGGCTACGGCGCCGACGTCGACCTCGACGTGATCCGCGCCTGGTGGTCGATGCGAAGCCTGACGGCCGTGCGCTGGCTGGTCGAGCACGGCTTCGACCCGTCCGCGCCCGGCTGTGAGATCGACGTCCTGAGGTCCCAGCGGTGAGGTCGTACCACGCCCTCGGACCGGCGCGTGTTCACGAGCTCCGGAACGACGATCCCTCTCGACGCGACTCCAGCACCCGGAAGCCCTTGGCGCTGGCCAGCCGGCTGGTGGGGTAGCCCTCCCCCGTCAGCCACGCCTGGAGTGAGTCTCCGCCGAGGTTCTTGCCCACCACCATCACGGCCCGGCCGTGCGGGCGCAGCAGGCCGAACCAGTGCCGCAGCAGCTCGTGCAACGCCTGCTTGCCGATGCGGATGGGCGGATTCGACCAGATCTCGTCGTACGTCGTGCCGCCCGGCGCCCGCTCGGGTGCACAGGCCCGGAAGCGATCGGCCAGGCCGAGGCTCTCGGCGTTCTCGTTGGCGAGGAGCACAGCCCGCTGGTTCACCTCGACGCCGATCACCGACCCGGCCTCCGCGGGTACGCCGCGGGCTCGCCAGGCAGCCGCGACGGCCAGGCCGATCACGCCGTACCCCGTGCCCAGGTCCAGCACCCGGCCCGGCGCCGGCGGCTCCGTCTCGCGGAAGAGCACCGACGTCCCGATGTCGAGCCGGCCCCGGCTGTAGACGCCCGAGCCGCTGACCAGGTCGAGCCGCTGGCCCCACACCTGGCAGCTGAGCGGATCGCGCTCGAACGGGACCGACGGGTCGGCGGAGAAGTAGTGGTCGGTCACGCGTGCTCCCGCCTGGCCCGGGCTTCCGCGGCACGCGTTGCCAGCTCGTTGTCGGGCGGGTAGCCGACCTCCTCGAGGGTCAACCCGTGCGGAGGTGCCACGGTCACGGCCGGGTCGCGCACGGCCGTGCCGAGCACCTCGGCCGGCCACGCGACCGGACGACGCGCATCTCCCACCGCCAGCAGACAGCCCACCAGCGACCGGACCATGTGGTGGCAGAACGCGTCGGCCCGGACGGTGCCGGTCAGGACGTCGCCCTCGCGGACCCACGACAGGTCCAGCAGCGTGCGGATCGTGGTCGCACCCTCGCGCTGCCTGCAGAACGCCGCGAAGTCGTGCAGGCCCAGCAGGTCCCGGCTCGCGTCGTTCATCGCGTCCACGTCGAGCGGTCGCGGCCAGCCGAGCACGTACCCGCGGGTGAGCGGGTCGGGCACCGCGTCGCAGACCCGGTAGGAGTAGCGGCGCCATCGCGGCGAGAAGCGGGCGTCGAAGCCGTCCGCGGCGGCGGCCACACGGCGTACCCGGATGTCGGGCGCCAGGACGCCGTTCAGCCGGAGGGTGACCGCGTCCGCGGGGTCGCCGGCGGAGCGTCCGGCCGCCGCCACCAGTACGTCGTGCGCGACGTCCACGTGAACCACCTGCCCCCGCGCGTGCACGCCGGTGTCGGTACGGCCGGCGCACACGGTCGAGGCCTCCGCCACCCGCAGCACCGTTCTCAGCGCCGCCTCCAGCTCACCCTGAACCGTGCGCAGGTCCGGCTGCGCGGCCCAGCCGTGGAACGCGCCGCCGTCGTAGGCGAGGTCGATCCGCAGCCGCACGCTCCGCACTCTAGGGCCGACCGCTCTAGGCTTCCGTCGTGGACGACCGCCCCGTGATCCTGCTGGTCTCCGAGGAGCACGCCGACGAGCTGCTCGACGAGTTCGGCCGCTACACCCGCGACTACGACGTGCGCGCGACGCGCAGTTCCGTCGAGGCGGGCGTCGCGGTGAAGGGCCTGCGCGACTCCGGCCAGCAGCTCGCGCTGGTGGTGTCCGAGTCGGTGCTGCCCGACGCCGACGTGCTCGAGATGTTCCACAAGCTCCGCACGTACGTCCCGACCTGCCGGCGCGTGGTCGCGGCGAGCTGGGAACGCTTCCGCCTGGACGCCGAGCGTCTGCGGCCAGGTCTGGTCAAGGGCAAGTACGACGCCTACCTGCTGAGCCCGCGCGGCCAGCGCGACGAGGAGTTCCACACCGCCGTCTGCGAGCTGCTCTCGGACTGGAACCAGACGGTCGCCGAGCCGGTCGTCGAGAGCCTCCGCGTGGTGTCGCCGAGCAACGACGGGCTGACCCTCGCGGTACGCGACTTCCTCGACCGGATCGGTGTCCCCCACCTCGTGCACCACCCCGACAGCGAGGTGGGGCGCGAGGTCCTGGCCCGGCTCCATCTCCCCGGCGATGCCGAGCCGACCTACCCCGTGCTCGAGCGGTGGGACGGTGACCCGTTCTGCGTCTCCTCCGTGCACGACGTGGCGATCAGCATCTACGGCCGCCCGGACCAGATCGACGTCGACAGCGTCGCCGACCTGGTGATCGTCGGCGCCGGCCCGGCGGGCCTCGCCGCGTCGGTGTACGGCGCGTCCGAGGGCCTCACCACCGTCGCCCTCGAGTCGGAGGCGATCGGCGGCCAGGCCGGCACCAGCTCGATGATCCGCAACTACCTGGGTTTCCCGCGCGGCATCTCCGGGATGCGGCTGGCGCAGCGGGCACGCAACCAGGCGATCCGGTTCGGCACCCGGTTCTTCACCGGCTGGCCGGCGACGCGTCTGGAGCTGGGTGGCCCCGGTGAGCCGTTCGTCGTCTGCACCGAGGGCGGAGACGTCCGCGCCCGCGCCGTCGTGATCGCCTCCGGAGTCACCTACCGCAGGCTCGGGGTCGAGGCGATCGACCAGCTGGTCGGCAGCGGCGTGAACTACGGCGCCGCGATGACGGCCGCACGCGAGATGGAGGGCCTCGACGTGTACGTCGTGGGCGGTGGGAACTCCGCCGGCCAGGCGGCGATCCATCTCTCCCGTTTCGCCCGGAGCGTGACCATCCTGGTCCGGCGACCCGACCTGACCGCGACCATGTCGGCGTACCTGATCGGGGAGATCGAGTTCAACCCCCGGATCACCGTCGAGGGCGGCCGCCGCGTGGTCGACGGCGGAGGCGACGGGCGGCTGGAGTGGATCGAGGTCGAGGACACCACGAGCGGCGCGCGGACCCGGCGTGAGGCAGGCGGGCTCTTCCTCCTCCTCGGCGCCCTCGCGCACTGCGACTGGCTACCGCCCGAGGTCGCCCGCGACCCGAACGGGTTCGTGCTCACCGGCCGCGACGTACCGTCGACGGCCTGGCGCGACGGACTGCCGCCGGAGAACCTCGAGACGACGGTGCCCGGCATCTTCGCCGTCGGCGACGTCCGGTCGGGCTCGATGAAACGAGTCGCCAGTGCCAGCGGCGAGGGCGCGTCGGTCGTCCCGCTCGTGCACGCCTGGCTGGAGCCCACGCCCACGCCGGTCTGACGCCGTACGACGTGCCCCGGCGCGTGGTCTGTGAGCCGGAACACGGACGCGACCGCAACGCCTACCGGGAAGCGGGCTCGCGACCACCGCGTTGGTAGGGTTCGGTCCCGTGCCATCGGCTTCCCCGGAGCGTCTTCGTGCGCTCACGTCGTCCCGGTGGAAGCGTCTCGCCATCCGTGTCGTGGTGGCGGCGGTCGTGCTCTTCGCGGTCTACCAGGCCTTCCTGGCGTTCGTGAACATCCGCACCAACGTGCTCTGGTACCACTCGGTCGACGCCGGCTCGGTCTACGGCACCATCCTCGGTGCGCAGGTCCTGCTCTTCGCCGTCTTCGCGATCCTGACCGCTGCCGCGGTGGTGGCCACCGCGGTGGTGCTGATCCGGAACCGCCCGCGCTTCCGGCCCGACCCGGTCCGGCACAAGTGGCGACACCGCTACCTGCGCGTCGAGCGCCGTCTGCGTCCCTGGCTGATCGGGGTCCTCGCGCTCTACCTCGCCGTCAGGGCCGGCACCCGGGCCAGCCGCCACTGGCAGGGCTACGAGATGTGGCGGCACGCGCAGTCGTTCCACCAGACCGACCCGCAGTTCCACCGCGACATCTCCTACTTCGTCTTCGTCCTGCCCTTCCATCGCGCGGTCGTCGGATACCTCAGCTCGATCGTGGTCACCTGCCTGGTGATCACGCTCGTGGCCGGCTACCTGTACGGCGCGATCCGCATCCGCGGCCGTGGCCGAAAGGTGACGCCGGCCCTCAAGGCCCAGGTCTCGGTGCTGCTCGGCATCTACCTGCTGCTCAAGGCCGCGTCGTACTGGCTGGGGCGCTACTCGCTCACGACCTCCAACCGCGGCCCGGTGACCGGGCTCTCCTACACCGACCAGCACGCCGCACTGCCGGGTCTCACGGTCCTGACCGTCCTCGCGGTGCTCTTCGCGCTGCTGCTGCTGGGCAACGTCTGGCTCGGTCGGTTGCGCTGGATCGCCGTCGCGCTGGGCGGGATGGTCGCGGCCGCCCTCGTGATCGGCACCCTGTGGCCGTCGCTGTTCTACCGCTTCCGCGAGCAGCCCAGCGCCTCGACCCTCGACCGGACCTCGATCGAGCGGAACCAGGCCGCGACCCTGACGGCGTTCGGGCTCGACCAGGACATCACCACGCAGGAGTACGGCGCTGCCGGCGGCACGCCGACCGCCACCTCGCTGGCGCAGGCCCGTCGTACCGCGCAGATCCGCCTGCTCGACCCGAACCAGCTGACGCCGACGTTCAACAACAAGCAGGAGATCCAGGCCTTCTATCAGTTCAAGTCGCCCCTCGACATCGGGCACTACCCCCTCGGCTCGCGCGGCCAGGACGTCGCCATCGCGGTGCGCGAGCTCAACCTCTCCGGCACCCCGCGCAGCTCGTGGTCCAACCACCACCTCATCTACACCCACGGGTACGGCGTGGTGGCGGCGCCGACCGACCGTGTGGACCAGAAGACCGGCACACCGGACTTCATCAACGGCGGCCTGCCCCCGGTGAACCAGATCCCGGTGAAGGTCCCGCAGATCTACTTCGGCCAGCACTCGCCGTCGTACTCCATCGTGGGCCAGCCGCCGGGGAGCACGGAGAACCTCGAGTTCGACCACCCCAGCACCAACGGCGGGACGAACGGCGTTCACAACACCTACCAGGGCAAGGGCGGCGTGCCGATCGGCTCCCGCTTCAACCGCTTCCTGTACGCCGTGAAGCTGGGCGACCCGAACATCTTCTTCTCCAGCGGGATCAACTCCGGATCTCAGCTGCTGACCGTGCGCGACCCGCGTGCCCGGGTGGCCAAGGTCGCTCCCTGGCTGACCCTGGACGGCGACGTCTACCCGGCCGTGGTCGACGGCCGGGTCCAGTGGATCGTCGACGGCTACACCTCGTCGGCCAGCTACCCGGACTCCCAGCAGATCAACCTCCACCAGGCGACGTCGAACTCCCTGACCAACGCGAAGGGCATCGCGAGCCAGCCCAGCCGGAGGGTCAACTACCTGCACAACTCGGTGAAGGCCGTCGTCGACGCCTACACCGGCCAGGTCACGCTCTACTCCTGGAACCAGGCGAACCAGCCCGACCCGGTGCTGCAGACCTGGGAGGACGCGTTCCCCGGCCTGGTCCGGCCGGAGTCGAGCATCCCGTCAGCTCTCCTGCCGCACCTGCGCTACCCACAGGACCTCTTCGACGTGCAGCGCAGTCTGCTCACGCAGTACCACGTGGCCGACCCGGGGGACTTCTACAACGGCGCCGACTTCTGGAAGGTCCCCAACGACCCGACGCTGGCCGCCATCAGGATCTTCAACGGCGGGGGTGCGCGCGGTTCGTCACCCACCCTGCCGCCGACGTACATGTCACTCTCGCCGACCGGCGACACCGACGCGCAGTGGTCGCTGTCATCGCCGATGGTCACGCTCAACTACCGGCAGCTGGCCGGCTTCCTGTCCGTGAACGCCCAGCCGGGGCCGGACTACGGGAGGTTCACGCTCCTGGACTTCCCCGCCGGCCAGTCGATCGGGTCGCCGGCGCAGATCCAGAACACGATCGAGTCCGACAACCACATCGCCAGTGCGCTGACCCTGCTGCGCGGCAACTCCAGGGTGGTGCTCGGCAACCTGCTCACCATCCCCCTGGACAACAAGGTCCTCTACGTCGAGCCGGTGTACACCGAGGCGCGGGGCGCGAACACCTTCCCGAAGCTCAGCCGCGTGATCGCCGTCTACGGCGACGGCCGGCCGGCGTTCCAGCCGACCCTCGACGCGGCACTCGCCGAGGCCATCGCCAACGACGCCCGCGCCGGCTGACGCTCTTCAACCCAACGGTTGACAACGGCCGGCGTCGAGGTCTAGCCTCATGTTCAACCGAACGGTTGAAGAAAGGGACGGGATGACCGACCAGCTCTCCCGGGTCTTCGCCGCCCTGGCCGACCCGACCCGCCGCGACATGGTGGCCCGGCTCACCGACGGTGACGCCACGGTCGGCGACCTGGCCGCGCCGTACGCCGTGAGCATCCAGGCGGTCTCCAAGCACCTGAAGGTGCTCGAGGAGGCCGGCCTGGTCACCCGCAGCCGCGACGCGCAGCGACGTCCCGTGCACCTGGAGGCCGAGGTGTTCGACCTGATGACCACGTGGATCGAGCGCTACCGCCAACGCGCCGAGGAGCGCTACCAGCGCCTGGACGCCGTCCTGGCCCGGATGAACGACGACACGACCGAGACCGAGCTCCCACAGGAGGGGACCGCATCATGAGCACCGCAGGCAGCACCACCGGCAGCACCGCGACGCGATACGACGAGGCCGCGATCGAGGCCGACCCCACCGTGCCGATGATCCACATCTGGCGCGACTTCGCCGGGACCCCGGAGCAGCTGTTCCGGGCGCACACCGACCCGGAGCTCTTCGCGCGCTGGATCGGACCCGAGGGGATGGGCGCCACGATCCTGGAGTGGGACGCCACCAACAACGGCAAGTGGCGTTACGCCGGGGGCGACCGCAACGACGAGCAGCAGTTCTTCCGGGGCAGCTTCCACACCGTCTCGCCGGAGAAGATCGTGCAGACCTTCACCTGGGAGGGCATGCCGGACGCCGTGGCGCTCGAGACGGTCACCTTCGAGGACCTCGGCGACGGCCGCACCCGCCTCCACGCGCAGTCCCTGTGCGACAGCTTCGAGGACCGCGACATGTGGCTGCGCGAGAGCGGCATGGAGATCGGCGTACAGCAGGGCTACGCCGCCCTCGACCGGATGCTCGCCGATGGCTCCCTCTGAGCTCCTCACGGCCGACCCCGCCAGACGTCACCGGCTGATCGCCGACGGGTTCTCCGAGCTGGTGCACGGCTCCCGGGACTGGTCGGCGGCGGCACCGGTGCCCGGCTGGGCGGCTCGCGACGTGGTGGCACACCTGGTCGAGTGGCTGCCGGGCTTCGTGGCCGCGGGTGGCGACGTCCGGTTGCCCCCGGTTCCGTCGCCCGCCGACGATCCCGTGGCAGCGTGGGACGCGCATCGGCGTGCCGTCCAGGACGTCCTGGAGGGCCCCGCGGCGGCCGGTGCGGAGTTCACGAACCCGCACACGGGCTCGATGCCGCTCGGGCACGCCATCGACCGCTTCTACACCTCGGACGTCTTCCTGCACACGTGGGACCTCGCTCGGGCCACGGGCCAGGACGACCGGCTCGACTCCGAGGTGTGCGCGGCCATGCTCGCCGAGATGGAGCCGCTCGAGGAGCTCATCCGCAGCTCCGGGCAGTACGGACCGGCGGTCCCGGTCCCCGTCGACGCCGACCCGCAGACGCGCCTGATCGGTTTCATCGGGCGCGACCCGGCCTGGTCGGGGTGAGGCGTCGGCGAGGTCCGCGACGGGCGATCAGCGGGCCTCCGCCCTCCGGAGCACCGCCTGGAACTGCTTGCCGAGCGTCCGGGCTCCGGCGATCGGGATCAATGCTCCGACGAGCTTGCCGCGGAACCCCTTGCCCACACGGGTCAGCGTCACCAGCACGTCGGTGCCGCCGTCCGCCGGCCCGACCTGGTAGCGCCAGCCGCTGCCCGGGCCCCACAGGTTCGAGTCCAGGGTGTCGATGGTGACGGTGCCGGCCGCGGCGTCCCACGAGTAGCGTTCACGCTCCCAGCCCAGCGAGTTGCCCTCGGTGACCTCGGCCCAGTCGGGGCCCTGGTCATGCACGGTGAAGTGGGCCTCGTCGACGTTCGGCCAGCGGCTGGCCCGGTCCGGGCCGAAGTCGGTGAACAGCGTCATCACGTCGCTCGGCGACAGGCTGGTGTGGACGGTGAACTGGGTGCGGGGCATGGCGGGACTCCTCGGTGCGTTGGGCGGATCAGAGCAGCTCGTGGCGGTACGGCGGGTCGGCTCCGGGGCGGGAGACGGTGACGGCGGCGGCCCGGGCGGCGTGGCGGAGGACCCCTTCGATCTCATGGGTCTCGAGGCCGACCAGGCGGCCGCCGAGTGCGTCGAGGTCCCACAGTGCGTCGAGGATTCCGGCGCCGAAGGTGTCGCCGGCGCCGATCGTGTCGGCGACCTCGGTCTCGGCCACGGGGACCTCGACCCGCAGGTTGCTGCCGAACCACACCGCCCCCTGCCGGCCCCGGGTGACGACGACGGCCCCCGGCCCGAGCTCCAGCAGGTGTTCGACCACCTGGCCGACGGGCTCGCCGGGGTAGAGCGCCTCGAGGTCCTCGTCCGAGGCCTTCACCAGATCGGCGAGCGCCGCCATCTCCTCGACCGCGCGCACCACGTCCGGTCCCGACCCGGTGACGGCCGGCCGGGCGTTGACGTCGTAGCTGACGGTCGCGCGGGGCCGCAGGGCCTCGACCAGACGGCGTACGTCGGAGGCCCCCGGCTCGAGCACCGCGCCGATCGAGCAGGTGTGCACGACGACGGGTGACGGGTCGGGGAGGGCGTTCAGGCGCCAGTCGATGTCGAAGGTGTACGCCGCCCCGCCGTCGGGCCCGAGCGTGGCCGCGGCCGTCGCGGTGCGCTCGAGCGAGTGCGGGTCGCCGATGAGCCCCACGGCCGACTGGTTGAGGTGACGCGCCAGGACGGCGCCGCGCTCGTCGTCGCCGTACGCCGTCAGGAGCTGCACGGGACGGCCGAGCCGGGCCAGGGCGACCGCGACGTTCGCGGCGCTGCCCCCGGAGTGCTCGACGGTCGTGCCGTCGGGTCGCTGCACGATGTCGATCAGGGCCTCGCCGACCACCAACACGCCTGTCATGCCTCTACCCTGTCGCACCGGGGCCGACGGATGCACACTGTCCGCCATGACCACGGCGCTCGGGGCCACTGCCCGGACCAGGGAACGGCCGCTGCCGGTGGCCGGCAGTGCGCTCGCCGCCGTCGTCGTGGTCGTCGGCTGGGTCGCCTACCGGCACTGGGCCTTCCCGCACCTCGTGGCGCAGGTCGTCGGTTGGGCGTTCGTCGCCGACCGGGGGTGGCTGGTCAACCTGGTCGAGGCGATGCTGCTGTGCGTCCCCTATGCGGTCGCGCTCCTGGTGACCGCCCGTAGCCCCGGCCGTGGCAGCGCCGCCGCGCTCCTGGCCCTGGCCACCGGGACGTACCTCTGGGGGCTGTACCAGCTCTTCTCGACCTACGTCTGGGACGACGGCCGGGCGGGCCCGACCTCGATCCGGGTCTACACCTGGGCCGAGCTGCTCGTCGTCGCGGTCCTGGTCCCCCTGGCCTGGGGCGTCGCCCGGCGCCGCGGTCGGGCGTGGGTGGCTGGGCTCGTGGTGGCGCCGGTCGTCGCCGCGGTCCTGCGCGAGCTGCAGCTGCACTGGGTCTGGTGGCGGGAGCACGTCGCGCTCGACCTGCACTCCTACCACTGGACGGTCGTGGCGATGCTCTACGTCGCGCCCTTCGTCCTCGGCGCGCTGGCGTGCTGGCTGGTCGAGGTCGCCACCCGGCGCACCCCTGAAATCGAGTCGTCCGCCTGAGCGGGTGCTAGAGCACCCTGCCAGGCGGACGACTCGGATGATGCGGGTCGATCAGGCCTTCTCGGACTCCTCCGGCTCGGGCTCCTCGGTCGCCTCGTCGGTGGCCCCATCGGTCGCCTCGTCCGCCTCGGCCGGGGTCTCCTCGACCGAGGCCTCCTCGACCGAGGCCTCCTCGACCGGGGCCTCCTCGACCGAGGCCTCCTCGGCCGGGGTCTCCTCGGCCACCACCGGATCCGGGGACTTCTTGGCGGTCGACTTCTTGGCCGCCGACTTCTTCGTGGTCGACTTCTCGGCCGTCTGAGCCTTCGGCTCGTAGGCCTCGGTCACCAGCTCGATCACCGCCATCGGGGCGTTGTCGCCCTTGCGGGGACCGATCTTGGTGATCCGGGTGTAGCCGCCCGGGCGCTCTGCGAACCGCGGGGCGATCTCGGTGAACAGCTCGTGCACGACCGACTTGTCACGGACGGTCTTGAGCACCTCGCGGCGGTTGTGGAGGTCACCCCGCTTGGCCTTGGTGATCAGCTTCTCCGCGACCGGGCGCAGGATGCGCGCCTTGGTCTCGGTGGTGGTGATCCGGCCGTGCTCGAACAGCTGGGTGGCCAGGTTGGACACGATCAGCCGCTGGTGCGCCGGGCTGCCGCCGAGGCGGGGGCCCTTCTTGGGCTTGGGCATGGCTCTCTCTCGATTCTCCCCGGCCGTGTCAGGTACCGGAGTAGATGGTGCTGGGGGCTGGAGTCAGGTCGCCTTGCGAGCGCGCTCGCTGCGGCGGTCCTCGTCGTCGTGACCTCGGGCGCGGAGCGCCCGGTGTCAGTACGACTCGTCCTCGATGAACGCGTCGTCGTCGTCGTCGCCGTACGCCGCAAGGGCGGCCTGCGGGTCGAAGCCGGGGGCGCTGTCCTTGAGCGACAGACCCATCTCGTGCAGCTTCGCCTTGACCTCGTCGATCGACTTGGCGCCGAAGTTGCGGATGTCGAGCAGGTCCTGCTCCGAGCGGCTGATGAGCTCACCCACGGTGTGGATGCCCTC